>DATIIS010000043.1:0-7970 GCA_035479415.1 Saccharimonadales bacterium (SeqCode)
AAATTCCCCTTATCAAAAATATTCCAGAAGTTAGATAAGGATACCAAGAATCCTGGCAAAAAACTATTTGAAAAGAATATCTCAGGAATGTATCTGGCAAAAATTTTCAACCTCTGGGCTGAAGAACTCAACATCATAACATCCCCTGTTTTTACCGGCCAGGAACTAAGTGCCATCGCTCATGCCTATCACAACGAATCTGCAAAAAGATTGGCGCGTGTAGTTCTTGACCAATCTGCATCATATATAGGTGCTGCCATTGTCGCGCTCTATGAATTTAAAGATAAGCCTCGCAATTTTACTATTATCGCAGAAGGCGGCCTTATGTGGGATGGCTGGCATTATCATGAGAGCCTTATGAATCAGATTGAAGCACTCGGCATCTCATCAAAAGAAATTACTATTAAAAACATTAAAGATAGCAGCATTCATGGAGCGATTGGACTGGTTCTCTCGTAACTCTAAACTGACTTTCCTCGAGACACTTGATAGGTATGATCATGACGCATGTGATGCATCAATGTATTCCTGTGAGAGAAATTGCTGACAATTGCAAAAGACAAAAGGATTGCGATCACCCATCCTACTAAAGAGACAACCCATATCCATGTAATTGAGATCTTTTGTGGGAATATCGTTCTTTTTCTCACTTCAGTATACAACGTATAGACATAGGCCCTGAAGTACCATGTCCAGAACACTGAAAAAAGAAATTGTACAAGTCTCAAGAGCCAATCTGTCCCTGCAAGATGATTGAATAAGGATGAAATAATCAAATATGTCACTTCAAGAATAAACAATCTCCAAACTACATCCCAAAAATGATTCTTGACCATGATATAACTTCGTGAAAGCGCCGCGACCCCTGATTGCTTCTCAATGACTATTTCATAAAGAACGAAGACAAAAAAGACAGCGATGAACAATCCAGGGATGAAAAAGAGCATAATCCCTCCAAGGATCAATACACTACTTAATACCATTGTTATAATATATGGAAGTATATAAGGCTTACTTTGTCCAATAAGCGCTGTTATTGAGGATGCATCTTTACCTTGCAAAATAAAAATACTAATAATTGAAGAAACAGTAACCACCAACAAGATCCAAATTACATAAAGGATGCCAATGATAAGCGCAACAGCAAGCAAGAAATAATTAGCCGGAGACATAGCGTAGAGATTTATATGAGATGGCCCAATAACAAATGCGAGTCCAATAAAAATAATACTCAATATAATCGTCCCTAAGAGGAAAAACCCAAGCGTAAATGCTGCCAATTTCAAAAAGCTTAATGCTGTAGTTTGAAAAAGCAGCCATGAGCCCTCAATAAGATCATGCAGAGGTGCAAATTGAGGAGCTTCTTTTACTTCCGTTTTGTGTGTAGATTCTTTTTTTTCTGTCATATCTGAAGTATATCTCGTTTAGACCAATTTAGTTTATACATTTTTAGTTTATACCTCTATAATTACTAATTGCAAGAGTTTAAATACCATACTGGCACAAAAGGAACACAGTAGACCAATAATCGCCAACCTTTTCTCAAAAAGAGATAAAATAATTCAATAATGCAAGTTTAGACTGATAAATCTAGCAGAATCAATATGCGGTACGTGAAAAAAGGTTTTTATATAGATAAAAGTGGATATAAATGCATCAATTATCCTTTTTAGCTAAAACCAATTTTATAAACGTTAGTAATGCCAATTGTCTTTTCCATCTCCATGGTTGAGTGATAAGTCTGAACAACCATTCCAGTCCTAAAAGCCTTATCAAAAATGGCGCTCTTCTGACATTGCCACTCAAGAAATCGAGAGATCCACCCACTCCCATTGCTGCCTTAACAGGTAATGAAGGCAGATTGGCGTATATCCATTCCTCTTGCTTAGGCACACCAAAGGCAACAAATAAGATATCAAGGTGTTTATCATTCTTCTTCTTATTCCATGCAAATCCTGACTCGTCCCATTCTGAAGCTACAAATCGTATATCAAGATATGGGTATCTCTTCAGTAAGCGCTTGGCTGCCTGCTCTGCTATGCCAGGTTTTGCTCCCAAAAATCCCATGGACAAAGGCTTATCTATCGATTCTTTACAAAGCTTTTCTATAAAATCCACTCCAGGAATTCTCTCTTTCAATGCTTTTCCTAAAAGTCCACTTGCAAAAAAAAGCCCAACACCATCTGGTAATGCAATTGATGAGCTATTTAGCTTGTCTTTATAGACTGAATGCCTATGTGCATAAACGAGCATTTCGGGGTTGGGAGTTGTTATAAAAAGCTTAGTTTTGGATTTTTTTATCTCAGAATAAAAATATTCCAGGATATCATCCATCTCTTCATTCGTTATTGTAACTCCGAGGATTCTAATTGTGTCTAACATGCTCTCTATTATACTATATTTGAATATATTGGTACTTTTTTTCTATAAAAATATATGCTCATAGCTATTATTGTGCTCATTTTTTAGCTTCTGCAAAAATTTACTAGCCTCAATCAATACGAGTACCTTTTTCTTTCTTTTGAAATTTGCTATGTAAAGTTTATTTTTATAAAGACTGCTCTACTCTATCCCTTTTTCCTTTGTATTTTACTCTGCTGATCAAAAGATCTACAGGACTAAATGAATTACTTTCTATTGATACTTCTCTTATATAGTTCAATGTTTTCCATCGCGACTCCTGTGCCTCGAGCCACACAAAGCAAGGAATCCTCTGCATTATGACACGGCACGCCTGTTAGCTGTGTCATAAGAGTATCAAAGTTGGTGAGAAGTGAAGTTCCGCCTGACATAACTATTCCTTTGTCTATAATATCTGCTGCAAGCTCTGGCGGGCACTGTTCTAGCACTTCCTTAACGCCTTTGACAATCTCTAAAAGTATTGGTTTTATAGCCTCATTAATCTGAGCTTCATCCAAGACCACCGTTCGTGGCAAACCTGTTATGGTATCACGGCCTCGAACCTCCATGGACTTATAATTCTTTTTGTCCTCGCTTGGCACAGCATTACCGATCTCAATCTTGATCATTTCAGCTGTCGTTTCACCAATCATAAGGTTAAACTTCCTCTTGATATAGGATATTATTGCCTCGTCAATTTTATTTCCTGCAACACGAACAGAACTGTGAACTACTACTCCACCAAGTGAGATCACAGCGGATTCAGTTGAGCCACCTCCGATATTGACAATCATATGCCCTGCCGCTTGCGCTATAGGTATTTTTGCTCCAATCGCAGCAGCCAATGGTTCATCAATCAAATATGCGATCTTTGCGCCTGCAGACATAGTCGCATCAAGAACAGCTCTGCGCTCAACTTGAGTTACCCCTGATGGGATGCAGACCATAACCTCAGGCTTCACAAAGTGTCGTTTGCCACAAACTTTATCGATAAAGTATGACAGCATAGCTTCAGTTATTGTGTAGTCAGCCACTACTCCATCGCGAAGTGGGCGAAGAGCAGTTACGTTGCCAGGAGTGCGTCCAAGCATATCTTTGGCTTCATGTCCCACCGCAACCACACGATTTTCTTCAGCTGTCACTGCTACAACGGTTGGTTCATTGAGGACGATTCCTTGTCCGACGACATAAACGAGTGTATTGGCAGTACCAAGATCAATTCCTATGCGTTTGGTGGAAGGGAGAGTAAAATTAAACATAAAAATTTAGTAAAAAACCAAGACAAAAAAGTAAAATTACCATATCATATTATGTACTATCTGCATCATTTTGAGATTTTTACGCTTGTAGTTAGATTACAACAATGATGGCATGAGATGCAAGGGCTAATGTAACAAAAAAGTATAAAAATTATAATTGCTTCCTTTTTGCGAAACTCGTATAATAATCATAGTATGAAAAAAGCGCCTGATCAGACTCCAGTAGAGGAAGTCCACAAAGACGAACCACAACAAAAGTCAGTAAAAAAGCAAATCTTTGTTTCACTTGGAGTACTTCTCTTGATTATCCTTACCACAGTTCTTGTTATTATGTATGGTAAAGGATATCGATTATTTGTTCAGCATGGACAGCCGACTGTTACACATACTGGTATTCTCAATACGTCAAGTGACCCAACAGGCGCACAAGTCTTCATTGATGGTCATCTAACGACTGCGACCAATAATAGTTTGAATCTAACTCCTGGTAAATACAATGTTACTATTGTTAAAGATGGCTATCTGCCATGGAAAAAGGATTTTGAGATCAAAGACGAAGTTGTTTCAAATGCGACAGCAACACTCTATCCTCAGGCACCCAGTCTTCAAAGCATCTCAACATTTGGTATTCAATCAGCCATCATGGATCCGACAGGAACAAAGCTGGCATTTAATATCGCTTCAAATTCTGCACATATAAATGGAATTTATGTCTATGATATGACATCTCGAAGTTTCCCGATTCTCGCAGGACAAAGCAGCACCAAACAAGTAGTTGATGACACAACAGATAAATTTTCTCAAGCAAAGATTGCTTGGTCACCTGATGGAACACAGCTTCTTGCTAGTATCATTGAGACTCCTGGCAGCTCACCCACCTACTATCTGTTGAATGCAAATTCGTTCAATCAGACTCCACAAGATATTACAGCAATTTATCAAAACACCATTACGCTTTGGCAACAACAAAGGAAAGATAAACAAGCTGCACAGGTTAAGTCGCTTAAGCCAGCGATTCAAAAATTTGCAAAACAAAATTTCCGCATTCTATCATGGTCACCTGATGATAATAAGATTCTTTATCAAGCATCTGAGTCAGCAACAATGCCAGTCTTTCAGAAACCTCGCTTGATTGGAGACAATTATCTATATGAGCAGCGCAACCTCGAGAAAGGCGCAATCTATGCCTATGACATGACTGAAGATTACAACACAAGGATTCTTGAGGCAGTAGATAAAATCTGTACAATTAATGATCAAACATGTAACTGTGACGAGTTTACTGAATGCACAGTACCGCTCACTTGGCTACCTGATTCATCACATCTTCTCTATGTTAATGACAAGAAGATCAACGTCGTTGAAGATGACGGATCAAATATGACAACACTTTATGCAGGACCGTTTGTGGAACATTATGTTTTCCCTTGGCCGGATGGATCAAAGATCGTCATCCTCACCAATCTCAATAGTACAAGTCTTCCGCCAACGCTCTACTCTATTGGACTTAAATAACCTTACATTTTCTTCGGAGCCGCAATGACATACAGCCTTTTGAAACTCGTCCCTGGCGGCCAACACGTTTGAAGTACCAATTTGGATGGCCCGCTATGCTCACTCGTCAAAAGAGTTACATCTTCTGGAGATGAGATAAGTTGTTGTGTGACAGTATAGGTATATCTTCTGTTGTTATAAAAGACATCTATTTCATCTCCAACGGACAAGTTGCTCAGCGTATAAAATACGGCATTGTAACGTCCTACATCCCACCAATTATCTGTTGAATGGGCAAAGAGATAGGTTGTGCCAAAATCCCCCGGGAAAACAGATCCTTTGGCATGAGCAATTGCATGTTGAAGAACTGGAAGATAGGCATTGGGGTCATTGGGATCGACATTGGCGACCACCTTCTCATCAATTCCTAATTTTGGTATCAAAATACTAAACAATGGGTCAATAGGTGTCAAAATTTGGTTTTGGTTACCTGAGAGAATATCAGCAAAACTTGGTCCTTTGGAAAGAGGTGAAGGCTGTTGTGATTGCTTATCATCTGAAATTTTGGATGGAGTAAGGACCTTTTTATTGTCAACTGCAGCAATTGCAAAATGGATATGCCGTAATTCAATCACCCGATATTGGAATTCGTATCCAAGTGCAGGCCCAAAGGTCATAAACACTCCGTAGAATGCTACGAGCAATAAAAAATTACCAAGTGTTCGAAGAGCAAGAAAGTGAAGTATTTCACGTCGATTCATAGTAAGTGATTATACTATATCGTGAAGACTCTCAAGCAAAAAGGACAAAAAGGAGTTAAAATATACTCATGACAGAGCCATTTTCAGAAAATGGGACAACAGATAAAGATAGACTCCCTCAAAAAGCAGCTTCTCCGCCTGAACAAAGATCTGGAGGAGAGCCAACACCTCTACAAAGAAAGCAAGCTGTTTGGGATGCAAAAAGGCGTGAATTAGAAGAAAGAATTCCTGATCTTGTAGAAGGGATGACAGAGACTGTTGTTGCTTTTGAGATGCATGGAATAAATACCCTAGCTTCATCAGAAGGTGCTGTTGATTTTGAACATGACTTACTAACTCCTTGGGTGGATATTGGTGCTCCTAATACGCTTATTTTTACGCAAGTTGGTCAAGAAGAAACTTACAAAAGGATTCTTCGTGAACGTGGCATCCCTGAAAATGAAATAGTAGATCAAGATTCTAAAGCTTTTAGTGATGCATTAAAAGAGACATGGAATAACGATTCGACAGAAGCATATAAACAGTGGGAAGGAAAAACAGACCCTATGGCGCATCAGTTAGAAGGATTACTCCATGCATTTTATCAAGAGAGAGATATTTCGGAAGACCTAAGAATTCAAGCAGGTCAATTAAAGAATGATGGTCGATGGACAGTTGTCTGTGGAGATATTGCAGAACATTTTCATCAAGAGATCACAAGCACTTCAAATCGTACTTCTGAAGAAGCAGCAACAATATTATTAGCGAGAAGGACAGAGATGCTTGCCTTCACTGAGTTTCTCAGAGATAGATATCTTAATGCGTCTAATGAAGAGACTGTATCTCCTTCTTCCGAGGAGACATAACTGTCGAGGTAGTGGATTCGAACCAGCGCCCTTACTGTCCCCGACGATGTCGGAGACCTGGGAGTCGAACCCAGTACCTCTCGGTCCCGAACCAAACGGTCTACCGTTGACCTAGTCTCCGTATACCGGCGCGCTTGATACCGACGCACCACACCCCGTTAATTTAGCTATTTTACGTCGCTTTCTGGTAAAATACAACGGAGCTAGTCTGAAAATACGATGACAAGCTAGACTAACTAGTCTCCTCAGCTCAATGGGGGGACGAGAGATGCCGATGTAGCTCAACGGATAGAGCAGTCCCGTCCTAAGGGAAAGGTTGGGAGTTCAATTCTCCCCATCGGTACTTAAAGCCTAAAATACAATAGAGATAGACAGCAAAATATTAATAATATAAAAACTTTTTGAAGAAATTGATTACTGTGGAGTCCAGACAATAACTTTACTATAATATATGCTTGTATAATCATTACCAGCACTCACACCGGCTCGCATACCTATACGTCCATGAGTATTAATATTTTCATTGTCGGTAACTGTATCAATAAGTTGCTTATTTATATAAAGCTTAAAAACATTTTTTTGCGCAAGAACGGCTAGTGTATTTGGCTCATAACGTCCTTGATTAATCATGGGAGTATATCCTCCTCGTAAGGTATTTAAATAATTCCCGTCTTTATAAATTTGAAAACCATAGTTTCCCTTAGAGTCGATCCAAAAATAATAATAATTATAATTACCATCGGGATTTATTGTGGCACGAAAAATAATGCCTGAACTGCCACCATTGGCTGTTATCATTTGCACTTGATACGCAAAGTCTTTATAGTCATTTGAAGTATTAACTGAATAGTAAGAATTATTTTCAGCGCTAAGCATATATATGTCATCCCAAAATGTCGCGCTTCCACTTGCATTATAATTTTGATTAGCCCATTCTCCATCGTCTTTGGACATCGAATTTTGGTAGCTAATTTTCCAATTTGCAGGCGGATAGCTGATTTCAGGCTTCTCAAATGAATTTACTTGAGGTTTGTAATAAAGAATCACTGTAGTTATTGCAAATAAAGCAAACGCTATAAATATATGTCTTTGGGATAAAAATTTTTTTGAGGTATGTATAAGGGAAATAAATTTAATTTGACTATGCTTCTTTTTAAATGTTTTTATTAATGTATAAAGAGGCTTTGTTCCAAATATAATTGTATATCCAA
>DATIIS010000044.1:0-26585 GCA_035479415.1 Saccharimonadales bacterium (SeqCode)
ATTATCCCAGGGCTCTCTAATTGATCCTTCCATATGTTCAGAATGGATATCAACTGTCACAATTCGATCAATTCCTGCATTGACGAGCATCGACGAAACAACTGCAGCACTGATTGGTACACGCGAAAGCTCTTTTCTGTCCTGGCGTTGATAGCCAAAATAAGGCACAACTGCGGTAATTTCAGATGCAGACGCTCTTTTGGCAGCATCCGCCATAAGGATGAGCTCCATAATATAATCATTCACAGGAGAGGATGTTGGTTGGATAAGAAATACTTTGCGGCGTCTGATGTTTGGCTTGATCCGTACTCTTACTTCCCCATCAGCAAAACTACTGATAGGACAAGTTACTTCAACGTTTAAAATCTTACTGATAGATGTCGCAAGATCAGGATTGGACCTTCCTGTCAATAAAATGAAATCTTCACCTGCCATAGAGTAAGCCTTATTGTACTAAATTAGAGAAGAAAAAACAAAATTCTCTCAGGCAGCAATTGGTGTTATCATATAGAGCGGCATATCTTCTTCTATCTGATGCTTTCCTTCAAATTGGTCTGTAGGATGACCAAAACGAGACGCCTCTATAATCAAGTCATCATATGATAATTCCTGAAGATGCTCATAATAAAAATTTAATTGCGCTATTGCTTCTATACTATCTCTACTATCAGGTTGAAATATTTCTGTAACTGCTTCCTGAATGCGTGGATCCATCTGGCTAATTTGTTGATGTATTTTAGGATTCCCTCTTGTGCTTCGTCTATCATTATTAAAATTTTGTTGACCAAGCATACGTGCTTTTATTATTTTTGCTAGCCGCTCCTTTTCAGTATCACTAAATTCCCTAGTATGTTCAAAATCTATACCTCCTTGTACATTCATACTTATTTTATAACCATAAAATGCAGCCTTAACTTCCGGTTCTTCTTCCATGATTATTCCCCAACTATTCTGTAATAAAGTTCTCACCCCTTGACGTCCGTTAGCCATACCATTTTCTGCTCCTATATCTGCGAGTAATATAGCCTGTATATCAGGTCTTTGCATACTTGATGAAAAAACCATCTGCTCAATTGTTTCACCAGATCTTTTAACCGGTAATGTTGCCAAAACATTTTCAAACCCTGCTTCCGGATCAAAAATCGGTTCTCTACCTTGTGCTTCATAAAGAGTATTAACAAATTGCATATAATATTGAGCTACTTTTGCGCTTTCAAACTCATTACCTCCCTCTTGATCTCCCCTAACTTGATTTCGCTTTACTCTAGTAATTGTTTCATTACCAAAAATAATATCTTCCTCTACAAGTACTCCTGCCATAATTACATCGTGAGCAGCAGCAGATGCAATTGCTGTATTTTTGCGTTTTTCTGACATTAGCGCAGGTGCTGTTGCCTGGATTGCATCCACAATTTCTCTTGTTTGCACAACTATGTTACCAGTGTGATGTTGTGCATGATAACCTTTCGTTAAATCATTGAGCAAAAAATTCTCTAAATATCGTGGAGCGATATTTATATGGTGTCTTCTGGTATAACTTTGTACGCTTACAGTCAAGAGATCTAGCCAAAACTTTTCTCCTCCTCCTTCATATTCATCTGCCATAGCCACCCACGTCTCAGCATGCTTTCTGTTATGCTCTGCTGCGGATGTCATTCCTTCAGGGATCACGTGATAGTCTCGATGAGGAAAAGCTCCTCTGTCAAATCTATCTCTATTGACTACCCACTCGTCTATCTTACTTCCCGCTCCTGCACCTTCCGAAGGTGAGCCTTCTAGCTCTTCAGGCAATGCACCTTCCCTCAACAAATTATAATATCCTTGCTTCCCTGAAAAAGTTATATGCACTTCGCTTTTTAAAGCGTCCAGCGATGCCAATCCATCAGCATCTGTTCTTTGACTATCTACTTCGATACTATTCTGACGAAGACGATCATATTCATCCCCCGTCGGAAGAAGCGTCGGGACTCCATCAAAATACCCCATTCTTGCAAGAATCTCTAAGTCTCTTAGGTCTTGATCACCCGCGCGTATCACTTTTAACATGCGTATAAGATACGGCGTACAAACAGCTATAGATGCTTCATCTTTACCTTTACCCGAACGGAAATCTTTTATATCAAGATCATGATATTGTCCGAAAATATCAGACCCTTTTGTTGGAAGCTCAACTGTAACATTGTAAAGATCTCCATTTTCAGTTGCTGAGGGAGGCAGAGATACCTTCAACTGATCAACAATATTTATTGGAGGAAAACCATCTGCCTCAAGTCTCAAACCAGTATTTTCATATTCATATCCATGTGGAGTTTCGCGATCAGCCTCATGGACAGTAATTTCAGAACCAGGAAGACCTAATTCATGAAAGGCTCTCCCAATTCTTATCATTGTTCTACCACTGATATCTCTTTCCAGCAGTATATTAATGTTGGGAACTTCAGGTCTTTCAGCTCTATCTTCCATTCGTAACTGGTGACAAACTAAAGCTGCTTCATCAAGAAGTAAATAAGAACCTGCTCTTGCATTTTTAAAAACAGGATTAATAACAGCAGCAAATGTTCGTAGAACTCGTATATCTGTTCGATCCGTTACTGGAACCCACCTTTCACGTTCTGTAAGAATATGAAATGGAGCATTTGAAGGTAATTCAGGATGCTGCGTGCGTTCAGTAATTCCTGCCATAATATCCCATATTATAGCACCAAAAACTTCTTTTTAGAAGCAAAATGGAGTTAGATCTTTTTGACGTGTGGAATAATAAGAATAAGCCTATATATGATAACTATTTCCCTCCGCCGAGCATTCCAGCAAGTCCGCCGGCGCCACCCATCATTGATTGCATCTTTTTTGCTGCAATTTCTTGAGACTTCTTGATCGCCTCGTTGACTGCTTCACGAATATCATCATCTGATTTTTCGTTTGCTTTAATTTCAATTACCTTTTGATCACCGCTGATTTTGACATACACACCGCGTTTACTTACTTCTACAATTTCAGATTGTAGTTCGCGTTGCATAGCCATAGCTTGATCACGCATTTTTTTAAGTTCTCCTAATTGTCCAAATGGATTAAATGCCATAATAAATCACCTCCTATATTATAGAATTCTTGATGTGTGAAATGTGATACTTTTGATAATGAATTTCTTGAAATCTTGACTATTTGAATTCAAGATATCAAAACATCAAATTTTCAAAATCAATAAAGTCTCACTTCCCACTTCAAGATATCATTAAACTATTTCTTCAATTCTACCGTAATTTGGATATCTTTTCCAGTCAGCAATTTAGCTCCTTTCATAAGCGAATCAAAATTTTTCATATCTTCAAGCCGCTCTTTATGAAATTTGTATGATGTTTGAATTACCAATTTCTGATCTGCAAAGCTTTTGATAACACACCCACGCAGCACTCCGGCAACAGTATGATTGTGCTTCTTAACTTCTACAATAAGGTTTCGCCAAAAGGCATCAAGCCATTCTTTGGTCACTGTGCCATCTCCACTTGTATGCATAAGCTCAACTGACGTTGGGACAATTGACTCATCATCAGTTACTTTCTGTTTTGTGAGCGGAGGTTCTCCATAAAGTGCTTTCATTTTTTGCATTGCACCAACTTGGCGACGAAGTGAATCAACAGAAACCTCTGTTATTTCTGCGACGTAACTTTTGCTTGGTGATGAAGGAGCACTATTTTGTGCTTGAGGATTTTCTCTCATCTCACACCATTCAATAACAGCAAGCTCAAGTGGAAGTTGAGGTAAAACTGCATTTTTCATTTCTTGATAGGCATTGGTCATAAGCATAATAAACATTTTTATTTCAGTTGGTTGAAGTTTGAGACTTTGAGTTGTCACATTTTTTGAACTTTCAATATTCAACGTCGCAAGCAATAGAGCATGCAACTCTGCGATCACTTGTGAGATAAAAAATTTCAAATCGATTCCCTCAGCCACCAATTCTTGAATAATTTCAAGACCTGCTTGGATATTATTCTCTTTAAGTGCTGTCAGAAGTGCCGTCACTTGAAGCGGAATTTTGGTAACTTTATGCGATTTCTCAAGAGATTCTTGAGTTATTTTTCCTTCCTTGGCAAATAATGAAAGTTCTTCAATCATTTTGGCAGCATCACGAAATCCCCCATCAGCCATGTTGGCAACCTCTTTAAGGACATTCTCTCCAACATCTAATTTCTCACCAGTAACAATTCTTTGAAGAGACCTGATCAACTCTTCGTTTGTCGCTTTTTTAAAGACAATTTGAAAGCACCTTGAAACAATTGTTTCAGGAACTTTGTGGGATTCTGTTGTACAAAGGATAAACATCGCATGCGCTGGAGGCTCCTCAAGGGTTTTAAGAAGTGCATTAAATGCCTCAGTTGTCAGCATATGTACTTCATCAATAATATAAACTTTACGAAATGCCAGAACCGGAGCGAGACGAATTTTTTCTTTGAGTTCTCGTATTTCATCAATTCCACGATTGGATGCAGCGTCAATCTCAAGGATATCGATGTTGGTACCATTCTTTATTGAAGTACATGCATCACACACATCACAAGGCTCAATTCCATTTTTTCTTTTACTTTTGTCAGTTGTACAGTTAACAACTTTGGCAACTATCCTAGCAGTTGAGGTCTTACCAAGGCCTTTTGGTCCGGTAAAAAGAAACGCATGTGGAACATCGTTACTAAGTACAGCGGCAAGTGTTTCACGAACAGAAGTACTATCAAGATCATCAATTATTTGTGGGCGATATTTTCGATAAAAAACCATATTAGATAACTACATATTCTCTTTTTACATAAAATTCTCTCGTGTTGAACATATGCTCAATCATTGCTAACCAATCTTTAAAAATAGGACAAAGCGCGACATCAGCATATGTATTGAATAAAATTTCTTTTTCATATTCTTGTCCTAAAGTTTTTACAAGTGATATATTCTCCTGAACTGTTTTACTTCTATCAAAATTTGGAAATAATAAGAGCCCATGAAGTCCAATTAATTTTGCAATAAACAGAGCTAATTCTTCTTCAACTCCCACATCAGAAAGTATTGTTGGAGCAATTGTGGACCCCCAATATTCATGTCCAGGTGCATGAGTTGTCCCATCTTTTTGGGATTCGTTAAGGGGAAATTGCTTTCCATTTTCGTTGTATACAAGGATCTTGCCGATATCATGCAATAATGCTACAACTATAGCAATTTCTCTATACTTCATGCCATGTACCTCGTTATTCATAGACATTTCAAACTGTTTCTTTGCTCCCGAATCAGTTATAAATTCCCCTTTTGTTGCGTTTTCTGCACGCTGGGAAGTTGTAGTCAAATGATGATAGAGAGACTCGTTGGGATGACAGACGTTATCTTCAATGATTTTTTTAGATTTTTGAACGTACGGATGAGACAAAAGCTTTTTTTTAAGTACTGGAAGTGAATCTGGCATAAAGGTATCCCCTATTAAAGCAAGAATTGAATCGTTGGTCAATGGACCACACTACTCATGATGCAAGCCCAAAAGATGCAGCATCCCATGTTGGACAAGTTCTTCAACTCGATCATCAACCATCATCTCTTGTTCTGAAGCTTCTTTAATTACCATTGGATATGATATGACGATATCTCCAAGTCTAGTAATATCAGTTGGCAATTTTGTCTGTTCACCTTCATTAAGTGGGAATTCAAGAATATTTGCAGTCCCTTCTTTGTTGCGGTACTTCTTGTTAAGCTCTTTCATTTTCCGATCGCCAATAATTGCGATTGAAACTTCGACAGGAGTTTGAATATTTTGCTCTTCGAGCACAAATTCAACCGCAGATTTTATTCGTTTGCGATTAACTTTGTATCTGCTTTCAACATAAATGAGAATCCGCGGTTTATTCATTCACTCTTTTAGAACAGCTTAACTCGTGCAGCCTCTTCTTGCTTTAACTTTTTCTTCAACTTTTTAGCAAGTGAAGGTTTGAGATAAAACTTGCGGCGCTTTGCCTCTTGTACGATTCCAGCATCCATAACTTTTTTTGAAAAGTTCCGGATAACTTGATCATCTGATTGTCCTGGTAATTTTTTAACATGTACCATAAAAAAAGAACACCCCCTTTGTTGATCCCTATTTTACCCCAAATTGGATAATAAGTAAATCACTATAGTTTATATCCCTGGAAAAAGGGAAGAGTTAATTGTATAATCATTCAATAATCGTTATGAAAGATAACAAAACGATTCCTCACATTCTCTCTATTCCCTTCATTTGGGGAATGATAATTCCAATTTTCTTAGTTCATATAACTATATTTTTTTATCAAGCTGTCTCTTTCCGATTGTATGGAATTGAACGAGTCAAATTGCGAGATTATATCAATTTCGACCGTGAGAAACTTTCGTATCTTAGTACAATAGATAAAATCAACTGCGCATATTGTAGTTATGCAAATGGAGTCTTTGCGTACTTGGCAGAAATTGGTCATCGCACAGAATATTATTGGTGTGGAATTAAACATAAAAATCAGCCTAATAACCCAGCATTCGCATATCAGGATAAATTTGCAGCATATGGAAATAAAGAAGACTATGATAAAGTTCTGAAGAAATCTGGTAGAAAATAAGTATAATCCTACAATCGTAAATTTAAAAAAACGAAGTTAGTTACAACATTTTCCTGTACAAACTGTTGCCACAGGACAATCAGTTTCTTTACGAGATATTACATCCCGCCCATTTATAGGTTGTATAGATACTCCACTGAGTCTTGTGAGTTCTATAATAACTCCACGGTGAGGTGTTTTTAGACTATTTATTCCTCCTTTACTTTCTACTGACATATACCATTATCTCATGATATCTAAGCTTTCTGAATTTTTTCTGCAATGACTTCCCTACTCTCTTTAGGAGTATTTTTAACAACTGATTGGATAACTCCCCCGTTGTCATTCTCCCATCGAGGGATGAGATGCACATGCAGATGAGGGACGCCACGGCGTTCTTTGTGATTGATGCCA
The DNA here is from genome assembly GCA_035479415.1 of Saccharimonadales bacterium (SeqCode). Lineage (GTDB taxonomy): Bacteria > Patescibacteriota > Microgenomatia > Levybacterales > UBA12049 > JACDET01. The sequence goes on from DATIIS010000044.1 coordinate 6,999, forward strand.
ATGGTAATCGAATCTGTTTCAAGCGCTTTTTCAATTTTTTTAGTTATGTTCTGGACACTACTCATGAGCTTTCCTAACTCTTCTTGTGAATATTCAAGGATATTGTTGCCGTGCTTTTTGAGAATTACCATCACATGACCAGGTGCTGACGGAGTAAGTTCCATGAAAGAAATTGTCTCATCGTCTTCATAGACAACGAGTGCAGGAATTTCTTTATTAACAAGTTTGCAAAAGAGACAATCTTTCATATTACATTTTTTCAAGCACTTTAATTATTTCTTTCAAACTCAATTTGGTCGGTACCATTTTGGGATTTTTGGGAGTTCCGTTAAGAAGCATCTTTTTTGAGACATGCAGAAACCATGTTGCCGTCGGATCCATCTTGCTAAGTTGGTTGTAGACAGGAGTTAAATCAATTCCTTTTTTATCTTTTTGATCAGGGAGAGTTTTAATCCTGATATAGCCCTTTCTTGGATCTTTACGGACGACTAGGACATAACCCATTTTTTGTGCCAATTTCAATACTGTATCATTGATTGTCTCAAAACCCATCCCTTTACCAAACGTTGTTTCAAATGGTATACCTTTCTCTTTGATTTCGCGCTCCGCCCAAATGCGATTTTCAAATGCTGCAGTCAATGCATTAAGACAAACTATCCCAAACGCAAGGTAATGAGCATCTTGTCCAGGCTTCTCGTATTTGAGCCCTTCGAGTGCTCCAAGAAGTGAGAATTCATAATGATCCGCAGCGGCATCATGCCAAAAGACTTCTTTAAAGTGATCTATTGCCACGACTACTTTTACAATTCGTGAAATTGCTTCTTTGTGGTCATCAGTCACATGATCGTGAGCCTGCTCAAAAAAAGATTGTATATAATCCCACGTGCGTGATGCACCACAGACAGAGGTGTCTTGAGTCTGATGATGATCAAGTGGACCAAGACCAGTATCAACATGAATAACCTCATCATCACCAATTTTTTCAATTGGATCTCCTTCCCATGTCGAGACTTCTTTTCCGTTCAATCGTTGTCCAGCCGGGACAAATTTCACTTCGGCATCTTGCCAACCACTCAGATATTTTTTAATCAACCAAACCGATGTGATAGCATCCCAATCTGGTGACATATGTGTTACAACTATCTTCATAATTCAAAGCTAATCTCGCCATAACTACCATAAGGCGGATCATGAGCTAAGTATAGCTTTTATCATGGTCAAAAGTCAAAGAATTTGCTACAATATTCATTTACTATGAGGCATGCCTCACGTTTCCCTTATGCAAACATCAGAACTACAGAAAAAAATGTACTTTTAATCGAAGAAATGTTTTCAATAAGAATATCCTTATCCGATCATTTACATTGTCAATAAAATACTAGAAGAGTATAATGCGATGATTATGAACCAATTACAAAAAAATCAAATTTGGCTCGCCTGTTATATCTACTATAAAAATCAGGCAGACGAACTTCTTGTAGAAAAAGTTCTACCAATTATAAAAAGCGTCATGGAAAAAAAGCTTGCTGAGCACTTTTTCTTTATCAGATATCATGATAGCAAAGGACCTCATATTCGTTTGAGATTTAAAGGTGATAAAAAAATTCTTGAAGATACTGTTAAGCCTCTTCTGCAGTCCTCTTTTCCCAAAAGCCGTTTTGTACGATATGACCGGGAATGGGATCGTTATGGAGGGGAAAATGGTATATTGATTGCTGAAAAATTTTTCGAATTATCATCAATTACTACACTCTCCATTCTTGAAGAACGAGAGCAATATACGTACGATAGCTCACTTGGGACTGCATTACAGTTGTCTCTTAGCTTTGCACATGCTGTTGGCATTGACAAAAAAGAAGCGATTCTATTCTTTGATCATCTTTCAGGCACTGGAAACAAATCAGAATTTGAAAAAGCATTGGAAAAACATAAGGACGCTCTTCTCCCCTATCTCTCAAACATATGGCAGATGCTAAATCAAACTGTGGTATTTGATAAAGGTTGGTTTAATGAATGGATTTACGGAATAACTGACATCGGAAATGAACTCAAAAAAGCGTATAAAGAAAACCAACTACACCCTGTTGATCCTCACAATACTCACAAACCAAATCCTTTATGGTACTTTTATGAAAGCTATATTCATATGAGTAACAATCGACTAGGGATATATAATCCTGACGAACCATATATCGCATATATAATAAAACAAGCACTTGAATATGAAAAATAACTATTTACAAGAAGCTATCACTATCGGAGAGCAGCTTTTAAAATCTGCTGAAAAAGACTCCCATGGAATTTTCTGGAAGACTGCAACTCTGGATTCAAAAAATAGTTCTTTCAACTGGGAAGCTTCAGAAAGTTTATATAGTGGCACATCCGGAATTACGCTTTTCTTTATAGAATTATTTCGGCATACCAAAGAAAAAAAATATTTGGAGATCGTTAAAAAAGCAATGGACTGGGTAGATTGGTATTGTGAAAAAAATCCGACTACACATTATGCCTTTGTTAGTGGAAGACTAGGAGTAAGTTATACATATCTCAAATTATATGAACTTACAAAGAAAAAAATATACCTCACCAAAGCACTTTCTCTCGCAAAAGGAAGCCTTGCGTTTATTGAATCACCGTATACCATTCACGAATTTATTAATGGAAGTTCTGGAGCACTTCTCGTACTTTTACATCTTTATGATGCAACTCACGAAGAATGGCTTCTTAAATATATCGAAAAATATGAAGAGCAACTTTTAAAAAAAGCGACTTATGCAAAAAATGGACTGTTCTGGGATACAAGTGCACATGCAATTCATCCCTTATGCGGATTTTCCCACGGCACTTCGGGAATTGGCTTTGTTTTTTTGGAGTTGGGACATTACTTCAAAAATCCTGCCTACTTTTATATAGCAGAACAAGCGTTTGCATATGAAAATCAGTATTTTAATAAGGATAAAAATAATTGGCCCGACTATAGAATAGCAATGTATGATCAAACGACAATACAAGAAGCTAAAACAAAGTTCAAACAAGGTAATCTTGATATGTTCTTACAAGAAAAAAATATGAATGCCTGGTGCCACGGTGCGGCAGGAATTGGCTTGTCCAGAATTCGTGCCAATCAATTACTTAAAAATTCACCTTACTCAACAGATGTAAAAAATTCTAACAAAAAAACACAACACACACATACAGGAAGTTTTACTCTTTGTCATGGAGACGGCGGAAATGCAGACATTTTTATAGAAAAATTTATTGCTTTTAATAACAAGGAAGACTTAGTATTGGCTCAAAAAGTTGCAGATAGTGCCATTGAGCAAAAAAAACGCACTGGGATGTATCCTTCAGGCCTTGGTATTAACATTGAAGATCTAAGTCTGTTTAATGGTATTGCGGGAATTGGATATTTCTTTTTACGAGTTACTGATCCTATGGCAACTACCTCAATTCTTGCACCTAAAATTAACAGTACGGATAAAAAGACTATAGTACATCAATATTCACTCCCCGATCTCAAAAAATTACTTATGTCCAACATCTTTCCACGCACAATTGAACATTTGGAGAAATTTGCTACGAGAAAATTTACCGCTTATTTTAGAAGCACTTCTCAAAAAAAAGAACCTACAGCCTTTATAGAATTTGTTAGCGATCTTATACAAACACTTCCTAAGGAACAAAGCGATATCCTCAGCAATTATTTTCATCTAGAACGCAGAAAACTAGAATTGAGACTAGAGACTAAAAGTAATGGACTATTATTCATTCAGGAAGTAATCCAATTTAGTAACAGTGAACAGTACTCACAATTGCCAAATGATAAGCTCCTTAAAAAAAAGTTTCTTCTTTCACCTGAGGTCACTTTTTTTATTAGTGCGCATCCGTTAGAGACCATATTTCTTTTACGAGTTATGTCCACAGGCGTTGAAGAACTAGAAGTAAGTCAATTCTGTTATCTCGTGCTCAATGAATTTACAAAAACACAAACTACTTCAACAGTAATTGAGACCATCCTTACTCTTTATGAAGCAAAAAATACAAATAAAGAAGAGCTCGTTAGAGAAAAAATAATCCAACAAATTAGGGAAGCTATTGCCTATGCGATATTGATTCCTTCATGACATCAAGACTTGACAAACAACCTCAAATCTATGAAGATGATAAGAGGGACTTTTATGGATCCAACTAAATCATTTGATCATCTCGACCCCAAACTAAAAGAAACATACGCACGCGTTATGGGAACTACAACGAACGACAATTCAAATAACACAAATCAAAATGCAGGCACTCCACCACCAACGGATCCTGCTCTTTCTGCTTCTCCACAGACGACATTTGATCCAGGTACAGATCCTAACCAACTCGGACCTTCTCCTCTTGGGCCAACGATGAATCAAGCAGATACTGGTCCAAATCCAGGCACCGGCCCCACAATCAATTCTATGCAAACAGATACGAGCTCACTCCTATCTACATCTGCTCCTGATATGGCTACTGCACCTTCAAATGCATCATTTTTTTCAAATCCCTCTCCTGTCACTACCGATCCTTCCCAACAGGCAGCTCCTTCACCTTTTGAACAGCCATCTGATCCAACGCCGATAACTCCTTATTCACCTGAAGGACTTAGTGTCCCACAAGCAAATCCATCACCGGAACAATTTGCACAGCCTCTCCCATCACCTGCAGCAGTTAATCAATCAGCACAACATGAGACATCACCACTTCTCAGAGTTCTTTATATTGTTGGAGCTGTTATTTTCTTCGCGGTTTATACAGTTTTCTGGATGGTAATTTTCCATCTCCCGCTTCCATTTTCACTTTCTTTCTAGATTATTTTTTGAAGCGTTTAAGAATTTCTTCTAGTGTAATAAGTTCTGCATCTTTTTCAGTTCTCTTTTTAAATTCAATCTTGTCTCCTGATTTTGCTGAAACGACTAGTCTCACAGGAATTCCGATAAGATCAGCATCTGCAAATTTTGCACCAGCAGCTATGTCTTCTCTGTCATCATAGAGAACTTCAATTCCTGCATCTACAAGCTCTTTATAAACGTTATCTGCTTTTTCATTTTCTTTCAAAGAAATCAGATGAACTTGAAATGGCGCGACTGATTCAGGCCAAATAATCCCCCGATCATCATGATGCTTCTCGACAAGAATTCCCATAGCACGAGATATCCCAATTCCATAACATCCCATGACCGCATACTGAGGTTTTCCATCTCGACCAACGAAACTCAAATCAAAATCTTTTGAATATTTTTGTCCCAGATCAAATACATTTCCTGCTTCAGATGCACGAGCTTTTTTTAATTCCGATTTTTTACATTTTGGACAAGAATCTCCTTCTTTTGCTTCTGTAATCTCAACATTTGCGCAAAAATCACAAGCATCACAGTACAAAATATCATCTTCTCCTGCATCAGTCAGCACCATAAATTCATATGAGATCTTTTTGGTAAAATTCCCACCTGATGCCTCGGTTACTTTAGCAATAAGTCCGAGACGTTTGTAAATCTTTAAATATGCTTTTTTTACAACTTCATAGAATCTATCAAAATCCTCCTGATTCTCGTGGAAACTATACATATCTTTCATAAGAAATTCCCTGCCACGCAAAATTCCAGATTTGGCACGTAGTTCATCACGGAATTTCCAGTGAATTTGATAGACAGCTTGGGGAAGATCATGATATGAATTAACATGCTTCATGACAAGTGGTGTCACAACTTCTTCTTCACTTTGTCCAAGCGCGTATTCTTTTTCTGTACGTGAATTAATCTTAAACAACACGTCAATACTATCCCATCCGCCTGTGGTCTGCCAAATTGCTTTGGGATGAAGAATCGGCATAAGAACTTCTTGTCCATCAATTGCATTCATTTCTTCGCGAACAATTTGTTCTATCTTATTTAAGACGCGTAAACCTAAAGGTAAATAACTGTAGACCCCGGCCATCAATTGATCAACGAATCCTGCTTGCGTCAACAAACGATGATTGACAGTATCTGCGTCTTTGGGCGCATTTTTAAGAGTGCTTACAAATAATTTTGAATATTTCATACTGTTAGTATACCACGTTCTACCTGTTCTGCTTTCGTTATTTGGAGTGTTCCCATAAGATCTTTTGGATCGGTAACAATAGGTGTTATGTTAACCTCTTGGCCAATACCGTACTCTTTTACCAGTTCATAAGTAAGTCTAAGAGCTGTATAGTCTTCCATCGCAATACCAACAGCATCAAAAAGTGTGATATCATCCTTATTTCTCCGTACCTTTTTATAGCCAGTAACAAGCTCATGCATCTGTGCACAAATTAATTTTTGTGCTTTTTCTCTCGTGAGCTGTTGAATTTCTCCTTCAATGAAAGCTTGATCAAAATATTCAACCACAATCCGACACCTGTCCAAAATACTTACTTCAAGTTCTGTCTTTCCAACTGTATCTCCTCCAATTGCATTGATGTGCATTCCTTTAGTAACCCATGCGTTTTTCAATACAGAGACATTCGCCTTACAAGCAGTACAGACAGTGACGATATCTGCTCCCTTCACCGCTTCTTTTGCACTTGAACACCTTGTGAGTTTGAAATTCTTCTTACTCATATGCTTTGCAAATTTATCCATTGCTTTTTTATCAATATCAAAATAGCGAACCTCTGTAATTGTACGAATGAGTTGTATTCCTTCTATTTGAAATTCACTTTGTGCACCTGTGCCGATAATTGCAAGGACATGTGAGTCCTTCCTGCTCATCAGATCTGTTGCCAATGCTGATGTTGCAGCAGTCCGAAACGCTGTCAAAAGAGTCATCTCACTAAAAATCAATGGATAGCCAGTACTTATCTCTGAAAGTTGCCCAGTTGCAATTACTGTCTGTTTTCCAATCCTCGGATTTTTGGGATGGCAATTAACATATTTAAACGAATAATACTTTTCGTTATCGCAAATCGGCATAAGCTCGAGAACTCCACCAGGGACATGCATCGCAGGACGAGGTATATTGGTAAATGTTTCCCAGCGCGAAAAATCTCGTTTGAGACCGAGAATAAGGCTCAGCATAAAATGAGCAAATCCGTGACGACGAATAATTTCTTGTAATGATTCAACAGTTATTATTTTCATACTCTCATAAATAGCTAAGCTAGCGCTTATTATGATGGAACAAACTTGTTATGTCCCATAAAAAAAAGCCCTTGCAAATCCCCAAGATATTCTTGGAAACTTACAAGGGCCCCTTTCAGGACGGTACCACCTTGTTTTATCTCAACATCGTTGCTGAGATCTTACTAACTGGCTCTTTCTGTTTTTTAAACTAAACAGAGATTTCAGTTTTCTTATTTTACGGTCAGACTTTCCGTATTGCTTAGCGCAATCAGCGTATTCAAAAAATGAAACTTGTTTGGGAGGAAGCCAAACTGCTAACGCTTTATACGAACTTATTGTATAGAAACGATGAAGATTTGTCAAACTTTAATAGTAATCACGCAGCTTATCAGTTAGTATGAATTATTTCAAAACCTCTATGCTTTACAACATACAGCAGAATGTATCCGTGTTCCACAATCACAGCTGCCATCACAGCTACCACCCTCAGAACAGTAATCGGTATCTACCGAATCTACCGATCCAATAGTCTTTATACCTCTACCAGTAAGGTCACCAAGACTTGCTACAGTAATTTCTTTTACTGCTCTCGTCGGCAGCACTGGCTCTACACGTTGATCTATACCATGAATACCAGTAATTCTAGCAACCTCCCTTCCTACTGGAGCAACTGCTTGCCTTCCTTCAACTCCCAATTTTAGTCTAGGCCTCGGCCTATTCATTACATCTGGACTTGCCATAATATTTCACTAAACAGTGTACACAACTATTTTAGATATTTCAACATTATTTTTGAGGCTGTTTTTTTTCTTCAGGAGTATCTTTATGAATCTCATGTCCACCAAATTCATGTCGCATGGCAGCCACCAATTTTGCCACAAATGTCTCCTGAACACCTTTATCATATTGGGATTTCTTACGAAAGGCTAAGGCTTCCTTAATGACGGGGATAGGCACTCCTAGTGTTTCTGCTGTAAGAACTGTCCACTCCGCCTCGCCTGTGGTATCAATGTAGCCATCAAATTGGTCTAAATTGTGGTCCTTAATAAGCGCCAACACTGTTGTATACACCAAAAAACTCGCGACAATACCTCCACGTTGCCAATTGTTACCTGCTGTTACTAAATTTATCTTATAATCACTCTTTGCAAGAATACCAAAACCTTCAGCGATTGCCTGCATCATTCCATATTCAATACCATTGTGGACCATCTTGACGAAATGTCCTGCACCACCTGTACCGAAATAATTATGCCCACCATTGGGGCGTGCCAAGCTATCGAGAATTGGCTTTATATAATCATATGCTGACTTATCGCCGCCGACCATCAACGGATATCCATTCTCAAGTCCATGGATTCCACCCGAAACACCAATCCCCAAAAATTTTATTCCTTTACTTTGGAAATCTCGATATGTTTCTTCTGTATGTTCATACTGGGAATTACCTCCATCGATGACAATATCGTTCTGGTCGACCACGTTGAGCTGAAGTTCTTGAAGTGTCGCATCTGTTGCATCTCCTGCTGGCAACATTATCCATATGACACGTGGTTTGATCAAGACGCTTTTAAGTTCAGCTATCGAGTGGACAATTGTTAATTTCTGATCAACAATAAATGAGGCTTTATCAATACGCATCTTGTCGAGGATTTCACTGGAACGATTCCAAACAACGACTTTATGACCCTCAGTCATTAACTTTTCGGCTATATTCCGGCCCATCTTCCCCATTCCAAGAATCGCAATTTGCATACTATGCCCTCTCTCCAATTCTCAATTTCTAGCCAATCTTCATCTATTCAACGTCTATGAGGAACGAATTATTGGGGATCAAATAGGAATTGGAAACTCTCTCTCTAGTCATTATAACCACTTTCTTCCATCTTTTTCAATAAGAGCATTGGCAGCATCAGGACCTGTTCCTCCTGATTCGTAAGTGGAGATATCTTCACGATCTTTTTCCCAGGCGTGAAGAATCGTTGATATCAAATGCCATGAGCTATCAAGTTCATCTGAGCGATTGAAAAGCATCTGATCGCCCATCAAGATATCAAGAAGAATTTTTTCATACGCATCTGCTCCACGTCCACCAAACGATTGATGATAAGAGAACTTCATATCAACAGTATCCAAACTCAATGTATTGCCTGGTTTTTTTGCAATTACTCGAAGTGTTATCCCTTCATCAGGCTGAATTCGGATCGTTAAAACATTGCCGACTTCAGGACAACCGTATTCTTTGAATAAGATGTGACAGGTTTGTTTAAAGACGACTTTTATTTCCATCTTCTCTTCTTCCATTTTCTTCCCAGCTCGGATATAGAACGGTACATCTGAGAAACGAGGCGTATCGACGTATAATTTTGCTGCAAAAAAAGTCTCTGATTGGGAATCAGGATCTACATTTTTTTCACTCCTGTAATCATTATATTGACCACGGACAACAAGGTCTTTTACTTCCTCATCTTTGGGACAACGGATTGCTTTTATAGCATTTGCCCGTGCTTCACGGACTTCTTCTTTGGAGAAATCTTTGGGTTGCTCCATTGCTACAGTTGCAAGCATCTGAAGAAGATGATTTTGTCCGACATCACGAAGCATACCCAAACCATCAAATGTTCTTCCATGTGTTCGTACACCTTCTGCTTCTGCCCATGTAATCTGGATGTGATCAATATGTTCTTTATTCCAAATTGGCTCAAAGATGCTGTTGGCAAAGCGGAAGGCAATCATATTTTGCATTGTTTCTTTGCCAAGATAATGATCAACTCGATAAATTTGTCGTTCTTCAAAAATTTTTGCAAGACGCATATCTAAATGTCTGGCAGTATCCAAATCTTTTCCAAATGGCTTCTCTATCGCAAGTCTTGTCCACTTCTCAGAACCTTGGCCACAACCTTCCGATAATTTGGTGCTTTCAAGATATGTGAGGATTGTTTCGTAATTATCAGGTGGCGTTGCTAGATAAAACAATCGTGTGATGCATGCACCAATTTCATTATCAAAGCCATTTAACTTCTTAATCAAGTCATTGTAGCCTCTCTCTTCATCAAACATTCCCTGCTGGTAGTATACATTTTTCTCAAACTCTTTCCATTCTGATTCATTTCCTTTGTGAAGCTCAGAGGATATCATCTGGCGATATTCTTCATCACTAAATTCACGCCTCGCAAATCCAACAATATAAAATTTATCACCAAGTAAATTATTTTTATAGAGTGAATACAATGCCGGAAGCAATTTATGCTGAGCGAGATCGCCAGTCGCGCCGAAAATAACGATAACAAATGGTGAGGTCATAAACCTTATTATAATCCAAAGCTAAAAAAATTATAAGGGCTTTCTGTATAACTGCTATGCTATACTTCCTGATCAGTAATCAGTAATGTTTTGGAGGCAATATCAGCTCTCTTGAAAAATCTGGCTGGGATGTCTTCTTCTTTTCCATCTGAGAACATCGCCTCAAACATCGCTTGTTTGCTCTCTCCAAAAGCAAGAATGATGAGACAATCAAGCATCGATAAGCCAAGAAATGTCATGCCCACTCGCTCTTTGTAATGACTATTGGGATCATTGAAGTCAGAAACAAATAAATGCTGGTGATCTGCATCAAACCATGGATTGTGGAAGTCTGAACGGTTTGGAATAATGCTTGATGTGTGTCCATCCGGCCCAATACCTATAATGCCAATATGTTTTCGAAATGTCGACTGTAGTGATCGTACTTTTTCATCATAGACTACAGCTGACTCTTCTCTACTTTTCCCATGTTGCAAGATTGGATAAAAAGGGATATCGAGAAATGTCAAATATTTTATAAATTTTGTTTCTGCAATCATTTTTTCATTACTATTCTCATGCATCGGCTCTCCATATCTCTCATCAATCAATCCTACAGCACCTGGTAAAATTGTTTCTTCTTTCGCAAATAATTCATATAATCTTTGCATGCGTCCACCTGAAAGATACAATACAGAATTCTTGTCAACAATTTCGTAAAGAAATTTCTTAGCAAGTTGGGTACCTGCTTCAAGATCTGAGACGTTGCATACGGTAACTCCTTGATTGGAGTGGTAGTGAACTCCGTATTTGTTGAGATAATCCTGAAACATACTTACTAATGTACTACTGAATTGGTAGTTTGTCCAGAACTGGATGATGGAGAGCCTGATACGCTCTCTGGGACAAAAGGAGGAACAGGTGTGTCTGTTGCGACTACAGGGATCTCTAATGTGTCTTGAAGCGCGTTAACGCATTGCTGAGACTGCAATTCATACTGTGTACATAATTGATAGTTACTATTGTTATTCAAAGGCTTATACGAATATCCTGCTCCTGTCTGAGGGTCACGTGGAAGCGCTGAAAGAAAGACTGGAACTAATTGACCCAAGGAATTCGGATATTCCTGATGCTGCTGGTAGTAATATCCAAGGGCAGTTTGTAACTTTGCTGTATCGGACTGACGTTCTGCATCTCTGGCAGTTGAATGTGTGCCCAGAGGATCAAAGACTAAATATAATGATGCTGCCAACAAAATAAGTACAGCTACACAGGTACCCATCAACAGTACTGTCATTTTTGCTGTAGAAAGAGTGGATTTCGTTTCAAAATATTCCAAAAGTCGATAAAACGAAGAAATTCCAGGTAATTGTTTGATGACATCACGCTGAATTTGAGAAATTGCGATTTCAATATCCTCTTCAGGGTATCCTTCATACAAAAGTTCTTCCTTGATTTCAGTTCGTCTTTTCCCTACTCGGAATTTTTCTCTAATAACGTCTTTTAACTCATCAGTTACCATAAAATACCCTTCCTATAAAGTCAAACAGATCGAAAAACTAAAGTCAAGAATGTGGCTAGTGAAGGAAAAATTGGTTGATATCTTTGACTGTGACGAGAAGCAACAGTACCAACAAGAATGCCATCCCTACTGCGTGGATATACCCTTCAACTTTGGGATTTACTTTCTTGTGGGAGATTGCTTCAATCACCAAAAATAATAATCGTCCCCCATCGAGACCTGGAATTGGAAGAACATTGAAGAAAGCTAGTGAAATTGAGAGAAGCCCGATAAGATTGAGAAGCTGCATGATCCGCTCATTTGCATTTGGTATCTGGATAATTGACCCAACAACATAGCCAATACCTACGGGTCCTGAAACACCTTCACTGACAGGAGCAAAGTTTTTTTCCTGAACAGAGACATGGATCAGATATCCAAGCGCATCAAAATTGTAGGCCATCAAATTTGCTGGGTGAACAAATCCTGAAAAAAGTTTTTGCATAGGAGTGTCATATGAGAGATTAACTGTTTTTACTGGATAAAACGCGACACCGAGCGCTCCCTGATTTTTGGGTGGATGAAGCCTAGGGATAACAATTGCAGTATGATTTTTTTGAGTCTTTTCATCTTGCCATACAATTGTAATTGGGAGCCCTGCATTTTCTTTGACCACTTTTGCAAATGTATTGAGTTCTGGGATAGGTTTGCCGTTAACTGATTGAATGGTAGAAAATGGCGTCAATCCTGCTTTATCGGCTGGAGAATTTTTTTCAACTTCACTTATGACCACTTGTGTTGTGACTGATTGATCAACTCCAAAAAATCTGTGTGTGCCGATGAGAGGAAGTTGTGTATGGAAGTTGCCCATAAAAAGGAAAACATAATAAATTACAACGGCAAGAATGGTGTTCATGATAACTCCTGCTACAACAACACTAATTCTCTGAGCTAGAGATCGTGAATAAAATGCTCGATGCTCGTCTTCCTTTTTTACAGCTTGTTCTTTGCTGCTTAATTTGCCTCCACCTGCATCATCTTCACCATACAATTTCACAAATCCACCGATCAATACTGGATAAAATGAATAAATCGTCTCTCCTTTTTTCTTTTGCCATAAGGCAGGAGTTAACGGAAATCCAAATCCAAATTCTTCAACCTTTATGCCAAATTTCTTTGCCACAAAATAATGCCCAGCTTCATGAATGAGGACCAAAACAGTCAAAATAAGGAGAAAAACGATAATCGTAAGTAGCATAAAGTCATTATAGCATCTTTGAAAGCTTGATTAAAACAAGGTATTTACGATAGGATAAAAGAGTATGTCAGAAGGCGAACAAGTAGCATTATCAGAACGAGATTCACAAATGGCCGAAAAGGGCAAAAGCCCTGAGAAAAGCCAGTGGGAAAAAGAAAACCCTCGTACAAGTCTTATTCTCGCAGAACTGCGAGAAAAACAAGAACCAGCAACGCTTTATACTCTTCTCTCTTTTCTTGACATGAGAGAAGCTGACATGAAAGATCGCAAAACAGAAGCAAAATCCATTGAAGGACTCAACTCTGTCCGTGAGTCGACACTTAATATCATAGGACAAAAAAATGCGATCGTCCCTCAAGATGTAGAACGTGTTTCAGAATATCTACAAGATGTTTCATCAGTTTGGAGAGATAAAGCAGCAACGACTGAAGATAGTATTACCCGCAATTTAGCAGAAGCTAATGTAGATATCTTCGATGGCTTCCTAACTATTCTCACAGAAGATGCGCTCTATAAAAATGCCAAACCATTCTATGACGAAGTCCCTCTTGTCCCCGATCATGCAAGAGAAGTACTCAAGCAATTGGATCATCAAGAAATTTCTGCTGAAACAATTGACACATTTTTAGAAGAATCTGCCAAAGATAACGAAAAACAAAAAAAAGAGCCAAAATGGGCAAATCTAGAAATCGCAGTCAAAACAGCACGAGAATTTTATAAAACTCAGGCAAATACTAAAAGAAAGAACGGGGAGAATGTCATATGTGTCACACTTGAGGATGGCGTAATTAAGAGCAAACCGTCCTGGACCACCAATACTGAAGCAGATCCAGATAATGGGGTTTATCTGTTCAATCCCGAAGGATACGCTCAAAATCCCCTCTTTTTTGGCACCGCAGCAAAGGCAACGGACGCATTTGAGAAGAGAGATCAACGAGTACAAGCTGCACGAGAAGCACTGGTAAAAATTGAGAAAAATCTCGAATTAGCACCTGATGATGAACTTGCTATCTATCAAATTATTGAGGAACATAAAAATTATCTTGCACAACAAAATGAAGGTGGACCACAACTTGGAGAGATGGTAACGCTTGAGAAAATGACAGCCTTCCTTGATAAGAAATTAGGCAAAGAGAAAAAGGTCGAAGAGCTAACTGATGAAGATAGAGCAGCAATGGAAGATACAGAAAATATGTTTAAAATGTTCAGTGAGCAAGTTAAAGCAGCAAAAGAGGCAAGACAACAACCAGAAGTTGCGGCGGCCGCTTAGAAAACAGAAAAATTAGATTTGAAGAAGTTCTTGCTCTTTTTGTTTTCCCCAGTCATCAATTGTGGCAATCGACTCATCAACTAACTTTTGGACTTCTTTCTCAAGCCTTTTGATATCATCTTCTCGTCCATCGTAGTCTTTTTTCATATCTTCAATCATCTCATGACGAACTTGGCGTACCATAACTTTGCCATTTTCGAGTTTGTGTTTCATGGCTTTAATAAGCTCTTGTCGTCTTTCAAGAGATAACGGTGGAATAACAATACGAAGAACTGTACCATCATTAATAGGATTGAGACCTGCACTTGCGGCTTCAATCCCCTTTTGAAGATCTGAAATGATAGATACATCAAATGGAGTAATAACCAATGTTTGATTGTCTGTCGCTCCAATTGTGGCAAGCTCCATAACTTTCAGTTTCGCAGATCCACCGTAAGCACTTACAACGATATTTTCAACAAGAGACGGGGCTGCTTTTCCAGTGCGAATAGTTGCAAGATCATCTTTGAGGACATCGAGGACTTTTTCAAGTTTTTGTTTTGTCTGTGTTGCGACAGGATCCATAAAAAAATGTCAAAACTCAAATCGCAAATCTCAAAACTACAAACAAAAATTTAAAAGATTTAACATTTAAGATGTAGATTTGACATTTAACTTTTGAGATTTGAGTTAAAAATTAAATCTCAAAGCGAGTAAATCGCTTAATCGTGATATTTTCTCCCAATTTACCAATAACTACCTTAACAAGTTGTTCAATTGTTTGAGAACTGTCTCTAATATACTCTTGTGCAAGAAGTGAGTCAACGTCACTTGGATTCATTGCAGCGACCTGCATTGCAACTTCTTTGCAAAGCTTTTTAAATTCGTCAGTCTTGGCAACGAAGTCTGTCTCACAAAGAATTTCAACGAGAACTCCTACTTTTCCACCACCATGAATATATGCTTCAACAAGTCCTTCACCTGTCTCACGGTCTGCTTTCTTTGCAGCAATTTCACTTGCTCTTTTTTTAAGCCAAGCAAGTGCCTTTTTCTCATCTCCGTTTGTCTCATCAAGAGCACGTCTGACATCGGCAATAGATGCTGAAGTTTCGTCACGAAGTTTTTTAATTGCTTTTAAATCAACTGCCATATTATTTTTTGGTACTTGGTTTTTTAGGAGCCTCTTTCTTTTTTTCAGCGGCCTTCTCTGATTTTACCTCTTTTTTGTCTTCTTTTGGAGTCTCTTTTTTCTTTTCTACAGTTTCTTTTTTCTCCTCTTTTTCTTGTCCTGAGCTAGGTGTTGAAGCTTTTGGAGCTGCTGCTTCTTGCTTATTCTTTTTACCTTCAATCCAAGCTGCAAAGATATAATCTGTAATCAATTTGATACTTCCAACTGCATCATCATTTGCTGGGATTGGATATGTAATGATTGTTGGATCAGCATTGGTATCAGTGATACCTACTGTTGGAATTCCTGCAATTACAGCTTCATTTGCAGCAACATGTTCTTCATGAGTATCGACAATAAAGATTGCATCAGGAACAGCTGGCATATCTGCGATTCCACCATAAAATCCTTCAAGCTTTTGACGCATCTTATCCATATCACTCAATTCTTTTTTGGTGAATTTTGATCTAGATGCAGGATCTTTGACTTTGATTGCAATATCTTTAAGCTTTTTGTAATTCTTTGCAACTTCTGAATAATTGGTAAGCGTTCCACCAATCCAACGCTTAGTGACAAAGTAAACTCCATCGACGCCTTCTTTTTCTAAATTCTTTCTTTCTTCATCCAAAACTCCAATTGCTTGTCGTTTGGTGCCAAGAACCAAAAGAGTTCCATTTTTCTTTGCAATTTCTTTAACGAATTTTGCTGCTTCTTCAAGACCTTCTTTGGTTTTTTCAAGATCGATGATATGAATACCATCGCGAGGTTCAAAAATATATTCACGCGCTTTAGCGTTTTGTCTGGAGACTTGGTGGCCGAAATGGCAACCTGCTTCTAATAATTCTTCTAAACTAACTGTTCTCATAGTATCCCTTTAACTTCCATCTGATTCTGCATACGCAGAGGGAAACAGTTCAGATGTGTAAGATAAATCTATTATACAATAACGCACAGCCTCATGCAAGTCATGAACTTTATGCACTTGACAGATATGAGAAAAGAACGTTACTCTAATAGTGGAGATATTTTATGAAAAAGAGTAAAAAAGCTTCTTCACCTACACGACGCAAGCATTTTAAAAATAAAGGAGCAATAGATGCAGGAACTGTTTATGGAGTTCTTCTTCTGGCAATTGTTCTTGGCGGCGCATATATGATGCTTGGCAATATTACTCCTCGTCTTTCTTCACCTGATCAAGATCAGCCAGTTATTTTAAAAAGTCCAAATGATACTTCTGTTCACTCGAACCTTCAATTAAAAGATTTTCCCGGAATTACCTTGACACCTACTCCAACACCATCACCTTCACCAACTCCAACTCCTACACCAGTCCCTCCATCAAACGGTGGTGGCGGCGGTGGTGGTGGCGGCGGTAGCCATGCACCACAAGGTGGTGGAAGTGGTGGTGGCGGCGGTAGCACTGGTGGAAGTGGATTATAAAGCCTAGAGAGATATGAATGAAGACCAAAGAAGCAAAAAAAGAGGCGATCTACCCGTACGAGAAGATATTGCGCCACGAAGAGATATCACACCACGAAAAGATATAGCACCAAGAAGAGATCTAGCAAAGGGTTCTCGTCCCCCTCCCCAAAACCGTCCAAGTACAAGTTCACTTTCAGTTCTTTTTGTAATGCTCCTTGTTATTGTGGCAGCATTTGTTTCTTCTGGAAATATTGCACCAGTTGATCCCAACGGCCCAGGTGGCCCGCCAACTCTTGCGCCATATTACAATCCTGCAGATTATCCCAAACAACATATCGTTACTCCAACCGGTGGATTTGGAAATGGGAAAAAGAATCTCCAGCTGGAGACATTTAACGTTGATAACTGCGGAGATAATTCTGCTATGCTCTTTGTTATTGATACATCAGGCTCTATGCAATTTGATGGGAAAATTCAAAATGAGAAAAAAGCACTCACATACTTTACTGGCAATATGGGCGGATTATCAGCAATTGGTATCAATGATTTTGGCGACATAGCAAAGCAAGATCTTCCTCTCAACTACTATAAAGATGTCAAACCCCAAGTCAAACAAGTTATTAATGACCTCGATGCCCATGGATATACAAAAACAAGAGATGCTATGCAAATGGCATATGATGAACTTAAACAATCAATTGATAATGAAGATTATCCAGGATACAAATATAATCTTGTTTTATTAACAGATGGTGTGCCTGAAGTGCCACCACCTCGATCATGTTATGTACAATTTGCCGATCCAAACACAGCTCCACTTATGAGATGTTTTGCAGCTGAACAAGATCCAACTGTACCTACGAATATCCCTGATCAGATACGAAACCTTGGCGTGGATATCTATGTAATTAACGTCTACAGTCCTTCATATCATAGTGATGCTGAGATGTTCCCATATCTGAATACACTTCTTAAAAAAGTTGCATCTCAACCAACAAATACACATTATTATGTCAGTATTAATGGAAGTAACTTAAGCCAAGTATTGCAAACTATTAACAGCAGCATCTGCTACGGCAACCTCGATGGAACGCAGCCATAAAAAAGGATGAGAAAATCTTACGGTAGTGGAAATTTGGAGCACATCGCTTTTACTTCTTTACTAATTTTTTGTAAATTCTTATTTTTCAAAATTGCTGCTTTATGTTTTTTCCACACTTCGCGTCTTTTTTCCTTATCTTCAGGAAGACTCAAATCTCTTACTTCTTCAATAACCTGATTCATCCAAACTGCGATTTTCTTCATCTCTTTTTCTTTCATCCCGCGGGTTGTAATTGCAGGAGTACCCAGTCTCAAACCTGAAGGATAAAATGGTGGCATGGTATCAAATGGAACGCCATTTTTGTTCATCACAAGGCCGGCAACTTCCAATGCGAGAGCTGCAACAGCACCGTTTACTCCTTTATTTTTCAAATCAATAAGAATAAGATGATTATCAGATCCACCACTTATCAAGCTAAAGCCATATTTATTAAGTTCCGCTGCCAAAGCCTTGCTGTTCTTAACAATTTGTTCACCATATTTTGCAAACGATGCTTTTGCTGCTTCTTTAAGAGAGACTGCAATTGCGGCTGTTTGGTTATCATGTGGTCCTCCCTGAAGTCCTGGAATAATCGCACTATCAATTTTTTTTGCAAGATCTGGATTCTTCTTCAATCCTTTCTCTGTCACCATAATAATTGCACCACGAGGGCCACGAAGACTCTTATGAGTTGTTGTCATAATAACATGTGCATATGGGACAGGACTTGGATGCACTCCGGCTACTATCAAACCTGTGATATGTGAGATATCTGCATGCAGGTAGGCACCGACTTTGTCTGCAATTTGACCAAAACGCTTGAAATCAATAACGCGTGGATATGCAGTAAATCCGCAAATAATGACTTTGGGCTTTTCTTTTATTGCCAATTTTTCAATCGCATCATAGTCCAAATATCCATCTTTTCCAAGTTCATATTGAACAGATGTGAAGAACCGACTTGAATAACTAAGCGCTGCACCATGAGTCAGATGGCCGCCGAACGATAATTTCAAACCCATCAATTTTTCTTTTGGTTCCATCAACGCGAAATGAATTGCAGCATTTGCAGGAGATCCGGAATAAGCTTGAACATTGGCGTACGGCACACTAAATAATTTTTTAGCACGTTCCTGTGCAAGTGTTTCTATTTCGTCAGCGACAGTATTCCCTTGATAATAACGTTTGCCTGGATAACCTTCAGAATATTTATTGGTCAAAACTGTCCCTAAGGCTTCCATTACTGCCTGTGACGTATAATTTTCAGAGGGGATCATTTCGAGGACATCATGCTGTCTTTTTTCTTCTGCTTTAACTAACTCGTAAATTTGCGGATCATTCTTTTTTAAATTCTTCATCGGCTGATGAATTCAATATAAATGATAAAGGCGGTCATTGCAAGAACCAAATGCAACTTATCGCAAATGTCAAATCTCAGATCGACATCTCAAAAATTAAAACTTAAAAGATTTGCGATTTAGGTTGTAGTTTTGACATTTGAATTTTGAGGTTTG
>DATIIS010000045.1:0-18204 GCA_035479415.1 Saccharimonadales bacterium (SeqCode)
ATATTCCTGGTTGCTGCCACCCGTAGGTGTACTGCCCGTGTCTCAGTGCAGTTGTGGCTGATCGACCTCTCAGTCCAGCTACCCGTCATCGCCTTGGTGAGCCTTTACCTCACCAACTAGCTGATAGGACGCAGGCTCCTCTCCCGGCGGACCGTTAAGTCCTTTACTCTTTCGAGACTATAAGGTATTACCTGACCTTTCGGCCAGCTATGCCTTACCCAGAGGTAGATTCCTACGCGTTACTCACCCGTCTGCCACTGAAGCATTGCTGCTTCCGTTCGACTTGCATGCCTAAGGCACGCCGCCAGCGTTTATCCTGAGCCAGGATCAAACTCTCAATAAAAGAAGTTGATCACTCTGTAATAAATTACAGAATTGACTTCATTCGGATTCAGGTTTCTTTTTAAGGAATAACCTGAAAAATTCCTACCACATCTTGATTGTCGAGCATTTTCTACTATAGAAATGCTCGAAAGTGTACTGTCTATTTAATTATTAAAGAGCTGTATGTTGCAGTATTTTTGGGACAAAAAAAACCCGCCAAAGGCGAGTTATCCTCGTAAATCCCTTTGCAAACACTTACATACTGTCTTCACATTATAGCCTATTTTAGCCTCATGTCAAGCAGCCAGTTTAGAAAAGGAGCTTTCTTACTTTTTGAAAATCTTCCTGCAAAAGTGGTTTAAATTTATTTGGAAATCTGAGTGCTGCTGCTGGATGATATGTCAAAAAATATTTGATACCATCTTTTTCTTCAATCACTTCTCCATGTTCTTTGGCAACAAAAACTTTTTTCTGCAGCACTCCTTCTGCAGCAACTCTGCCTAATAAAACCACAACTTTGGGCTTAATAACAGCAAATTGTTTCATTAGATGAATTCGTCCATGAGCGATATCTTCAGAAGTAGGCGTCCCACCTGGAGTGCCATCGCGCCCATTGGGCAAATATTTGACAGGGCTTGTAATATAGACATCTTTCTCATCATCTAAACCAATTCCACGAATCAAACTTCGAAGAAGTTGGCCAGACCTACCGATAAAAGGTCTCCCACTTGCAGCTTCTTGCTTCCCTGGTGCCTCTCCAATAAAAATCACATCAGCATCAGGATTGCCTTCACCTGGAACAGCCATCCCGCTCTTGCCTATTTTGCAAACTTTGCAGTTCTCAATTTCTTTTGCGATTTTATCGAGTTCTTGTTGCTTATCCATTTTCTAAATATATCTTTGCTTTAAGTATAGCAACACAACTAGGTGCGTGTGTTATCTCACTTTTAAGAACCATTTGATACACTTTCTCAAAAGGAATTTTGATTACTTCTAATTCCGTTTCTTCTTTTTCAAATTCTTCACTATCACGTGCAATAAAAAGATCGTGCGGACAAGAAAGAATCATGGTTAAAGGATCAACTTGTCCAATCTTTCGCCATTTTTTTGCGACAACTCCTGTCTCTTCACGCAACTCCCTTTTTGCAGCTTGCAATGATGTCTCTCCTTTATCAATAGCTCCTGTTGGTAAAATAAAACCTAGCCTATTCAATACATAAAAAAATTCCCTAACAAGATATATTTCTTTTTTTTCGTTCACAACAACAACTGATACGCCTTGTCCATAATCGATAGTACCAAAAATGCCTTTTTTCCCATTCGGACGGATTACTTTATCTTCTTTTACTTCTATCCATGGATTTTTATAGACTACCTTTGAGCTTTTGACTGTGAACGGTCCTCTATTTTTCATAATGCTCCATTACTTTATAAAGCATAATTCCAAGTGAGACCATCACATTGAGGCTGATATTTATCCCCCACATCGGCATCTCGGCGATATAATCGGATGCATCCATCGCTTCTTTAGATACGCCATCTGTTTCATGCCCAATAATGAGAGCTACTGGGAACGAATATGGAATAGTATCATACCGAACGCTTCTCTCATTTTGCTCGACGGAGACAATCTGAATACCGTTAACCTGCTTGCGCAAGTCACTAATTGCCTCAAGTGCAGTCTTTTTATATTCCCATGGAACCCATTCTGTTGTGTTGATTGATGCTTTTTTTATCCGATGATGCGGGGGTGTCTCGGTACCTGCACATAAGTAAACTTTTTCAACAGCTACAGCGTCAGCCAGACGGAAAATCGATCCGATGTTGTACGTATCCAATACATTGTCGACTATTATGTAGACAGGATTACGCTTAATCTTTTTGAAGACTTCAGGATCATGTTCACTAAGGCGCAATTTTTTTGCATCTAATTTCATATGAGTATTATACAATAGTTGGAATTGGACAATGAAGTAAATGAGTTTTATAATGCAATTGATGGATCTAAAGCAACGTATCAAAGACTACCTCTCAACTTCACGAGTCATGCAGCTCGCAACATCATCTGATAATAAACCATGGGCTTGCAATGTCCATTTCTATGCTGATGATGAATTGAACATCTATTGGAATAGTTCCCAGACAAGACGACATTCACAGGATATAGAACAAAACCCCAATGTTGCGATTACTATTAAAATTCATGAAGATACGCCTGAAGAATATTACATCATTGGATTATCTGCAGAAGGAAAAGCCTCAATACTCACCGATGAAGAGATTAAAAAAATTGGACCATCATACATAAAAAAATTGAACAAAGAAAAGACACTTGTTGAAGATGTGCTTTCTGGTAAAAATTCTTCCAAATTTTATCTATTAAAGCCTGAAAAATTTGTTATCTTTGATACCAAAAATAATACAGGAAATCCACGACAGGAATTCACACTATGAAAATTTTCCACCCAGCAATCTCAGTAAAAAATCTTGATACATCCCGCATATTTTATGAAACAGTTTTTGATTTGAAATTTCGAGTAGCAGGAGAAAGACCAGAAATTGGAGTTA
This sequence comes from Saccharimonadales bacterium (SeqCode), assembly GCA_035479415.1. Taxonomy (GTDB): domain Bacteria; phylum Patescibacteriota; class Microgenomatia; order Levybacterales; family UBA12049; genus JACDET01. Next base: position 2,893 of record DATIIS010000045.1, read on the forward strand.
AATTTATTATGCTACAAGACAAAGATGGTACTGCAATTGAATTATTTGAACATACCAATCCAAAACCACTTACTGAAGATCTGATGGATTTTAGCAATATCGGGATGAAACATATCGCTTTTATTGTCGATGATCTCCAACAAACATTTGATAAAGCGCTTAGTAGTGGCGCAACTGTTATCTGGCCAATTCAAAAAGGAGTAACCGTCAAACGACTTGCTTTTGTAAAAGACCCTGATGGAATTCCATTGGAACTAGTTGAGGAATAATTAAGCTGTTTTTTGAGGTTTGGCTGCCTGACTTTTCTTCCCTGTTGCAGCTCCTGGCGTTTTGATATCTTCCAACTTCCATGCGGCGAAATCACAATTTGGATAATTTGAACAACCATAGAATTTACGGCCCTTGCGAGTCTTTTTAATAATCACTCTGCCACCATCTTTGGGGCATATGACATTGGTCTCTTCAACAAAAGGCTTAGTGAAATTACAATCTGGGAATGTACTACATGAAAAGAATTTGCCGAATTTGCCGGTTCGAACGACCAGATTGCCTTTTCCACATTGAGGGCAGACTTGATCTGTCTCCTCTACTGGAATTTTGATACGATCTGCCTTTTCAACTTCAACCATGGATTTTTCAAACGGCACATAAAAATCTTTCATCATTGATTTCCAATTTTTTTTGCCAGTAGCGATAGCATCAAGCTCATCTTCCATCGCTGCAGTAAAGGGGACATCGTCGATGGTTGAGAAATTTTTAACCAAAAAATCATTGACTGCCATGCCGACAGATGTTGGTAAAAATCTTCTTTCAACTCTTTCAACATATCCTCGATCTGTAATTGTTGAAATAATAGATGCATATGTCGAAGGCCTCCCAATTTCTTTTTCCTCAAGTGTCTTAATAAGAGATGCGTCATTGTATCGAGGTGGCGGAGTTGTTTCATGTGCTTCTGCTTTTGCCTCAACGAGCGATAGCTCCTCGCCTGTTGTAAATTTAGGAAGTCGTGCGTCCTCAAGCGCTTGAGGTGTTAATTTAAGAAAACCATCAAATAACAAAACCGATCCCGATGCTTTGAGCCGATAGACTGGTTTTTTGGCTTGCGTATCAACAAGGACAGTTGTTGATTCAATCATCGCATCAGTCATTTGGGAAGCAACTGCTCGTCGCCAAATCAGATCATATAACCTCCCATAGGTATCTCCCAAATCCGCTTTTACTTTATCAACAGATGTAGCAACTTTGGTCGGACGGATTGCTTCGTGTGCTTCTTGTGCATTTTTTTGTTTGGTGAAATATGCGCGAGGTATGCTTGGGATATAATTTGCGCCGTATTCTTTTTGAACAAAGTCACGGATTTGCCCAACAGCGACCTGAGACATCGAAACAGAATCAGTACGGTGATAGGTAATATATCCTTCCTCATACAATTTCTGAGCAAGACTCATGGTACGTTTTCCAGGAAGTCCAAAACGCTGCGCTGCTTGTTGTTGAAGAGTTGAGGTCGTAAAAGGTGGATATGGACTACGCTTACTTTGGCGCATCGAAACATCTGCAATTGTAAATGTATGCCCATTAAGATCACCAACAATCTTATCTGCTTTTTGTTGCGTGTCGATTGTGGTACGTCCGAAAGAATAATCCCCATCGTAAAGATGAAGCGTTCGTTTAATTTCTATCTTTTCTCCATCAATTTCGATTAATTCAAACTCAGTTGCCTGACTTTTGCTACCTGATTTCTGATGTAACAGGACATGAATCGTGAAGTATGGTTCTTTTCCAAATTTCTCAATTTCTCGCTCTCGCTCAACAAGCAATCGAAGCGCAACACTTTGAACGCGTCCTGCTGAGAGGCCACGGCGTACTTTTTTCCAAAGGACAGGCGAAATCTGATAACCGACCAGTCGATCCAGAACTCGTCTGGCAGTCTGTGCGCTTACTAAATTGTCGTCAACATCGCGAGGGTTATCAAGTGCTTCACGGATTGCGCCTTCAGTAATTTCATGAAAGACAATTCTTTTAAATTTCTTTTTTGAGACTTTCGAATCAGATAAGATATCTTGGATATTGGATGAAATTGCTTCGCCTTCACGATCAGGGTCGGTTGCAAGAAGGATAGTATCAGCGGATTTGGCTGCGGTTTTGAGCTCATTTATCAGCTTTTTCTTATCCTCAATAACTTCATATTGCGGCTCGAAATCGTGTTCGAGATCAATCCCCAATTTACTTTTTGGAAGATCGATAATATGACCCATGGAAAATTTGATATCAAAATCCTTCCCAAGAAATCTTGAGATTGTTTTTGCTTTTGTTGGTGATTCGACGATTACTAAACTTTTCATACTGCTGTACTATATTATATATGCACATCATTGTAGTCTACATTATACAAGGTGTGTCAAGGGGGAAACGTAGTTATCCTCGGCGGCTTGAGACTAATTGCTGGGCAATATTTCTTCCAACAGGACCATGAAACATATTAACTGAATCAACCGGACGGCCTCCAGTATTGGGCTCTCCGCCAATTCTTGCGTTTGGAAGAACACCATAGCCAAGACCTAACCCATATGCTCCAGGAATAATTCTTCTTGAACCTATTCCCGATCGTATTTGTGAGTTATCTGTCACCTCAACTCTCCCCTTTATTCTTACCGGACCAATCCGTTGTCCATCTCTTGTATAAATGGGTATTTCATTAACTTGATATCCCAATGCTTGGACGATAACAGCAGCGTCTTCGAGAAGAGGTTGAGCAGCTTTCAAATTTGGAACGATTTGCTGAGCGACCCGTCGTTCTGAACCATCAGAGACTGCAAGATAAAGATCTTTTGCATCACCACGAATACCGCCATAGCGATGTACTCTTTGTGTATCAGGACATACATCACCGACTGGATCAAATGTATATCCTCCGACCTGCGCTGCATCAATAGATGGATAGAACAACGCACTCGGTCTTTTTTGTACAACTACAATTTGACCTTCTTCCAAACCTGGGAGTTCACTCCTTAACTTATCAGCAGCAGAATACGAGCTATGTGAACCTCCTTCAACAATAATCTTTCCGCATGCTGCTCCTTGCCGAAGTTGATCCATTACATCTTCATTTCCTGTCAATACATCATGAGACAGAATAGTTTTATCTTTATATGGTGTATTTATTGGATGGAGTTCTTCGCCTGAACCGGTTGAAAAAACAATAGTTCGTGATCTTGCGACAGGTTCTCCCCAGGTATCATACGTAGTAAAACTTCCGTCATGGCCAATCACTGTACTTTCTATATGAGTTACTGGCATAAAACCTGAATTTTCTGTCAATTCAAGTTGCATTTGAGTAAGCTCTCCTAGTTGATGAAGCAGTCCGCCTACACTTTCTAATGGCACCAGGCTAGATTGATTTTTTTCTGATCTCGCCCATTCAATTACTGACTTATATTCTCCTTCAGGATCAATAGCCTCATATAAATCAGACCAGGCAGAATTTGATCTGATCGCATATTCTGGCAATTTTCCTAGTCCAAAATGTTTTCCACTATCTATAAATAACAGGCCTTCACCAAGTAAATCAGGCAAAACTCCTTCATGCTCTGCACCAATTGCAACACCAAGTCCTCCAGGACCGGCACCCACAACCTGTGTATCAAAGTATGTTGGATATTCAGACATAATACTATGTGGACAAAAAATTCTCTTGGAAAATTTTGTTTATTTTTGCTTTATTGATGCAAAATGTTTTGCAAAAAGTTGTTCCAGATATTCTTTATCAATTTCATCAAATGAGCCAACTTCGGTGCTATCGACATCAAATACCGCAATAAGTTCTCTTAGATCATTAAAAACCGGAACGACAATTTCTGATGCGGATCTACTATCACAGGCAATGTGCCCTGGAAATTTGTTAACATCTTTGACAATCTGAGTTTTTTTCTCTTGTGCTGCTGTACCGCAAACTCCTTTACCAAAGGCAATATGAAGACATCCAAGCGTGCCTTGATACGGCCCAACGATAAGTTCTCCATCATTAACAAGATAAAATCCAGTCCAAAAATAAAAGGGGAAATTTTCTTTAAGTATGCAATTGATTGTCGCCATCTTCAAAATCATGTGGCTTTCGTTTTCTAAAATTGCATCAATTTGTTTGAGTGAGAGCTGATATGCCTCTTTTTTTGCTTTTTTTGTCATAAAAAAACCTCCCAGAAAGGAGGTCAAAAACAAAAAAATTGTTTTCCGCATCTAGTTGTTAGACGTGGACAAATCCTTCCTTTCGGTTTGGGTGGAGCACCGTTCTTGCAAAGTTCTTTAATAATGTAAAGATCTGCAGTCGGTTGCTGGATGGGTCATCGAGCCAAAACTCTCACCATCACTCTTGATTAATTTGTAGTATACAGTTGAGAAATTATGTTGTCAAGCCAAAAACTCCTGATTCAAAACTTTTTATCATTCCTTTCATTTCCATAAGTGATAAAAGTGTCCCAAGTTGCGAGGACGAGAAGTTTGTCCTTTTTACGAGTTCATCAAAATGCAATTGTTGATCCTGTAGCACATCAACTATCTTCTTCTCTTCCTTTGTTAAACCCTTGATACGCTTGATACCTTTGGTACCCTTGATATTTGGAATATTGAATTCCTCCAGGATATCTTTTGCGCTCATTACCATCTTGGCACCTCTTGCTATAAGCGAAATAGGCCCTTTTGAAACAGATGATGTGATCGGTCCTGGAACTGCAAAAACTAACCGATCATTTTCAAAAGCATTATTTGCAGTGATGAGACTTCCACTATCTTCACTTCCTTCAGTAACTACAACTCCACGCGAGAGCCCTGCGATGATACGATTTCTCATCGGGAATGAGCCTTTGTTTGGCATGCGACCAAGTGGATTTTCGGAAAGTATTGCGCCACCATTCTCAAGAATACTGTTATAGAGTCTGGTATTTTCTGCAGGAGTGCAGATATCAACACCACTTCCAAGAACTGCAATTGTCTTACCACCTACCGCCAAAGTTGAACTGTGGGCAATCGCATCAACTCCCATTGCAAGTCCTGAGACAATCATGCATCCAGCATCGACCAAATCACGGACCAGAAATTCTGTCACTTCACGACCATATTCTGTAACTCTTCTTGTCCCTACAATTGAAATTAATATATCATTATCGTTAAAACTAAGTGTTCCTTTTTTGTAGAGAACTATTGGTGGATTGTTACTAGCTTTTAGAAGTTTAGGATAGGTGCTATCTTGTAGTGTAAAGTACTCAATACCCAATTTCGCCATCCGTTCTTCATATTCTTCTATCGAAAAAGTCTCTCTAAAGACAATCAAATCCTCTGATACTCTTTCACCTATCCCCGATTCACATAACTCTTCTTTTGTAGCATGCCAGGCAATTTGAGCAGATTCGAAATGATGAAGAAGTTTCTGAAATCTTTTCGGGCCTATACCATCACAGACAGAAAGTGCAAGCCAATACCTTCGTTCTTCTTGGGATATATCAAGCTCATCCATATATATATCATATAATTAAAAATTCAAAATTAAAAGTGAATCTGTTACAATAATTGTATGAGTGACAAATCCGCAACTAAGACTCCACTGCTTGTCAAAAAAGATGATTCCAAAAAAGGAAGTCTTTGGCATGATTTTGCGAATCGAAGAATTATCAAGCAACATGGTGGATATGATATCCCTGATGATGATCTTCACGCAGTTCACAAATACGTAAGTCCTATTCATCCTCCCCAACTATCCAAAGAAGAAACAAATGCCACACTCTCTGATCTCGAAAAAGAAATTGAACTTCTCAAAAAGAAAGAGGAATTAACAAAAGCTCCAAGCAAACCACCTACTGAGTTTGGTGAATTTCTTGATAATAAGCCACAACAATCTCCTAACAATGATGACACAAGTTGGGACTAACGTATTTTTATCATGGATAACCAACATCCAAATCAACCACAACAGCCTGCGTCGCAAGCCTTGCCACAAACTCCAATACCAACATCTCAAAGTGAGCCAAAAATAATTGTTCAAAAATCCCAACCAAATTATTTCGTAAGACTTTTTTCAGGAAGACTCAATAGACAGAATTATATCGTCGGCTCAACTGCTCTTGTCCTTGTGCCGCTTATTTGTTTTTTGTTTGTTCTTTTCAATATTCTGAGTTCGCAGTCATTGTATGCTATGTCTTCCCTTGATGTTACTAATACAGGAAATGTTCAAATTACAACTCCTCCGCAGATATCTATCACTTCCCTTCTTGTGACTCCGGCCAATGAGACATGGACCATAGTTGCAGTTATCTTTACGCTCCTTTCACTTCCCTATCTGTTGTCGCTTCAAATCAGAAGACTTCATGATCTCAATCTCAATGGCTGGTTGTGGATTATTAATTTCCTGCCATTGATATTTATCAAACAATTAGTATCTTTCTCAGAATTACTTCATCCTGATATATGGTTTGTAGTTGCCAATATCCTATCTCTCGTCACTGGTATTTTTTCACTTTATGTTACATTTGCTCCTGGAACAAAAGGAGCCAATACCTATGGTGAGCCGCCTCTTCCGAGATCAAGCTTTGTAGGAGACGTCCTGGCAATAAAATAGTTTTTTATTTAAATCGGTCTGGATAATTCCCAATGATCCCATCAACACCAAGTTCTTTCATTTTGTTCATTTTTTTTACATCGTTTACTGTATAAACAAATACTTTCAATCCTCTTTTGTGAGCTTTTTGAACAACGGACTTTGTGACACACGGCAACCACATACTGACGGAATATGCGCCTAATTCTTTTTTGTATTTTTCAAACTGGATGTTAATACCAATGATGATCGCTCCAATTTTTATCTGAGGAATCAATTTCTTAAACTCAAGAAGCTCTTTGTGATCAAATGATGAAACAAAAAAATTATCATACTTCCATTTCTTTGTTGCAACATATATTTTGATAATTTCCGAAACGGCACGCGCTGTTCCTTTTGCTTTTAACTCAATATTTACTTTTACTCGTTTGTCTACTAGATTCAAAACCTCCTGCAAAGTCGGAATTTTCTCTCCTTTACCTGCGTCCAGTTGCTGCAATTCTTTCAGTAATTTTTTTGAAACCCATCCAAATGTCTTTGTTGTTCTCAGAAGAAACGGATCATGGAGTACAACAACGTGACCATCTTTTGATAGATGCACATCAAGTTCTATCCCATCAACTCCCATTTCCAATGCTTTTTTAAAAGCAGTGAGCGTATTTTCAGGTGCATATCCACTCGCTCCACGATGTGCAATTTTTATCATACTGATAGTATATCAAGTATGACGACTCTTCTTAACTATTTATTACAGAATTTTGTTTGTATTAACACGCTGCTCCATTATAAATGACTAATGATTGTGAGAAGGAATGCCAAACGAATTTATCTTTTTTCAATTATTGTTACGGTGCTACTATTAATATTTGTCTTTACTGCAATGGCAAGAAACAATAAAGACCAACATGGGGGTGGAGATGCATCAACTGCCTCATCAACCACAAATACTGCCAATCCATTTCAGCCAGCTCCTTCTACTTTTCCATAAACAAAAGAGATAGATGCTTGACAGATAAAAAAGTAGACTACAATACGGCTATGGCGGAGCGTAGAACACTAGGTGTATCAGAATTATTAACTAAATTAGCACAGGCTGGTAATACACTTCCTACAACAAGTATTGTGGTAGATGATTTTGCAACGAGGAATATAGGTCCAGTAGAGGGAGAAGCACCATTCAGTGGCCTTACACGGACACTACTCAGTCAAAAGAACTTAAATACAGACAAAAAATTATAGAACTTCCCCATATCTTCTTGCTTCTATTATCTTTATTTCCCAAAATAGGTATCGAGGACTTGTTTGGCAACTGGGGCTGAGATATCAGATCCTTCACCTGCAGATTCTTCAAGGACTGTCACAACAATTTGAGGATTGTATGCAGGCGCAAAGAGGGTAATCCAAGCGTGAGGAAGAGATTCTTGCCCGCCAACTTGTGCAGTTCCGGTCTTGCACGCAATCACGATATGACGAGTATCTGCAGAGGCTGACGCAACTTGAGTGATATTTTTCCCATCAATTTCTAATTTGGGATTTTTTACTTGATAATTAAAAAGCGGATATGCAACTCCTCCTGGATTACAACTGCCGATCATCCCCTGACGTATCAGATCCACTGTTTTGGCATCCAGGACATCCCGCTCTTTGACAACTGGATTTCTGGTCATAAGAAGATGTGGCATGTAAAGAGTTCCGCCATTGGCGATAATCTGTGTCCACGTATTTACTTGAAGTGGCGTTGTCAAAAGATATCCCTGCCCAATACCATAATTATATGTATCTCCCAAATACCACTCCTGACCAATTTCTTTTTGCTTCCATTGAGTAGTGGGAAGAACTCCTGTTACTTCTCCTGGCAAATCAATTCCAAGTATCTGCCCTATTCCCATTGTTTTGGCAAATGCTGATAACTTATCAACAGAGATTTTCTGCGCCAATTTATAGAAAAAAATATCATTGGATCTTGTCAGTGCAGCAGAGACATTCAAAGGTTTTGGTTCTTTTTTACCATAGTCTGTGTAATACCAGTTAGCAAAAGAAAAATCGCCTACTTTAAGCACTCCCGTATCAACAATTGTATAATTCTGATCAATAATTTTTTCTTGAAGTCCAGCCGCTGATACTACGATTTTGAATGTCGATCCTGGTGGATAAATACCACCAATTGCTCGATTGAGAAGTGGCTGATTTTTCGAATCAGTAATAATCCCCTCAACAGATTTGTATGCGCTGTCCGTTGCCGGTTTGTATGTATTATCGAGTGTAAATAAATTTGGATCAAATGAGGGTTTGGAGACCATTGCCAAAATTTCACCATCAGGTTTGGAGACGATAACAACTCCTTTCTTTAGATCCTTTGCTGCATTAAATGCTGCTTGTTGTAATTTAAGATCCAAGGTCAATGTGATATTGTTGCCTGGAATTGGATCGGTCTGTCCCAATGATCTGACTGGCTGACCCAGAGCATTTACTTCGATAAGTGCTTGTCCATCTTGTCCATGCAATTGTTGTTCATATTGCTCTTCAATTCCACTTTGTCCGACCCATGCATTTGGTTGATAGCCATTGTATGATCCTGATTTAAGCTCAGATTCTGAGATCTGCCCAATATATCCAAGGACATCACTCATAGCATCTTTATAAGGATAATCTCTGAGTGAATCAACTTGAATATTCTTGGCACCCTTTGCAATAAGACTTAGAGCTTTGTCTTGTGAAAGATGTGTCGTTTTGCATGTCTGATGATCATTGACAGAACAATGCTCTATGAGTTGATATCCTGGAAGGTTGTATACAAGCGGATTGCCATTGCGATCAAAGATCACCCCACGCGGTGCCGGGATGACTTGTGTGCGCATACGATTTGAATCAGAAAGTCCCTGATAATACTTTCCTTGAATGATCTGAACAGAAAAAAGATTACATACAAGTACCAAACCAACCACTACAAGAATTATTGGCAGTAAATACCATCTAAGACGAAGTGGCGGCGCTTCTTCTTCATAATGTCGTCGTTTTATTTTTTCAGTTTTGATATGATCGCCAAAAGCGACTCCGTGTTTCATACATCTACTGTGCGGCTGTCTGAAGTGAATAGCGCACAAGCATAAAGAAAAGGACAGCAATAATAGAGCTCACAAAAGCCAAAAGAAACGCACTTGTATAACCAAAAAGAAGAAGAAATAATAATGACCCAACAAATGATGAAATAAAAATAAATGGATATGAATTAATCTCATATTTTCGTTGATACAACAGGAGGACAAAAACAGATAACAAAAGAAAAATACTTGCTCCCCCGAGCGGCCGAAGAGCAAATGCGTCCAAAAACATCCCTGCGATAAATGCGGACAGAAAAATAAACGAATTTCTCATAACGATCGCCATACAAATAAGACAAATAAGTACTAATGGCAATGCAGTTACTGTGCCTTCAAGCACAACAGAAACAATGAGAAGAATAAATAAAAAGACAATCATAAAGAAATTGAGCTACTATTGTTTTAGTATAAAAACTGTTTGTAAATGAGAAATATTTACCAGACTCTCAACTTTGGCAGATTGGAAAAGACTACTTGCCTGTTTATCTACTGATACAATTTCCCCAACAATCAATTTGGGTGGATATCCTTGTCCCGTGACGCTCAGATCACCTTTGGTCTCAATAATATCATTTTTTTCAAGTTTGTCAGACAACACCACATTGGCAAAAATAATTGTTCCCCCATCAAGAGATCTCACTATGCCATCCGCATTGGTTTTAACTGCTCTCGCAGTAAAAGATGTTGATGGATCTGTGAGAAGCCTCACCTCTGAAAGATGTGGAGTGACTTTGCTTATAGTACCAATCAAATTGTTTTTTGCGACAACAATAGCGCCTATTTTAAGTCCATCGCTTTGACCTTTATCAATGACAAGTGCATCCTGTTGTAGGCCGACAACAGCTGCAGGAAGGAGTTTTTGAGGAGTTGGGGTTGTGTTCTGAAATTGATCATGGAGAGCTTGATTGTCTCTTTTTAATTCTTGCATCTGAGCAAGTTGAACTCTGAGCTGGTTGTTTTCTTCTTGTAATTGTTGTTGTGAATCGCTTATATGATTTGTTGATGAATTTACTGTAAACGCTAGTTTCTGAATCGGAAGAGTTATTGTTTGCAAAAATCCTGTCAACGGGTTTTGAGAAAAGAAAAGAATTATTATGGAGATAAAAATGAGGAGAAAAAAAATCGGGAAAACAGCCTTGATATGTTTCATACCTGCTATTGTATACACTCGCTCCTAATTTTGCAAAGAGTGTAGCTTTGGCTCAAAGAGGCAGCCTGTGGAACACTGTTAGGAACTATGCAGGTATTTTCTCAGGTGTTGGTGATTGATCTGCTGCTAATTTCAAGCCTGGTAACACTGCTGCCAAGGTATGTCCATTTACCAAACCAGCTGCTGCAAGTGCTTGCACTTCTTCAGCTGTACACCATCGTCTTCCATTTGCTTCTAACTGTTTTTGTTTTTCAGCATCTCTCACAACTGTTGTAAATCCTAAATTGGTGGCTTTAATTCTATTTGCGTCAGCATATGCGAGACGAAATACTTCTACCTCACCTGACTGAAATAGTTCTGATGGAGTCTTACCTTCACCAATAATATCGAACACTTCTGAAAGATTTTTGTCTAAATCTTTATTGCCTTTTATAATCCCATCCAATTTCGAAGCAGAAGTTTGGAATGGTGTTCTTGCTGCAGTATGATTAAAGATATCAATAAATGGTTCTTGCTCTACAGACAACAAAATTCTTCCTTTGTCATCTTTTATGATTCCTACAAGCCCACTTGCGTTCATTGTTACTGTGCCATCAGGTGTAGGAATTGTTACTTCCGATTCCTTTTGTTCAATTCCAGCTTGTGTCCAGGCAATTGGTGAGCCATCTTCTTTTCTTCTACCTGTGTCGACATAATAACCATTTACATCAAAGAATCCACTCGTAATTTTATTTATTTCTCTGCCTGAGTCAGTAGCTTCATAGCCCCATCCACCTTCACCAGTAAGGGGAACTCTACTAACTGTCATTGCGGAGAGTGCTGATACTCTTTCGCCATACCAACGACCAAGCCCTGGAAATGCTGCTAATTTCCGCTCGACCGTACGACGTGCAAATTCACCATAACCAATCACATTTCCATGCGATTGTTGGCCTTCGTGATGTGATCCTTTTTCTGCTGCCATTTGCGTATTATAGGATATAAATTAGGCTGAGTCAAGCCTTTAACTATAACTGTTATTTGTGTAGTATTTTTTTGTGAAGTCTCTTATTTGCTTTATACTCTCTTCCCTCTTTTGCTAATAATTTGCCATTAACTTTGACACAATCTGCAGTAAAATCATTATTGCCTGTCAGAAGAGATGAGCCGACTCCATACATATCTACTGGGATAGATTCATTTTCAAAAGAGTTGATTTTTTCTGCCGTGAATCCGCCAGAAACAACAATTTTTACCCACGAAAATCCCTCCCTATCCAAAGCTGCTCTGACATTTTTTACTAACTGAGGATGCACACCAAATGCTTTCTTGTCTGTTTTTTGCAATGACTTATCAACAAGCATTTCTGAAGTATCAAGTCTGACAGCAAATAATTTCTTCTTAAATTTCCTTGCAACTGCGAGTGCTGTACCGACACAATCATTATCAAAATCAACAAGCACAATCAGTGGCACTGAAGGAAATTCTTTGACAAAACTATATGCAGCATCTACAGTTCTGCCATGATGTACAGCAATAAGCGCATGCGGAATTGTGCCCACAACATTGGCAGTAATGAGAGATCCTTGAGCAGGTGTTGAGACAGCAGCTGCTCCACCTACTACGGCGGCATATCCATCGAGTGATTGATTGAAAAAATAGTCAAATCTATCAGCAAAGAAGAATACTGGTTTGTTTTGTGCAGCTTTTGCGACATGGCTGGTATTGGTTGCGATTTTTGTTTGGCGTGCCAGTATACCCAAATAGAGTGATTCCAAATGAGCAAAGTAAGCATAGGGACCTGTGATATGCATAACAGTTTCCCATGGAGCAATTGTATCGCCATCTGAAAGAGATTCAATTTCAATTTCAGAAGACGTATCAATCCATTTATCTTTTTCAAAATAACCTGTACCAACTTTTAATAATGCAATTACCTGTTCAATACCACATAAAACGCTCGTCTTTTTTTGAAAAATTTGTATCGTGATCGTTTGAGGCTTTTTTTCTTGAAGAAGTATTTGTTTAGTGCGGTTAAAATAAAGTGCTGAATAAAAACCTTTCCTTATGTGTTCAACTGTTTGCTCATCCCAATAGGTAGCAAACGTTTTTTCTGTCATCGCAGTCCCCCAATTACCTTCACCCGCTCCAGGAGAGCATCGTCTTCAAGTACTCGTCCTGTACCTCTAACTACTGAAGTCAAGGAATCGTTTGAGACTAGAACTGGCATGTGAATTCGTTCCGCAAGAAGCAAATCAAGCCCTGACAACTGAGCTCCTCCACCGGTTAGGAGAACTCCTTGTTCCAGGATATCGGGAAGAAGTTCGGGTGGTGTTTCTTCCAAAACATCTGCAACAGCTTGGGTGATCTGAGTGAGAATTGGAGTTAAGGCTTCGCGTATCTCGGCTTCTGTAATTTTTAGACTTCTTGGAAGACCTGTCTCAATATCTCGGCCTCTGATAATCATTATTTTCTCAAGATGTGGATTGCCTTCAATAGATTCTTTTTTCTCCTTGGAAGTTTCTGTTTTTGCTCTGATTTTCTTTTGATAGGCACTTCCAATTTTTAACTTCATATCCTCAGCTGTCCTTTCACCGATGATGAGTCCGTGTTTGAGACGAATATAGTGAAGGATCGATTGATCCATATCATCACCTGCCAGCTTGAGTGAATGTCCGACAACAATTCCTCCAAGAGAAATAACCGCAATTTCAGTTGTACCACCGCCGATATCAACGACCATCGAACCTTTGGATTGAAAAATGGAAATCCCCTCACCAATCGCAGCCGCCATTGGCTCCTCGATAAGATATGCCTCTCTTGCACCTGCTGAGAGTGCAGCTTCCCAAACAGCTCGTCGTTCAACTTCAGTTACTGAGGATGGAATTCCAATAACAACTTTAGGGCGTGCAAGGAGTCTAGGCAAAGCACTTCCCATCTCATGCACTTGTTTTATATAATGAGCAATCATTGCCTCAGTTGCATCAAAATCTGAAATGACACCACCTCGAAGCGGTCGTATGGTAAGAATTGATGCCGGAGTTTTGCCAAGCATTTTTTTGGCATCAGTTCCGATTGCGATGATACGCTTCGTTTTTTTGTGCTTTGCAACAACTGATGGTTCTCGAATAACAATCCCTTTATCCTTGACAAAAACGAGCGTATTTGCGGTTCCCAAATCAATACCTATATCATGAGAAAAAAGACTAAAAAATTTATTGGTGATATTCATAATGTGCCCAAATGTATGCCTCATTCTAACAGCTTGCTCATGTTTTGCCAATATGATAGGATTTGGATATACTTGAAATGTGAAGTGAGATATCTTTGAACTTGATTAATTGAAATTCTTGAATTCGAGAAATCTAATCTTCAAGGTTTCAAGATCAAGAAAATCTCATTTCTCACTTCAAATATTCACATGAAATTAATTAGCTACTGCAACCGCGTTATCGAATACTCCTTCTATGCTCTCTTCTTTCTTGTGCCGCTTGTTTTTTCTGGAAGCACTTCCGAGTTGTTTGAACTTAACAAAATGTGGCTCACTTTCGGGCTCACTGCGATTATTGGTACTGCCTGGGCCAGCAAAATGGTCGCCCAAAAACAATTCGCCATCCAAAAAACACCAATAGACATTTTTCTCCTCCTTTTTCTAGCATCACAAATTATCTCAAGTCTCTTTTCACTTGATCGACATATCTCATGGTTAGGATATTATTCGAGATTTAATGGCGGACTGCTCTCAACCATCTGCTACGTTTTATTATATTATGCCTTTGTTTCCAATTTACAAATCAAACATGTCTTACGAACTCTCCTTGTGAGTCTTGCATCAGGCTTTTGTGTTGCATTATGGGGTTTTCCATCTCACTTCGGCGCAGATCCAACGTGTCTTATGTTCCGAGGAACGTTTGATACTTCCTGCTGGACAGATGCATTCAAGCCGACCGTCCGTGCTTTCTCAACCCTTGGACAACCAGAATGGCTTGCTGCATATATGGCATTCTTATTACCGCTATCGCTTGCCTATACACTCAAGAATAGAACCAAACCACTTATTTCATATGGATTTTTAGCCTTAAGTGTCTTCTTCTATTTATTGGAAATCTTTTCCTACACTCGAGCGGGATTTTTGGGATTTTGGATTGTAAATATTATTTTCTGGACAGCTGTTTATTTCAAAAATCTATTCCCCAAGGCATATTTTGTGAGAATGCTTGTTATCGTTAACGTCATTTTCCTTCTTTGTACATTTGTTTTCAATGCGCCACTTGGATCGTTTAGCAAATATACACTTCCAGAATTAACGGCTAAAGCAGCACCTGCAGCAACTCCTGCACCGACACAAAACACAGCTGCCCCTGCAACCCCAGGCAGTGAGCTTGATGTTACTGATTCCGCAGACATCAGGCTTCTTGTCTGGAATGGCGCTGTCAAAGCCTGGGAAAATAATCCTCTTTTTGGGACAGGAGTTGAGACATTTGCTTTTGCTTATTACA
>DATIIS010000046.1:0-22424 GCA_035479415.1 Saccharimonadales bacterium (SeqCode)
TAAATTTTTTTAAGTCCCAAGGGCTCAGCATAAAGCGCAAGATCAAGCGTTGTTTCGCTATGAATGCGTCTTCCGTCAACTGTTATGGCACTAAGCCTTGTCCTCTCATCAGTTGCAGGGAGGATATTAGCCTCAACACCAAACAATTGTTGTGTGACGGCAAGTGCTTTGTAGATATCTTTGGTCCGAAGCATTTCTGCGAGCATAAAGAGATTGCCCAATTTATGTCCATCAAGAATTTTATTGGTTTCTTTCGTGCCTGGAAATCTGAACATCATAAGTTCTGCTAATTCTTTTTTATCATCGGGGATGAGTGAGGCGATACATGAAACAAGATTGCCAGGAGGCATAATTCCATAAGCTTTTCGAAGTCTACCCGAGGAGCCTCCATCATCCGCCATTGACGTTATGCTGGTCAGATGGAAATTATGATTCTTGAGGCCTCGAAGGAGCGTACTTGTTCCACCACTTCCGCCACCTAGACATACAACACGTTTCATAATAACTTATTTCATTAACCAACGTATTATAGTGTTTATGCAAGAAAGAATAAAGGCGGAAAACGTATAGGCAAAAAAAGTATCAAACGCGATAATAGGAGTTATAAATCCATATATATGAGCTCGTGGATAAGTAAAAGGCTGAACTGTTATGTTTGGGACTAATATTGTAAGGAGATAGAGAATAATTGCATTAACAATAATTGAAAAAAGTCCCATGGTGAGCAAGTTGATAGGGAAACTAATGATATTGAGAATTGGTTTGAGAATAAGTGACATAAGAGCAAGAGCAATAGATCCAACAATAAGTGTCGGAAAGCCTCCATAAATGGTAAATCCTGGGACAATTTGAGGAATGAAATAAAGTGCGAGAAGATAAATTGCAAAAGAGCGAAGAATTGTTTTCATAGGCAAGTTCACACTCATTTTATCATAGAAGGACGATCCCTTGCATTTGAGAAAAGGCAAGAGTATTATGTTATCTACATGAACACCATCCTTTGTCCTCACTGTAAAAAACAAGTTGAACTCTCAGAAGCTATTACTCATGAATTCCAAGATAAAATTCGTGAAGAAGAACAAAAAAATCTCAAACTCCAGTTCGAAAAAGAAAAAGAACTTGCGAAAGCAGAACATGAAAAAAAATTACGTTTAGAGTTTGAGCAGGCAAATAAAGATCGTTTGAAAGAGTCTGAAAAAGAAGTAGAGGCTGCAAAAAAGAAAGAGGAAGAAGCCCGCAAACGTGAAGAAGAGGCAACAAAGCGTGAAAAAGAAATGGCTGAAAAGCTCGCCAAAGAAAAAGAAGAGCGAGAGCAAATGGAAGAGAAAATAAAAGAAGAGGCGAGAAAGAAAGTTGAGTCAGAGTATGAGTTAAAATTCAAACAGAACGAAATACAGTTTGAACAATTGAGAAAAGTAAATCAAGACCTTCAGCGAAAATTGGAACAAGGATCCCAACAATTACAAGGTGAAGCACTTGAATTACATCTTGAGGAGAAATTGAAAGAAGCATTCCCAACTGATGAATTTCTTCCAGTTCCAAAAGGTGTTGAAGGTGGAGATATTTGGCAGAAAATTCGTTTTCGAGACAAAGTGGTCGGGACAATTCTTTGGGAAACAAAACGCACAAAAGCATGGAGTAAAGGATGGCTATTGAAACTAAAAGAAGACATGGGACGAGTTGATGCGACAGAAGCAATTCTTGTCTCGCAAGTTCTTCCCGCTGATTCACATAATTTTGATCGTAAAGAAGGCGTTTGGATTACGACCTATGAGCACGCAATCAATATCTGCAGGTATGTTAGATTTCTTATCACTTCAATTGCTTCAGTTAAATCTTCAGCAAATCACACAGAGGAAGAATGGTCACAAATTCGTGATTATATGATGAGTGAATCATTTAGAAATCGTATGCAATCACATTTTGACAATATCAACGTATTGCGTTCACTTCTTGAAGCTGAAAAACGTTCAACAATTCTTAAATGGAAAAAACAAGAATCTATTATTGAAAAATTAGATCGCAATACAATCAATTTTTATGGAGAACTCAAGACAATTGTTCCAAATCTGCCCGAAATAGCGGGTAGTGAGACCTTCCTCATTGATGAAAAAGTCACCACCAACGAAGCCGACTTTTGAATATGAATTGCCACTTTGGAGTTCCGGTTTGCAACATATTGCCGGAGTTGATGAAGTAGGACGGGGATGTTTTGCAGGGCCTGTTGTTGCAGCTGCTGTTATATTGCCTCAGGGATTTGATGTCACCGACAAAATTAACGATAGTAAAAAACTATCACCAAAAGTCAGAAAAGAGCTTTCTGAGATTATTAAAAAGCATGCGCTTGCATATGCAATTGCTGAAGTTTCAGTTTTTGTAATTAATAATATTGGCATCGGTCAAGCTGCACAGCAAGCATTTGTAAATGCGATAAGTGGTTTAAAAGTCAGTCCCGACCATATCCTCATCGATGCATTTTATATTCAAGCACTACAAAAAGGCAATCAAACTCCAATTATCCATGGAGACGGGATAAGTATCTCAATTGCCGCAGCATCGATTATCGCCAAAGTCTATCGAGATGAACTTATGGAGCAGTTTCATGCTGATAAAAATTATGAAGTCTATGATTTTTTTACCAACAAAGGATATGGTACTCAAAAACATCGGGAAGCAATTGGACAACATGGACTTTGTGATCTTCATAGAACGTCATTTAACCTTGAAAAATTTCTTCCTCAAAGCTCCTATTAATTAGTTATATATAACGGGACAGCAAGTGATTCTTTTGAAAAGAGTGGCAGTTCTTGTGGTTGAACAAACGTTACTTGTGAGTTAAATCTTTCAATTAATTTAACAAACTCTTTAGCTTTTTTAATATTGCCAGTTGCATGAAAATTGTTGCGTTCAATTTCTTTTCTCTCAAGGACTGTTTGCCAATTCTTTGCGTTGTGATTTGTTTGATAGTTGTTTGTGATAAAGTAAAACATTTTTTATCCTCCTTGTATGATCCTAGTATAACTTTTAAAAATATTGATACTTTATAAAATGGTTATAAAAGCCTCACATGGCGTTATAAAGTTGGTAATTTAGCCTTATTTTGTAATTTTAATATAAGGATAATATCAAGCTCATTTGGGCTCCTCTTTTTATAATAACGGCAGAAATAGTGAATTAAATAACTATTTTTTAGATATGAAAGAAGGACTAACATCAGTAAAAATAATATCTGCCCCAAGATCAATTTCTGTTGGATCATCAAGAGTAGGAGGTGCTGAAAGATCAGTTACAACAGCAACACGACCATTTGGTAGTCCATCTCGAAGAAGTGGATATGAGATGGTTTCAACAATTTCAAAACCTCAAGTAACAACAAGTAGATCTGAGTTCCTTGGAAATCTTGGAGAATTTCGTCCTGATACTGCACAACGACAAGCATCAACACTCGCACCTCAGCAATTAGCAAGTGCTGGAGTAGGAGAAATGCCACGTCCAGTTTCATCAAAGTCTGAAATTGGTGCAACACCAGTTCCACAACTTGAGAACAAACTTCCATTTAAACAACTTAAGAGATTTCCTGAAACGAGGCCATACAGTATAGATCCACAGCATGTCTTAAATCCAGATACTCAAGGATCAATGACGACAAGTCAAATGAGAGAACTCTCACCTTTTGATCCGACACAACATAATAGAGTTTCACATATTGTCCCAGACACTATTGCGAACAATGTCCAAATCGTAGATTTTCAAAAGAGAGAATTGCCACAAGTTGATAAAGTACCGCAGTTATATTATCCTGCAATGCCAGAAATTTCATATGCGCCACTTGTAGATCTGCCGCAAGTCCAACCAATCCGACATGTTGAACCAATTATTCTGACTCCACAGATTGAACTTCAAAAACACGCAATAAGAACAGAACTTTCAAGAATTATTGAGAAGCAAACAATGCCTGCTCAAAAAGAATTAACAGTTGTTAGGACAGATCCTGTAGAGCCAGTTCCAAATCAAACTATTACAAATCAGACAAGAACAGAAACTTTGCCTCAATTACATATTGACACAAAAAGAGGCACAAGGCTTATGTCAAAAGAGAAGCCCAGAACTTCCGGTCAAGAATTTGGTGACTTACTCACTGAAATAAATTTCAAAAGACAAGCAATGGCAGCACCTATTGTAGATGCACCACAAGAATACGTTGCCAGAGAAACTAAGAGGGTAAGGACAACAACACGAAGAATGGCAGGAATTCAAGAATTACGACCTGATAAGATCTATCCTGATGTTCATGAAGACGATGAAGGCTTAATGGTATTAATTGTCCAGAAAGTAAAGCTTCTTCGTGATTGGGAAGAGCATTTGCCTGATGAGATACAACATTTGAAAAAAAAGTTAACGACAATTTTTACAATCGGTGATAAAAGAATCCTTTCGCCAGATATTGATTGGGACCAACTGCTTGATAAAAAGAAAAAAACAAAAAGACAACAACAGCTTGCAACAATACCTAGCATTAAAGTTCAACCTGAGGTGACTGCGCAATTAGAGAATCAAACCAAACCTGAAGCTGTGCTTATTCAGCAACTATCAACAGTTCCTGAAACTCAGCTAGTACAAAAAACTGCAGTTCAACAAAGAATTCAATCAGATATGGCTGCAGTACAAATTCAAACACCTGCTACAGAAACAGAAAAAAATATGTGGATCAAGAAACGATTGACTCAACAAGGATGGTTTATTGGAATTATGACCTGGGTAAAAGAGACATATCATCCAGAAAATAGGCCAAAACTCCATTACAAAGTAGAAGAGCCTGTCCAAAAAAGAAGATTTTCAGAATGGGCACAAGCTGTAAGGTCAGCTTTTCCAAGATTTGATTTTGAGACTGTATTACCACTCAAAGTAATTGCGGCCGGACTTTCCAAAAAAGATAAATCTACTGATAGTACACTCATTCTTCAGTTCGGGAAGTCAACCGATGGATCCAATATTGATTGGAGACATACTCTTATGGGTAACGATATGTTGGTCAATCAACCGGATGCATATTATGCAGGACTGTCAGTAATTGAAAGTATGCCAGCAGTTGTTGCCAAAGGTGAAGACAGTGGTAAAGAAGTAACAAGTATAGATGTGCAACGGGTTCTTTCAGGAGATGCCGAAGAAAAAGAAACAGAATTGATTGCTGCCTAATCTTCCGGCGCAATTGAGGTAACTTCCATAAATGTTTTGCCATTTTCTGTTTTCATAACACCTTTTACTTTGGCAAAACCATCTTTGACATCTTTCTTTGAATAATGAGCATTAACTGCGCCATTATCATCAGTTAATAAAATCCACATACCTGTACCAGCTTCATCTGGTCCTTTTGTTTTGATGTAACAGTCCTTTTCTTCTTCTCCAGCTGCTTGAGGAGCGGCAGATGCCACAGGTGCAGGCGCGACTGGTTGAGCAACTTTAGGAGTTTCAGGTGTTTTGTCTGGTTCTTTGGTTTCTTTTAGAGTTGATGACTGTGTCTCTGTCTCTGTTGCTACTTCTTCGGCTGGAGCTTCCTCAGATGCAGTAGGACTCGGGGCTGCTTCAGGAGTACCTGTAGGGGAGAGATGAATAAGTGAATTAATAAGCGCATGAACGCTAGGATTTTTGAAGTAAAGGAATGCACCAACTCCACCAAGAATAATAAGAAGTAAAAGGAATACGATAATTCCTGCGCCGCCGCCACCTTTTGAAGACGTGGGTTTTGATGAGGCACTTGCGGTAGGTGTGGTCTTGGAATGTGGAGCGGTCGGCTTAACTGATGAAGTTGGTCTGGGTGATTTTGAAGGCTTAATTATTGCTGGTGTTATTGTTGGTAGTGTCTGTCCTTGTTGTACCAATCCACCCAGTGATCTGATAAGAATATTATAATCAATACCATCGACAATACCGTCGTCATTGAAATCTGCATAATTTTTCCCTATACAAAAACTATTTGTTGTATTTTTATCACCATAGCAATTAATAAAAGCATTGTAATCATTAATGGTAAAAGAATAATTGTTCCCACTTGGGATACTATCTCCCATGAGAACAGGTTGTGATGGAAGAATAACTGGAACGCCTCCTGAATTTAATGAAAAGACTTCACCACCGAGATCTGTTGGGCTTGCTTTAACCAATGTGGTAAATGATAGATCTGTTCTAAAAGCAACTTGATATTCTCCATCTGTTACACTGCTTCCTAAATCAAATGAAGGATTAATAAAGCTTGTATAGGTAGGACTTGCTGAGTTATTGTCATAGACAGCTGATCCCTGGATAGTATAGAGTGGATTCACCGTCGGATCCATTGAATTCACATCTGGTGCATATAAATATACTGTAACATTTCTTTTGGTATGGACAGGCTTCATAACTCCACCGCCACTTCCAATTCCAGGAACAGTAAATGTTAGGTTAATTGTAGGGCCAACTGGGGCAGCTGAAGGTGACACTTGTGCGATTGATGGAGCTCCTGATGGGCTACCGGATACTGCTAACGATGGAGAAGGTGTTCCACTGATGACTGCTACTGTCGTATCATTTTTCCCAGCAGCATGACTTGCAATATGATACGTGTATACCATAACAGCATTGGCAATTAATAAAATTGCCCAAATATGAACTCCATATTGAGTAAAAAATTTAAGTATTTGTTTTTTAGAGTGTTTGTGTCTTGTCATATGCTACTTAATCTCCATGCAATACTTCATAACTTTGAAGTAACAAATTGTAATCAAGGACATTGATAGTCGTATCATCATTAAAATCAAGTGCTGGATCGGCACACTTGTTACTTTGGAAGCAGGGGAGTGCTGAATTGTAATCGTTGATATCCAAAACATTGTCTGAATTGAGATCTCCTTGATAGAGAGTTACCGGTGGAATAACATTTTCTTTGTTAATATAAAGTGTCTGAAATGCGGGTTGAGCCAGGACTTGCAGAGTATCTGCACTAGCTAGTTTGATGAGATATGGACCCTGTGCAAGTTGCCCGAGATGAATTACTCCAGTGAATGCACCATTATTGTTGTAATTAAGAAATCCTGTCCCAGTACTAACAAGTGCAGCAGTGGCATCATAGACATAGGCTATTACTTTTCTTGTGAGATGTTTTGGCGTTACATTGCCATCTTTGCCTATGCCATTGATCATGACAGTAACTGATATGAGCATATCTGCAGCAACAGGTCCAGTAGTTGGTTTAAAATCACTGGAAGGCGCCACAACTGATGGTTGAGTCCCTGATGGTTGGGTTCCTGATGGCTGAGTGCTTGTGGGTTGAGTATTTGTTGGTTGAGTGCTCGTTGGTTGATTACCATTTCCACCTGGAGAAGTCGTAATAGTTGTATTTGGAGTTGGGACAATTGTTTCTTGAGCGTCAATTATATTTTTTCCTAGATCCATAGTCCAAAAGGCATGACCGGCTGAATTTTGCTCCATGTCAATTCCAGTAATTGTATAATTTGGACTGAGAAGAATTTGGTTGTGTGGTGGATCATTTTGCCAGGCAGAAAAGACAACACCTGCAGAAAGAGTTTGGTCAGCGATATTTTCTCCATAGCCTCCTTGAATATTGTATCCGCAATTTGCGAGACGAATATCCGGAGTTCTGCCAAGAGAATCAGTATGACTAAGCGTATTATGTGCCAACATATCTGAGCTTTGCCATGCGGCAGACTGCTTGAGCGTATCGTTCCATGACAGCGCATTTACACCTTGCTGGACTCGATATTTATTTATGTCATCAAAAAGTTCTTGTTCTTGCGCTTTTATTGCGAGTTGGCTTGAAGGAACGGTACAATTCGTGGTCGCGGCATGTGTATTAAATATTTGATATGTTTGTGCCTGAGTGAGGGCGACTGTTACGCCAACGGTAAGAAAGATGACAAGGAATACCGGATAAATGATATGGTAGTGAGACTTTATTATCTTCTTATGTTGCATGGCAGGTACGATACTCCTTATTTCATAGTATATGTTTTGCAAAAGCTGTGCAAGAGATCTTGTTACTATATGACAGAATTGAGTAATTTTGGTACAATATGAGGGTTATAATTCTGAATTTAGCTTTTTTCGAGTAATGGGCCTCTAGCTCAACGGTAGAGCAGTACCCTCTTAAGGTATTGGTTTGGGGTTCGAATCCCCAGGGGCTCACTTTTTGCGTCCTTTGATTTTGAAACTAATTTTAGCTTTGTTTTAGGCTTCATAAAATATTTCTCTTTCGTAATTTCTAGCCTCTCGCCTAAAGGGATTCGAACACTTATATTTTTCATTCACTAATTTTAATTAAAAACCATTATCGATTATTGGTTTTTAATTTTGCTGCAGCAAAAAAGAGATTGTTGAACCCGCCGAAATGTGTATCATAATTTTCTAGGAAAAGTGATTGGGGATCCTCGCGTTTCAGACTTTCACGGTAATCGTTATTGACAAGACCATAGTTAACATATAATTGAGACCCTGGAAGCAGACGGTGAAGTGTGTGTCCGTGTTGTAAGGGAGTATATTGATCTTCAGTATTGTAGTATAAAAGAACTTTTTGCCCATCGATATTTTTCAGTAAATCTCCCATTCCTCTCTTGAGCGCTAATATATCATACGGCCATCCCATACCGTCTTTACCGTAGGCTTTCCGATATGCTGTTTGAAGCAAAGGTGCAATGCTTTGTCTTCGTATTTCATCTCTTGCTCTCTCAGAGAGGTCGGGGGGAACTTTTCTAAAGTCGTCATTCTCAAAGGCTGCAAGTCTGCCAAGTTCTCTAAAATCGTCGATGACTTTTTGATCACTCATTTCAAGTAATTTGGCATTTCCGCGTATCATTCCATCAGTCCACATTGCTGGATCCAATGTTTCAGGAGGAGCCATGGAGCCAAGGAGGGCAGCTCCCAGAACTGCATCTCCGTTTCGGCTGAGTGTCGCAAGTGCATGAAGTCCTCCGATTGAACGTCCGATAACATAATATTTATCTATCCCTAGCTCTTTCGCAATGGCCGCAATATCATCAGCAGTATCCGCAAAAGTTCTATCTGGTTGTTCATCTGAGCAATAATACGCCGGGCGCGTGGGCGCGATCATGTACATTCTGTCTGTTTCCAATTTAGCTGGACGAGGCATAGGCCCCCCACCCCAACCAGGACTTCCATGAAGATAGAAAAAAGCTGGATATTCCCGGCTACCTTTCGTATGCACAACTAGATGGCGTCCACCGGGTCTAATAATATACTGATAAGGATCACCATCTCCATCTATTGCTTTATGGAAACCTTGCGGTTCTGTTTGTGCTATTTCATGTCCACGCATATGTTAGCTAGCATTATAGCAAAGATCAGTACTTAATCATTTTTCCTTGCTAATTCGATTACTGAAACAGTACCGTTGTAATAGGTGAAGCCGAGTTCCTTTAATATTTCGTATAGTATAAGGAGACTCGAGAAGAGGTGTTCCAAGTGTGGTGCTGGTGGCTCACAAGCAAAATAGTTCTTAGGCCTAAGACGTATAGTGCAATGCTTTTTTTAGCAAGGAGAAGTTCCCTGGAGCAACTGCATAAATTGTATAAGTTGAAGAAGGATATTGTTTATAGATTGTGAATGCTGTTGTGCGTTCACAGATTGAGTTGAGTTACATGGTGATGGTGGGATTGATGGCACAGGTCCTGTTGAAGGAGTACTATTTGTGGGGACAATAACGGATGGGATTTTTGATGGGCCTGTTGTTGGACAAGTTCCATTTTGATGACAATCACCGATGGAACCAAATGTTGGGACGATTGGAGTTGGTGTTGGAGCAGTTACACCTGGCGTGTTGGCAACAGGAACAGTCGGTGTTCCTGGCCCAATAACTGTAATTCCCAGCCCAAGATAGTGGTTTTTTAGCAGTAATTTTTCGTTTGATGGTTTTGTTCATATGGGTATAAAGCCTATCGATAAATTACATCTTTTGTCAAGTGACATTGTATAAGGCACATGTTACAATTGTAGAGATTAATTAATCCCGAAATTATTTTGTACCAGGTGTGAAATATAAATTATTTTTTTTATCACTTATTTTTCTTTTAGGCTTCTTTTTGCGCTTTATTGACGTCTCCAACGATCCTCCTGGACTATATATTGATGAAGCATCTATCGGTTACAACGCGTATAGTGTTCTGACCACCGGCAAAGATGAATATGGTATTGTCCATCCTTTGTGGTTTAAGTCATTTGGTGATTATAAAATGCCTACATATATTTATTCAGTGGCTGGAGCGATGACTGTCTTTGGTGAAAATGAATTTGCTGTTCGCATCCCTTCAGTTATTGCGGGAACGCTTACTATTTTTGTATTGTATCTGTTTCTAGAAAAATTACTTGAGCTTGAGAAAGATAAAAATCTCCAAAAGAAATTGCGTTATTTACCCTTACTCGCATCTTTTTTTCTTGCCATATCGACATGGCACTTACAATTTTCAAGAGGTGGATTTGAAGTAAATCTTGCAACATTTTTTTATCTTGTGGGATGCTATTTTTTTGTTGCTTTCAAAAAGAATCGTAAAACCTTACCTATACTTCTTTCGCTTTTCTTTTTTGTTTTGACTATGTACACCTATGATGTCTTTCGTGTGATTGCTCCTCTAACTCTTCTCTCTATTGCATTTATTGAAAAATGGTACAAGAATAAAAATTCATTATATTTGATTGTTTGGATAGCCGTTTTATCGTTGCCTGTCATAATATTTTCGATAACGACTGAAGGTGCACAGCGATTTTCCGATACCTCTGCATTTAGCCAGTTAAAATTTACTTTTCTTTATCAAAAAATTCTTGTCTATCCACTATTATATATAAGTAATTATTTATCATTTTTTTCTTTGGATTATTTCTTTAGTTTTGGAGATGGCATTGGTAGACATCAAGTACAAAACTTTGGTGAGCTTTATAGGTGGCAATTACCGTTCTTTTTAAGTGGGATTTATTTTCTTCTTAAAACTCCTAAATCAGTTCTTAAATATGCGACTTTTCTTCTATTTTTATCTGTCCCACTTGCTGGAGCAGTCGCTCAACCAAGTCCTCACGCCCTTCGTGCACTTCCAATGGTAATTCCTTGTATGATATTTGTGGCGCTTGGATTTATTTTTCTTTTGGATAAAATAAAACAATACAAATTTAAAGTCCTTATGATAGCACTTGTTGCACTATTTGCTCTTTTTGAATTTGCGTATTACCTTCAATTTTATTTTGTAAATTATCCTCAAGATAATTTACCAGATTGGGGAGCAGGGTATAAACAACTTGTTCTTGCCACATCAAAAGTAAAAAACCAATACAAGCATATTGTTATTGATACAACTCTTTCGTATGCGCCTGTTTATTTCCATTTTTATGATAATTCTATTTCTTTTCAGATGGTCTCTCCTAATTGGAACGAACCCACGTCATGGAAAAAAGATAAAGTACTCTATATCCGTCCTTATTTTGGATACAAAAATGAAACAGACATAATTGCAAGTATTTACACTCAAAAAGTAAATCCTGATGTCTTTGCACAATTACATGAATTAAAATGAAACGATTAGCACTTGCACTCGCAGCACTTATAGAATTACTGACACTTGAGATGTGGTTTGTTTGTGTCAATTTCAGTGATATATTTCACTTTAAGGCAATCAATATAACCTATCAAGTTGACACATCAATTAATCCATTTACAGGTCATCTTCTTAAAGTCGCTCACGTATTTCATAATAAATTTATTCAAATTCCCATTGATGTCTTACGGATATATCTTCAGTTTTGGGATGTGCGATTTGGGACTAATTGGTTTTCTCTTGTTGGGTATTTTGGAATTTTCGCCGGATTTTATTATCTTATCTCACATAAGAAAAAAACAATATATCATTGGCTAGCTCTTGCTATGCTTCTTGTTCTACCATTTATTGAAATTATTGTTGATCCAGATGTCTCATTTTTAGTGAAATGTATCTATTTGTGGTTGCCATATAGCGCATTTTCATTGTATGGAATATATCAATTTCTCATTCATGGAAATAGAAAAAAGCGACTGATTCTCGTTGCTATACTTTTAGTTGCAAGTTGGTGGTGGTTTTTTATACTACCTCACAATATGGAGAATTATTGTATGCGACCTACTCTTCTCAAAGATCTGCATAGATAATTATTTAATAGTATATGGAGTTTGGTGTTTAAAGAGATAAGAAGTATGCCAATCAATAATCTTTTTAGCATTTGGATATCCTTCGCTTTCAATTTCCTCAACAGAAACATTCTTCTCTAAATGGAGGAAAAGTACTTGATCTGCCTCCTCATAAGAAAATCCAAATTGTCCTTCATCTGTTTGTCCAACCCAAAGTCCTGCCGATGGGGCTTGCGTAATAATTGTTTCCGGAATATGTAGAAATTTTGCCATCGCAACAATTTGTGTTTTATATAAGTGTTCAATAGGCTCAATATCTGATGCTTGATCGCCAAAACGTGTAAAATAACCCAGTAAATTCTCAGACTTGTTTTCTGTACCACAGACAAGAGCATTTGTCTTTTTTGCCAAATCATACAGAACAATCATTCGTACGCGCGCTGCAATATTGCCAATTCTCACATTTTTTAATTCATCTTCTTCAATATGTTGAAGTTCTACAATTATATCGACCGCTTTCTTAATTGAAATGTGATATATGTTTTTTTGTGGAATCTGACAGTCAGTTACAAATTTTTCCATCTCTCCAAATTTTGATTCGAAATAATATAAATGGGCAACAAGTATATCTTCTGGCTTACATGCTTCTTTGAGAAGTGCAAATGAAACAGCAGAATCAATTCCACCAGAGACTCCTATTACTGCTTTTGAAATGTGTTGGCTCTCAAATGTGTCCTTGAGAAAAGTAATTATCCTATCTTTCTCTTTTTGTGGATCGATGGTAAGTAAGTCGTTAGACATAGAGTTTGTGTGTAATTATATAGTCCTCAATTTTTTGGGAAACAAGAAAATCAATTGGTAAATTCTTTTTAACTCGTTCGCGAATAATAGTTGAGGAGATATTGGTCAACATAAGTTCTTTATTTTGTAAAATAATAATATTTTCTGGAATTGTTTGCATACGTAAAGATTCTTTCACTCTATCTTCAAGATGCCAAAGCATATGTTCACGAGGGAAAATAATAAGATGGTATGTTGAGATGATATCTTGCCAACCATCATATAGGTGAAATGTCTCTAATTTGTCGCTTCCTGTAATCCAATAAAACGTATGTTCTGGATATTGCTTTGAAAGTAAGGTAAGTGTAACAATTGCTAGACTTTTTTGATTATTTTTTATTTCGAAGTCTGATGCTTTTATTTTTTCTTGTTCCAATAATGTCGCCATCATAAGACGATCTTCGACAGGGGAGAGTTTTTTTTGAAAAACAGCATGATGTGCAGAAGTACTGTAATTTGGCATAAGCCAAACCTCGTCCATATGCGCAAGCTCTATAACTTGTCGTGCAATAAGTATATGGCCAAGATGAGGTGGGTCAAAGCTTCCACCGAGAATAGCTATTTTCATGAATTGTGATTAGTAATATACGTTTGCATATAGCTCAGGTATAGTTTAAAACTAGTACTGTTTAAAATCAAGTATACTACACGTGAGCTATAAAACAAATATCTGTTTAGAAACCTAATTTTTCCTTCACGAAAACAATCTTTAATCGAGTAGGATTAACTTCCTTATTTACTATCAATAGTTTACTTACATTGCTGTTAAAACTATCAGGTAAATTATATGCTTTACGAGCTCGTTTTGTTTCTAAGGGCAAAACATAATCATAAATACGAGTCATTGCATCATCAAGATTTTTGACAATTTTTTGTGTACCGATAACCCATATTACATGAGAAGAACCATAAGCATATGCTGGCAATTGGCTTCCAGTGTTTGAAGCGATAATAACCTTTCCATCTTCTGTTACTGCATGAACACTACCAAGTGTCCATTCAGGTGCAGCACCAACTCGTTGCATTTCGAGATTATCTTTTTCTCGATCAAGTTGTGCCAATTTATCTCTGAGTGAAACAAATTTGTCTGATGTATTAACAACGTCAGTAATTCCAGAAGTTTCAAGAGTTATTGACGTCATAGTCATAACTTCTGCCTTTTCAGGCAACATTTTTATAACTGTTTCTTTTGCTTCTTTGGCTGAGTCAACAACTACTGCTTCGATGCCGTTTTGTTTGAGTGCATCAATTGTTTTTGTAAGTGAATCTGAATTTACGAGTGTATCCCATTGCATGTTGTATCACCCCCTTCCTTATGGTATACTAACAAAGTAACTTCATTATGTAAAGTAGTTACAAAAAGTAAAGTATGGATAAGGTACAAGACTCACACATTGATTGCGCAGTTAGTAAAACACTAAAAATTGTTGGCCGAAAATGGACAATGCTTCTGTTGCACAATATTTTTGAAGGCAAAAAAAGATTTGGAGAATTACAACGAGCTCTTCCTGGGATAAGCCCTAAAACTCTTACCGAGCGTTTGCGGGAACTCGAAAAAGATGGAATTATTATAAAAAAAGTCTATGCTGAAGTCCCATTACATGTTGAATACAATCTTACAGAAAAAGGCAAATCTCTCAGAGGAGTTTTTCGCTCTCTTGAAAATTGGGGAAATAAGTCGTAATATTGTATTGCATGAAATCTCCACAAACCTTTAAAGAAAAAATCTATGCAATCGCAAAAAGTATTCCTAAAGGCAAAGTAGCAACATACGGTCAATTAGCAGCACTTGCAGGAAGTCCTGGAGCAGCACGAGCAGTTGGAATGTGTATGAAAACTAATCCAATTCCTGAGATTGTTCCTTGCTATCGGGTTGTAGCATCAGATGGAAGTCTTACTGGGTACTCAGCAGGTGAGGGGATAATTACAAAAAAAGAAAAATTGCTTAAAGATGGCGTGGCATTTAACAAGGATAAAGTTGATTTAAGATCCTCTCAGTGGAAGCCTGCTAAAGAGTATGCGATTCTTTAAATAAAGCTTTGCTTTTTTTTAAAGGTAGAGTAAATTGGAAAGTTGACCCTTCCCCTGGCACACTTTTAATTGTTATTTCTCCACCGTGACGTTTGATAATTGTTTGAGAGATAAAAAGGCCTATACCAAGTCCAGGAAATGTTTTTTCTTTTATATCATTAATTCTGTAAAAGCGATCAAATATCTTTTTCTGATGTGACTTATTTATTCCTATCCCAAAATCTTGCACCGCGACAATAGCACCATCTTTACCTTCTTTGAGTATTACTATAATTTTATCTGCTTTTGGCGAGTATTTAATTCCATTAGTCAAAAGATTTATTAAAACCTGACTTATTCGTTCACGATCTCCCCAAATCTTTTTATTTACTTTTCCTTTTAGTTGTATGTTGTGTTTGTTAGTAATTTGTTGTGTATTTTCAACTACTTCTTGAGTCATCACATTCAGATCAAATTTTTCGATACGGAATGTTAATTGATTTGATTGAATTCTTGCAACATTAAGAAGATCTTGAATCAGAAGTGTTAATTTATCAATTTGTTTTATGATTTTTGACAAATAATCAGTTGTTGTGGCGTCTCCTTTTTGACTGAATGTACGATGTAGCATCTCTGTATAGATTTTGAGACTTGTAACAGGAGTTTTAAGTTCGTGTGATGCGATTGAAATAAAATTATCTCTAAGTCCAATGGCTTTTTCTAATTCCTTCTGAGAATACTGAAGTTTGAGTGCTACATTTTCAGCTCTTGTCCTGGCAATATATTGAGAACGACTAAGCATAAAAAGCATAATACTTACAAAAAGTCCTCCTATAAAAATAAAAAATGAAAAATCTTCTTCTGACTCTGATTCAAATTCTGGATGATTTGAAAATTCTATTGTCCATACTTGACCAGCTATAGAAATAGTCTTTGTTATTTTAAATTTGGGATTATAATTTGATTTGCCATCATCATTTGTAATTACTGAATTATGTAGCATATATCTATCATTTATTTGCGTTCCGTCATAAATTTGGATATTTAAAAGTTGGGGAAGAGTTTTGTCACCAAGAATTCCTTGGAAAAAAGAATCAGCTTCAAATGGGCTATATACAAATCCTTCAATTTTTGCTCGTCTTTCTGCCAATGTTGTAGGTACTTCACCTCCTGAATAAATTGGAGTAAAAATAAGAAATCCACTTTGTGTTTTGTGACGTCCTTTACTTAACAAATTAACTTTACCTGACATTGCAGACAGTCCTGTGTCACGAGCTTTATCAATAGCTTCAAGCCGTATGGGATCTACCGCCATGTCATACCCAATTGAAATAGGTTGCTGACCCGTACGAAGGTCTAAATATCGTACAACATAATATGTATTGCGTTCTCCTTCTGGATAAATTGTAAATTCTGGATTTCCTTCATTCTGCATCATTTGGATAAAGGAACTCTTATCGTTTGCATTAACTATTTGAATAAAGCCGATACCCTGTAATGCTGGATAATTTTTTTGTAAATGTAATCTATTAACGTATTGATCAAATTTATTTTTAGTAATATCCAGGTCAGCTGCATACAATCCAGAAGTCCCACGCAATAATGTAATATAAATATTTATACGATCTGAAATGCTATTATTTGTATCCTGAACAGCATTAAGGAAACGCAGTCTATCTCCATTTCGAGTTGCATGACTTACATAAAACGTGGAGAGGATGGTGAGGGTAAGCGTAAGAATTAATATAATATACGGAATCCACGGTCTTTGTATCCTTATTTTTATCTTTGCCATGTGTGTATTGTAATAGTTTTGAGGAGAAGGTCAAGCGAGAGTGTCCCAAACGACGTTGGAAAGCGCTTTAATAAATAGTGGCGAAGTATTAAGTGATTCAGTTCTTTCAAAATGTATGCCATTTTCCTCAGCTTGTTCTCTTGCGCCAATTCCAACATCATAAAGAATTTCTAAATGGTCTGCCAAAAATTGAACAGGTGCTATAAGAACATTCTTCTCTCCTTTTGCTTTAAGCTCGGGCATAATATCGGCAAAATCAGGCTTGAGCCATTCCTCAGGAGTATGTCCGGCGCTCTGATAACAAAACATCCATCGCTTCTTGGGAAGTCCAAGTAGTGTTGCAACTCTTTTTGCTGTATCCTTCAAATCATCAATATAATTCGGCTCTTTATCAATAACTCTTTTGGGCATGCTATGTGCCGAGAAGAGTACTGGAACTGTTTCTCGTTCTTTCTTTGGAAATTTTTTTAGCGATTCTTTTATTTTTTCTGCAAGTGCCTCGATAAAATACGGCTGTGCATGCCAATCAGAAGCTATATGAAGTTGTGGTTTATTTTTCAGTTTTTCAACTGCAGCAGTTAATTCTTTGCTGTATCCTTTCATGATGATTGGAGAATATTGTGGCGACATAATAATTCCGACTACACTATCTGCTTTATGTGCTTTTTTTATAATAACATCTTCAATAAATGGATCTGAGAAACGCATACCAGCCTCAACAGTAAAAGTTTGATTAACTGCTTGTTCATTTAATTCTTTTTCAAGTGCTTTTGCTTGATCTTTGGTAATTTTTATAAGAGGTGAGCCACCAATCAATTTATATCGCCTTTTAAATTCTTTTATATTGTCTTCATCTGCATCTCGTCCTCCGTAAACATTTTTCAAGTACTGTGGGACAGCTGAGATAGTTTTGGGAGATCCATAGGTCATGAGGATGACAAAAATGCGTTGTTTCATAACTATTCTTTCAACCACGTAGCAACTTGAGGAGCAAAATAGGTAATGATGATATCAGCACCTGCTCGTTTTATGCCAGTTAATACTTCCATAACGATTCTTTTTTCATCAATCCAGCCATTCTTTGCTGCTGCTTTGATCATTGAGTATTCACCGCTGACATTGTATGCAGCAAGAGGCATATTGAATTCTTCTTTTACTTTGACAATAACATCAAGATAGGCAAGTGCTGGCTTGACCATAATAATATCAGCGCCTTCCTGTATATCAAGTTGTGTTTCTCTGAGTGCTTCGCGTACATTTCTGCTATCCATTTGATATGTTTTCCTATCGCCGAATTGAGGTGTTGATTGTGCTGCTTCTCTAAATGGTCCATAAAATCCTGAAGCATATTTTGATGAGTACGACATAATCGGAGTATTTTCAAGTTTATTTTCATCAAGAATTTTTCTAATCGCGCCAACTCTTCCATCCATCATGTCAGATGGTGCTACTATATCAGCGCCTGCTTGTACGTGGGATAGAGCCATTTTAGTGATGAGATCAAGGGACGCATCATTAACAACGCAATCATTCTCTATGACACCACAATGTCCATGATCTGTATATTCACAAAGGCAGACATCAGTAATTACAAGAAGGTTTGGGACATGTGCCTTTATTGCTTTTATTGTTTTTTGAATAATTCCATTTTTTGCATACGCTTGTGTGCCTAGACTATCTTTTTTCTTTGGAATTCCAAAAAGAAGAACAGCAGGAATTCCAAGTCGATAAACACGTTCTGCTTCTTTGACAACTGAGGCAAGTGTCCACTGCATAATTCCTGGCATTGCAGAGATTTCAATAGGTGCTTTTATCTCTTCAGATATAAATAATGGATAAATGAAATGGTCGGGTGAAAGAGTTGTCTCTGACGTTAAATTTCGTAGAGCCTCATTCTGTCGCAATCGACGAAGACGAGTAGTTGGAAAGCCTGACATATCAGTATATTATCTTTCTTTACACTTTTTTGCAAATGCATCTTTCAATTTTATACCTCTTTCTGTAAGATAGTGAAGAATTTATGAATAACAAAATAGTTCTCGGGACACGAGGAAGCAAACTTGCACTCATCCAAACAGAAATTGTAAAAAAGCAAATTAATACTCTTTTCCCATCAATTCAGGTTCTAATAAAAATTATCACAACAACAGGAGATAAAAATATGAATCCTGTCCCACTTGATACAGTTGGAAAAGATTGGTTTACCAAGCAAATTGATAAAGCACTTCTTGATGGAAGAATTGATGCAGCAGTTCATAGTCTAAAGGATCTTTCAGAAACACTACCAAAAGGCCTAACGATCGCAGCAATTCCTAAAAGAGAGGATGCAAAAGAAGCACTTGTCTCAGACAACAATGTGTTATTTAAAAAATTAAAAAAAGGAGCAATCATTGGTACTGATAGCACAAGACGAAAATCCCAACTACTCCATAAAAGACCAGATTTATTGGTAAAAAGTGTCCGGGGAAATGTACTGACTCGATTAGAAAAATTGAAAGATCATCACTATGATGGATTGTTTCTCGCTGTTGCAGGACTAAAACGATTGGATCTCGAACATGTTATCACCGAATACTTTTCTGAAAAAAACATTGTCCCAGCTCCAGGACAAGGAGCTCTTGCAGTTGTTGTGAGAAAGGATAGAAAAGATTTACTGACAAGTTTAAAAAAACTAAATCATCTGGAGACACTAAGAGCAGTAAAAGCAGAACGCGCATTTTCCAAAGTATTTGGTGGAGGATGTTCCATGCCAATTGGCGCATATGCGACTTGTAAAAAAGAAACAATTCAATTAACCGGAATGGTAGGATCACTTGATGGGAAATATGTCATTAAAGAAACAATTGAAGGAAAGAGCAACAAACCAATAACACTTGGAAAAGAACTTGGAATCCGCATGATTAAAAAAAGTTCACCTTGGTATACATTGTATGAAAGGCCATATGTCGTTATTACACGTCCAGAGAAGGAAGGGAGTTATCTTATGAAAAATATTCCTCAATTTGGATTACAGCCGCTTTTTTATCCGACCATTTCAATTAAGAAAGTCCGATTAACTGAACAAGACCGAGAGTTTATAAAAAATGTAGAGCAATTTGATTGGATTATTTTTACGAGTAAAAATGGTGTGAAGTATTTTATGCAAACACTTTCGGATCTCAATATCTCAATTCCTAACAATGGCAAAACCAGCATTGCGGTTGTTGGTGAAAGTACCGAAAAATTAGTAAAAGAGTATGGATTTACTGTATCGTTTCGACCAAAACATTTTACATCTGCTAATTTGAGTCAAGAGATTAACAATATCAAAGGGAAAAAGGTATTATTAGTACAAGGCAATTTGTCAAATTCTACAACTGCGAAAGAACTCCAAAAAAAAGGAGTAGAGGCTATACGATTGATAATTTATAAAACTGAATTTCCTAAAAAGAAAAATCCACAACTCGAAGATCTAATCAAACAGCAAAAAATAAAATATCTTACATTTAGTAGTCCATCAACTGTTAAAGGATTTTTGAAAACTGTAAAAAACGATATGGTATTTTCACTTCCTGTTATTTCAATTGGGCCTACTACGACAAAAGAGCTTGAGAAATGCGGCTTTAACCATATTTATACTGCAGATACATATACTGAGAAAGGAATGTACGTCAAAATGAGAGAAATTTTAGTATAATCGTTATATGAAATATCACTCATATATCTTTTTCAATGTCAGCTCTGATCTTGAAAAAGTTATCCCATCAAGACAAGTAACTCTTAAAAAAGCATTTCTTAAAGAACTTTCTAAGGATAAAAAAGTTGTTACTTATACATATGCGACATTGGGATTTAAAAAAAATACATCAATTCTAATATGGTTCCAATCTGATTCGCTTGAAAGCATACAAGACCTTCTTAATAGATTGATGCATACGAAATTGGGGATGTATTTAAAGATCAGCTATACACTTTTGGGAATGACTAGACCGACAAAGTATTCATCTGCATCATCATCACATCTGGATACAGGGAGAAAAGGTGGCGCATATCTTATTATTTACCCTTTCACCAAAACAAAAGAATGGCACATGCTGTCGTTTGAGAAAAGAAAAGAGCTTATGAAAGGCCATATCGATATCGGTCGGAAATTTCCTCAAATAACTCAATTGCTTCTTTATTCTTATGGAGTTGATGATCAGGAATTTATTGTTTCGTATGAAACAGATGATCTGCCAGATTTTCAGAGTTTGGTTATGGAGCTTCGTTCTGATAAAGTAAGAGAATACACTTTGAGTGATACACCAATTTTTACTTGCATTTATAAATCACCTGAAGAAGTCCTTAATTATTTATGAACACCACATTTATTGATGCATGTTTTGGCAAAAAAACGACCTACACACCTGTCTGGTATATGAGACAAGCAGGCCGTTATCTCCCTGAATACCATAAATTGAAAGGCAAAAAAAATATCTTAGATATCATACAAACTCCTGAAATTGCTGCACAAATTGCGCTTCAGCCTGTTAATTCTTTAGGAGTTGATGCTGTGATTCTCTATGCTGATATTATGATCCCACTTCTTGGAGCAGGAGTTGATCTAAAAATAGTTGAGAATATCGGGCCTGTCATAAAGTATCCAGTCCGTACACTTCGCGACGTGCAAAATATACGACGGCTTCAACCAATTGAAGATATACCATATTTATTTAAAACAATTAACATCGTCAAAGGAGAACTCGCTGATCGTGCGCCACTTATTGGTTTTTCTGCAGCACCTTTTACACTGGCAAGTTATCTTATCGAAGGACAGCCATCTCGTACATTCATATTTACCAAAACCTTTATGTATACACAGCCTGATACATGGCATCATCTGATGAAAAAATTAAGTGAAATGATAATAACTTATTTATTGTCACAAGTTGAAGCAGGAATTGATGCGATACAACTCTTTGATAGTTGGGTAGGATGTCTGAGTGATGAAGACTATAAAGAATTTGTCCTTCCATATACTTCACATATATTTAAAAGTCTTAAGAATAAAAAAATTCCAACTATTCATTTTGCTACCAACACGGCTGCAATTTTTGATTCCTTTGCGTCAGTTGATTGTGATGTGATAAGTGTTGATTGGCGGATGCCACTTGCCGCGACATGGAAAGAATTGAACTATAAAAAAGCAATTCAAGGGAATTTGGATCCAGCACTTCTTATGGCGGATTGGCCATTTATTAAAAAAAGAGTTGATGAAATATTTACCTCACTTCCAAGGACAAATGGCTATATTTTTAATTTGGGACATGGAGTAATGCCATCAACACCTGTGGAAACATTAAAAAAACTTACCGATTATATTCATTCAAAGAGCTAGCTTCAATTTTTGATAGGGATGACAAGAACTTTATTTACTCTATTGTTATCCATTTCCATAACTTCAAATCTCAAAGATCCATAGGTAAATGAATTGCCTTCTTTTGGAATTCGCCCCAGTCGAGAGGTGATAAATCCACCAACTGTATGGAATGTTCCTGAGCTTTCGCCAGGAAGATGATTGACGTGGAAATTGCCTTTAAATTCTTCAATTGATATCAGTCCATCTACCACAAACGTCCCATCATTTCTTCTCTCAATTTCTTCTTC
>DATIIS010000047.1:0-10812 GCA_035479415.1 Saccharimonadales bacterium (SeqCode)
TTTCAAAATGTTTTTGCAGAGACTTCTGCATCGGATTCTGCAATAACTCCAACGCTTCCCCTTCTACCTACACTTTTCCCAACCATAACTCCATCACCTACGACAACGGTTTCTTTCTCGGTTCTTCAGCAATTAATTCTCTCTCAAAGTTCAGTCGCATCGACATCATCAGTCGCAACTGTGTCAGCAACTGTCACGACATCTGATGATTCCACACAATCAGCAACGACTGCTACACTTAGTCCAACTCCTGATATTGTTGCATCTGGTTCAGCACAGGACTTTTGTCTTAATACACCAGTTATTATGTATCATCATATTGAGCCACTATCGATTGCAACACAACTTGGACATGAACCACTGACTGAAGATAGTACTATTTTTGAAGAGCACATCAAATATCTCTCTGAACACCAGTATCATTTCATGGCGCTTGAAGATCTAGTCCACGCCATCCTCAATCACAAAACACTTCCACCAAAAAGTATTGTCATAACAATTGATGACGGGTATATCGATGATTATACCTACGGATTTCTTATGGCCAAGAAATATCATGCAATTATGAATTTTATGATCCCAACGGGTCTTATCGGACAGCCTGATTATATGACGTGGGATCATCTCAAAGAAATGACTGCAAGTCCCTATGCTCGAATCTATAATCACACCACGACTCATGCAGCACTCGGACTTATCGATCAATCACAAATTATTCAAGAAGTAACAACTGCCAATCAAGATCTTAAGAAAAACCTTGGAATCAAAAATGATATCGTGATTTATCCGTATGGTTCATACAATGATCTAGCCATTCAGACACTTCAACAACTTGGGATGATCGCAGCAGTAACGACAGATCCAGGGACCAATGAATGTGTTTCAGATATCATGAAACTCCCCCGCCTCCGCGTCGGCAACGAACCGATTGAGGATTATGGGTATTAATTTTCTTTAAATATTCGACTCTTAGGTTTTTTTGTAAGTTTTTGGTAAAATCAGCTCATGAAATGGGTAGACATACCAACATTACCTCAAAGCGAATATACATATTCAAAGCCGATTGTAATTAAAAAGTGGTCAAGTGGACAAATTATAGCTCAAGTCGGCTATGTTAGGAAGCATCCAGAAAACAACAGCATTTGTCTTTTGAAAAGCTGGAGCGCTGCAGGTGGTGTTAAAGAGGAACAAAAATATAATATTAAAAAAGGTGACTGGCCTGGGATTAAAGATGCCATAGAAAAATTACTCCCAGAAATAGGTGAAAAGCCAACTGCAGATGGAATAGATTCAGCGATCAAGAAAATAAGCCAGGAATCAGAACTGTTAGAAATATTTGCGCGCTATCCAGATCTCCTTACACAAGTACCAAATGACGTAGATATTCTTGCGCTGCCTGAAGATCAAAAGGAGGCATTAAAACGACTATTATCCACAGGCGGACTTATTGCTAATTCTGTGATCGTAAAACTTGCTGAACAGCCAATAAGAGATTTAGAACATTTCTCAAAGCTTTTGGATAACTTGAAGCTTTCAACAATTAATTCTCTAGTTACTCACGTAACAGGGAGGATTAATTTTATTGAGATGTTTGAAAAAGTAATACATGATGATTCATCCTATGAAAAAAAAGGAGATGATTCTGTTCACAATTTATTGCGCGCAAATATTTGGTTAATAGATCGAAACTATGCTGTGCTACATGATGATGAGACGTTGAAGAATATTATCGCAACGCAATGGAAAAAAGACACACAAGATAATAATTCAAACAGACGACCAGATTTTCTTTGTATGACTGACAGACATAATCAAGAAAATGGGTACAAAAATCTTGTAATTATCGAAATAAAAAGACCTTCGATCGAAATAAATTTGGAGCACATAGAGCAGATTATGAGTTACAAAGGACTTTTACAAAAATATTCAGGTACAAGTGGAAATCCTAAATTTATATGCTATATTGTAGGGAGAGAAATTAATGAGACACTCCAACAAAATCCTTTACATGAATCCGGATTTATAACAAAAACCTATACAGATTTTATTGGAGATGCACGCAAGTTTTATCACGATTATCTGGAGATAATAAAAGCTGAAAAATACGCTTTCTAAATTTAAACTCTCTTATTTGATTTATATGCTTTCACCCCACAAAACTAGTCGTCAGGCCTTCCATCTCTCGCACTCCACCAAAAGCAATTCGGTCAAGGATCACATCATCCATATCTATCATTGTCCCGGGGACGACGGTGAACTCTCCATATTTATCATTCATACTATCTGCAGCATCTGAGACATGATGAGCCTTCTCAATATCCTCCTCAAAAATCGATAGCTGCATATCATTACACTCTTTTAATTGGTAACAGGCCACACTCATAAGTCCAACCAACTTACTCTCTGGTTGAGAATCAAGAATAAATTGCGCATTTCTGAAGAGCTCCAATGTTGTATACATATCTTGATGTACAACTTGTCCATGATGCCAATACGTATGGTCTCGATATCGAAGCGCTAGATGAATACCACGTGCTACATATCCTTTTCGCCTGAGTCTCCTTCCCATTTTTTCACACAATTTCATCAGAAGCCGTGAAAGTTCTTTGGGATCTGAGGTAGGTTTGTCAAGTGCATATTGATGTCCGATTGATTTGGTCGGAAATTCTTTTTGATCAGCCTCATATCCCCGCAATTTTTCATACCACCGTGCCCCTATCACACTTCTGAAAACTTGCTTGTGAAGCAATTTCTGAGAAGCTCTAAAAAAGTCGTACGGGGTACGAATGCCGTGGATATTGAGTCTTGCTTGATAACGGACATTGATGCCATTGAGATCAAGAAGTTCTGTATTTTTATAAATATCGATAAGATTGGTGTGATCAATATATGTCAGTCCGTCGGGTTTCTTGAATGAAGCCCCTAACTTGGCGAGGAACATATTGGTGCCAATCCCAATACTACAAAAGATCCACTCACCTATTTCATCTTTCATCCGTTGCTTGATTTCTTTTGCGATGGCAACGAGATCTGTATGTAAATTTTTGACAGGTCTAAAATCAATTATCGCCTCATCAATTGATTTGGGTATAACTTCAGGAGAATAGTCACTAAATATCTTTTTGAATTTTATATGTACATCTCGATATTTGGGTGGATCTGGTGTACGGACGACAACTTGACTTGAGATCATTTGAGCATCCCGGACTTTCATACCCATTTTGATGCCCAGTCTCTTGGCTTCAATGGATGGTGCAAGGATAAATGCATTTGGTGTGCCATAAGCTGCAACGACAAGAGGTTTGCCGCGAAGGAGTGGATTGGCCTGTTGCTCAATTGTGGCAAAGCACGAATTGAGATCAATATGCATAATCAGAGGTTTAGCATGATTAACGAGGATATTTTCATCAGTCATACCAATTGTTTTATTTATTAGTTAAATATCTAATAAGATAGATAATAAAGTACATAATGTTTATTTTATATAGCGTTACATAAGAACCGCTTAACCTGGATTTCCATCTGATACATTTTCCAGAATCCATTGTAGATTGTCTGTATTATGTTTCACTCTAAACGCTAAGGAAGCGGTGCTAACATGAAATATATGATAGAGCGTATTGCCTTGACGAACCTTGTGGTGGTAGCCGATCTTCGTGATGACATACGAGCGGCCCTTCCATCGTATCTTATGTAGATAGGTTTGGGAGCCGAGTTTTTTATAGATGGTAATAACATCGATTGTTTCATTTATTTGTAAATTCATGGTTGTAAGCCACTTAAGTTTGATAACAGATATGTAATAATTGTTCAGTGATACTTTCGAATAACACTGATAACCACTCCACCTATCTCAAGACTTTCTCTTGGATAGATGATAGGATAACTTTTATTTGCAGGGACTAATTCAACTTTCCCATTTCTTTGATAAAAATATTTTACAGTCCATTCATTGTCAACAATTGCTGCCACAATGTCGCCATTTTTTGCTGGCCTATTGGGGTCGACTATAATTTTATCGCCATCCCCAATAAGTGCCTCTATCATCGAATCTCCAGATACCGTCAGAAAATAAATATCTCCCGTCGTATCGTGAATGTATTGATAGACATCGATGCTATCATCTCTTTGCTCAAATGCCGGCATGGGATATCCTGCCTTGATAGTTCCCAGATGCGGAATATGAATTAGTTTTTTGGGAAGGAGTTTACCCTTGTCTCCTTTCTCAATTATTCCTGCCTCAATGAGCTGATCGACTAAGTACTGTACTGAACCTTTTGATGAAAAATTAAACAGTTCGCAAAATTCAGCATAGGTCGGTAGACGCTTCTCAAGCCGATAGAATTTTCGTAATTTTACAATCGCTTCTTTTATGTAAGTCCTACTCATACCGTACGAATGTACGATAAATATACCGTACAAACGTACGGTTTGTCAATGGATCAAACTGTAGCATTTTAAAGAACTACCCCAAATAGCACAAAACTGAGCCGCGCGGACTCAGTTTTGTTATTTCACACAGTATGGCCTTACACTCGTCTATGTGCGAATGCTCGGTAAATCCATAGTAGGAGAACCGAACCAAGAATTGCTACACCGAAACTGTAGAAGTTAAATCCAGTGACGCCTGTTTGACCAAATGCGTTCATGATAAATCCACCTAATATAGCACCAACTATCCCGACAATAATATTGCCGAGTACTCCTTCACCAGTGCCTACTATCATAGAAGCAATCCATCCTGCAAATGCACCGAAAGCGATCCAAGCTAAAAGTTCCATTATTTCTCACCTCCCTTCATATATATTTATAATAGTGTAGAGTCGTAAGAAGCAGATGAGTTATATGTAAGAAGAATATGAGAAATTATTCTTCATCAACAGAAATTGCGGAGACTTCAGCAAGTACTTTCCCACGATCTTGGGAAGAAAGGTACAAAAAATCAAGACGCCCGGGGTCTTTAAGTAATTCTTTACAAAGTACTATGTGATTCTCAAGAAGAGTCATTTTTTGTGATTGAGAAAGAGTTGTGAGCATAGTGATGGGATGGAGACGAGACTCTTCGATAAGCTCACGCAAGCCAGCGCCTACCGGATAATCCCAACTGAGAATTCTCATGCCCATACATTGCGCATATGCATTGGCATCAACCGTGGTTTTGGTATTGGTGACAAGCCAGGCTTCATCAATATGATTTTTTATCTTAATATCCTCAAATCTCGCCTGAGTGTACAATGAAACATGTACTTCAGATCTAACTCCTGGACTATTGTGAAATTTAGCCTCAATCATGACACTTCTCTGATCTTTTTGTGCAATTACATCTATCTCATGAGAGACGCATTTGCCATGAAGGATTTGTCTGAGTTGAGTTGTATATCCTTGAGTTTCAAGAAGCCTTGCAATAAAGTCTTCAAATGGATATCCAGTCGGACCAAGTTGCATAATTGATTCTTTAAGGCTGTAGCGAGCTTTGATATATGGCTTAGGAGACGTATTGAGGTACTCCAAAATATGATGATAAATTTCTTGTGTTGAGATATTATCATATAATTTACTTTTGACGTGCGTTAGTACTTCTCCTCGAAGCGAGTGAGGGATGCGGGCTCGTATGATAGAATCCATGACTTTCTGTTCACTAAAAGGCTCTTGAGACCTATTGGCTTTCAAAACATGAATCATGTATTTATCATATACTACTCATACTCGATTTTGCAAAAGTGATTAAGGCAAAATCAAGTATTCGAGTATAATACGCTATTTATAAACTTGGATTAAAGGAGTATACCGTTTATAATCTCTTAAATGCAACAAAGTCATCTTTTTGCGCAACTTCTCGATAATGCTTATCTTTACTTACTTTCAGATAAGCTTCTTTTGTTTGAGTATCAGTAATAAGTAATGCGATAACATCAGCTCGATCAAGTCCGTACGGCACGGTATAGATAGTTTGTCTTAGAGA
Organism: Saccharimonadales bacterium (SeqCode); assembly: GCA_035479415.1. Lineage (GTDB taxonomy): Bacteria > Patescibacteriota > Microgenomatia > Levybacterales > UBA12049 > JACDET01. Next base: position 5,963 of record DATIIS010000047.1, read on the forward strand.
AAGATGTGAACCGATGTCATTGGATGCTGCGACACTTTCATCTTTGGGAATTTGCGACAGGAACGTATCTACATATGCTCTATCTGGCAATTGACGAGTGAACATATCAAGATTTGGATCTACTGCTCCAGGAAGTGGCCCCATCTTGTAGGTTGTAAAAAGTCCAAAGGAAAGGAGATAGACAATAAAGAAGAAATTCCAACGGTTGGTGCTCATATGGAGTGACCATAGTTTGGTTTTTCGAAGCCAGGCAATTCCATAAATTGCACTCAAGAAAACAAATGGTGTAATTGTCGCCGTATATTGATAATAAATTTCGTGCAATTGAGCATTGTTGCTTAACAAATCGATAAGGAGATCCGGACCGGCAAAGATAAGAAAGAAAGGAAAAAGAAGAGCAAGATATCCAACTGGCATAAAAAGATCGTTTAGATAAGCAAGTCGTGTCGGCTCAAAAATTGTTGTTATGGTTTTTGCTGGGGACAAGAAAATACCTTTTACAATTTGTGTTGGATTAGCACCATAATCAGAAAGATATGCCAGAGCAAAATGCTGAGATCCATAGGCATGAGGAATTGCGACCCAAAAAAGATAGTAAAAAACTCCGAGACTAAAAATAAATATGCTGGCTCCCAGAATTCGTTTCTTATGAAAGAAGAAAACCATAAGCCCAAACAGCGCAATAATCACCCAAATCTGCTCTTTACAAAGTGCTGCAAGAAAAGCAAATACAATAAACCAAACATATTTCTTCTTCATAAAAAAATAATATGCAGCAAAGAAAAAAGTAGTCACAAGAGTTACTGCATGGAAATCAAAAATATTGGCACGTTCAACACCTGGATTAAGCAGATAAATAAAAGAAAATACCAGGGCAATAGTACGATCTTTGAGAATATCTCGAACAATGATATAAACAAAAAAAGCACCTGAGGCCGCTACAAACGTTTGTATAAGAAGAAGCATTTTGGGATCTTGCCACAATGCATAAATTGGTGCGAGTAAAACAAGAATGAAATCGGCATGGAAAGCAAGTCGCGAGATTTGTTCGGTGCCATTTGGGTTGGTTAGAATAAAGATTCTCCCGTGAAGGCTATTCCAGACGGTCTGGGCCATATTTCCCAAATCAAATCTCCCAGTATAAAAATTGTCATACCGAAGAAAAGAAACAATTGTGAAATAAAGCATATATAACGAACTAAGAAGTATGACTAACATTACTTGAGGATATGTTGTAATTGCTTTTTCAATGCTTTGCATTGTTTTGGTATTGGTCTTAAACCAAAGCGTATTTAAAAGTATAAAAAATAGTTCAGAAATAATAAGGATGATTCGACTAAATAGCGCTCCAAATGCAGCAAGCCCGGCAGTCGTAATTTTACTTAAGGAGACGATAACAATTCCCTCCCTCACTCCAAATCCTGCCGGAGTAACAACTGAAAGATACCCCACAACAAAAGCAAAATCAAAGATTCCGATTAGATCAAGGAATAATCGAGGATTTAGATATACGACAGATGCAATAGTTAGATAATTTCCAATTCCAAAGAAAAAAAGTGCAATAACACTCAGCCAGACCAGAAATGTATTTTGTTCAAAAGAAAATGGTGGAACTAAGAAAGAAAAAATCTTCAATAGTTTACCTTTAAATAATGATACAAACTTTTTATTGTAACAATAGCCGACTGTTACGATTAAAACCACAATCTCAATAACCCACTTTTCTACAGTTTGATACCCTGAAAAATAGAACGGCAGAGCAAGAAGAGAGACAATCGCACTCCCAAGAACAAAAAGTTCTGCCTCAACAACAAGCCCTTTGGCGATATCTTTTTTTTGAATTCCTTTCTTTTGGAACAAAATAGTTCTTCCTAAAAATGACCACACATTGCCTGGTATATAGCGTTTGAGTTCTGATACAGACCATAAATAGCAAGATTCACGAAAGGTAATTGTATAATTCTGATATCTGAGAATTCGATACCATAGATAGCTACGTACAAAATAAAAAATGATAAAACTTATAATTCCATAGATTAATAAAAATACGTGCACTGAATGAAGATTGTACAACAGTTGTGGAGCTTGTGAGAGGATTGTTTTTATAATAAAGAATAGTGCAAGAAGCGTAAGTGGAAGCCCAATGATGAATTTCATCAAAGAGTAAAGCTGAGATTTCATTGCTGTATTGTATACTCTTCTTGCCACATTTTGCAATTTGTAAAAGAATTATAACGTAGAATTATTATTGTGCTGATCCGCTTGCAGTTGCCGGTGTTACCATTGATTGACCTGTGTAGGTAAAATCACGCGTTAGTGTCGTAGTATCTGAACTTGTCAAACTTTTTACTTTCAATTGGAATCTCACAGGTCCATTGGGCAAATTATAGAGTGCAACCGAATTGTCATCATAGTTGGACCAATTGCTTCCATTGATACTGTAAGCCCACACTGCACTGCAATAGTCTGTATTGTCGTATGAGATATCTACTTCGACTGGATTGCTATTGATTGTGTCTCCTTCATTAGGTGAGGTAATACTAACAGGGCCGAGATGTTTGTTACATGGTCCCTGACTTACAGCAGTTGAACCAGAAGGCTGAGGTGCATTAGTGATAGGTTTGCTGAAGAAATTTGGAAATTTTCCATTTGGGCCAGGAGTTGCGACGTTTGGAACAGGTGTCGGGGTGGGTTTGGTATTGTTGATACTTTTTATCGTATTGTAGTTGAGGATCAGGATAAGAATAAGTGAGGGGACACTGAGTGCTGCAACAATGAACTCAAGAAGAGGCTTTTTGGAATAAATGCGATCAAGTTTGGATTTTCTTGCTTTCTTTTTTGCTTCTTTGGATTTGATTCGAGATCTTTCCATACATCTAATTTTAGTTAAAAAAAGATGACTTTGTAAAGCGCAAAATGAAAAAATTGCAAGTTATGCGTAGAGTTGGTAAAATACTTCTTACTAGATTAAAGATTTAAGGTTGAGGATTGAAGAATTCTTTAATCTCTATCCATAATTAAATTAATCGCACCCGTAGCTCAGCTGGATAGAGCACTTCGCTTCGGACGAAGGGGTCGGGGGTTCGAATCCCTCCGGGTGTACTCAGAAAAAGAGCTGGATTTTCCAGCTTTTTTGTGTGCATCTGGAGAATGATGAGAAGCCCATGGTTCGCGACACTTCGAAGAAGATAGTCCACTTGTTGGGCGACACTTCGAAGAAGTTAGTGCCCTTGTGGCAAATCCCTCCGGGTGTACTCATTTCTTTATCTTCTTTTTTCGTCTTCTTATTTTTTCATTTTCCACTATTTTATGTACTCTTTCCAATTCTTCATCTGATTTCTCTTCAATAGCCATGAATTTATTATGTGCATTTTTCTGAGCATGAATAAGTTCATCCAATTTTAACTGCATTGATTTAGCATCTCTATTTTGAGAGTTTTGAACAAGAAAAATCATGAGGAAGGTTATAATTGTAGTTCCAGTGTTGATCACAAGCTGCCATGTCTCTGAATAATGAAAAAGTGGCCCTGTTATTGCCCAGATGATAATTGATAATAAAGCTATTATAAACGCCCAGGAACTACCGACGGCGTTTGATACTGTGTGTGCAAATTTTCTAAAAAGATCATTCATATCGTACTCATCTCACTGTATATGTTGTATACTATAAAATGTAATAAACGATTATGGAACTGATTATAATCTTGTTGCTTATTATTCTCAATGGTTTATTTTCAATGGCGGAGATTGCTATTGTATCAACTCGCAGATCTAAACTTCAGAAACAAGCAAATGACGGAGATAAAAATGCACAAAAAGCATTAGAAATTATTAAAAATCCCAATAGATTTTTTTCAACAGTTCAGGTCGGAGTTACATTTATCGGTATCTTTACTGGTGCTTTTGGAGGAGAGACTTTGGCTCATGGCTTGTCTACAACAATTGGCAAAATCCCCTTCTTAGAACCTTTTAGCTTCCCAATTGCACTTTTTATTGTTGTTGCCTGTATTACCTATCTCTCACTCATTATTGGTGAACTTGTACCAAAAAGAATTGCCATTATTCGTCCCGATGCTGTTGCCAAGTTGATTGCAGGTCCAATTATGACTCTTTCCAATCTCACTTCCCCTCTAGTTACTTTTCTTACTCGCTCGAGTGATATAGTTCTACGAGTTTTACAAATAAAACCTTCTGATGAACCAACAGTTAGTGAGGAAGAAGTACGAATGCTCATCAGAGAAGGCGCAATGGTAGGAGTATTTAATAACGAAGAAAAAGATATTGTTGAAAGAACGTTCCAGCTGGATACAAAAAAGCTTGTAACATTTATGACAACAAAAAAAGAAATTATCTGGCTTGATATCAATAGCCCATTTAAAAAGCTTCGTGACGTACTTATCAAACATCCATACTCACATTTGCCTGTCTGTAATGGAAGCCTTGATAAAGTGCTTGGAATTATTCGCACCGAAGATCTTCTAAAATCATTTTTAAGAAATGAAGAAATTGACCTTAAAAAATTCCTTCACAAGCCAATCTATGTCCCCGAAACAATGCAGGCATGGAAAGTGTTGGAACTATTTAAGAAATCTGATGTCCATATGTCTCTCGTTGTTGATGAATATGGGAGTGTCCTTGGACTCCTTTCACTTTCTGATATTTTGGAAGAAATCGTTGGCGATATCCCTGATATGAATGATGCTATTGAGGAAGAAGAAATTGAGAGAAGAAATGATGGGACGTTTGTGGTAGATGGACTGATATCAATTGAAGAATTTAAAGGCAATTTCCACGTCAATCATCTTCCTGGCGAAAGCTCAGGAACATTCCATACAGTTGGTGGATTTATC
>DATIIS010000048.1:0-6577 GCA_035479415.1 Saccharimonadales bacterium (SeqCode)
AAAGCCATTTCCTTGTTGGGAAGAGTAATCGGACTTCCATCGGCCGGTTTAAGCAAGTTGTGCATTGGCATCATAAGACTTATTGCCTCGGCCTGTGCTTTTTGTGAAAGAGGAATATGAACAGCCATTTGATCTCCGTCAAAATCTGCATTATAACCGGAACAGACACAAGGATGCAGCTGAATTGCTGCACCTTCTATCAGAACCGGGAAAAAGGCCTGCATACCAAGTTTGTGCAGGGTTGGAGCACGATTGAGCAAAACCGGGTGGTTTTTGGTGATTTCTTCTAAGATATCAAATACTTCCGGTGGTCGTTTTTCGATAAAGCGCTTTGCGCTTTTAATATTTGGAGCATATCCTCTTACAATGACTTCTCGCAAAACAAAGGGTTTAAACATCTCAAGAGCCATCTCTTTGGGAAGCCCACACTGAGACAGTGAAAGTTCAGGACCAACGACAATAACTGACCGTCCTGAATAATCAACACGCTTACCTAACAAGTTCTGTCTAAATCGTCCTTGTTTGCCTCGAAGCATATCAGAAAGAGATCGAAGTGGTGCTGCGATGGTTTTTACTCCGCGTTGAGATGCATCAATTAATGAATCAACAGATTCCTGAAGCATTCGTTTTTCATTGCGAAGAATAATCTCCGGTGCTCCCAGACTTAGAAGATGCTTTAAACGATTATTTCTGTTAATAACCCGTCTGTACAAATCATTGAGATCAGACGTAGCAAATCGTCCTCCTGCTAGTTGTACCATTGGCCGCAGATCAGGCGGGATAACCGGAAGTGATGTCAGAACAACTGAAGAGAGAGAAATTCCTGCTTTTTTCATAGATTCAATCAATCTCAGTCTCTTGATAAGTTTGAGGTATTTGGCGCCACTTGATTTTTCTGCTTCCTGTCGGAGTTGAACGATTAAGGCATTGAAATCAATCTCTTCCAACAAATCCATCAAAGCTTCAGCGCCGGTTTTCATCGTGAAGAAAATAGGAATGTCATATTCCAACAGCTTAAAATACTCATCTTCTGAAATAACACTGCCAACCTTCAGGTTCTTAAGCAGTGTCGCCATCAAATTGGCAATTTCATCAAGTTTTTTTGCTTCTCCTTCATATCGTTCGTTCAACCGAACGGTACGTTGTCTTTTGGTTAAGTCTAATTCCTGACGAATCAATGCTTTTTGATCTTGAGGAACTTTGCTTTTCTCAGTATCTTGCAATTTCTGCTCTATTTCTTCGTCAATCTTTTCCAATTCTTTTGTTTTTTCTTCAGTTTGAAGCTCTTGACGTTTCTCAATTGCTTTCATGAATGTTTCAAGCGCCTGTTTTTTCTTCTCTTCATCAACTCCGATAACCAAATGAGATGCATAATAGATAACAGATTCTAGGTTCTTTTGAGAAATATCCAATATCAAGGAGAGTGCTGAAGATGATCCTTTGAAAAACCATACATGAGCAACGGGAGTTGCAAGACCGATATGCCCCATACGTTCTCTTCGAACACGGGAAAGAGTTACTTCCACTCCGCATTTGTCGCAAATGATCCCCTTATAGCGAATTCTCTTGTATTTTCCACAGTAACATTCCCAATCTTTGGTTGGGCCAAAGATTCGTTCATCAAAAAGTCCGTCTTTTTCAGGACGAAGGGTTCGATAGTTAATTGTCTCAGGCTTTGTTACCTCACCATGAGACCACCCGATAATATCATCCTTATTGGCAAGTAAAATATTCAACGATTTAAAATCGACAAATGTAGGATCTTTCATTCTTTGTGCTGATATAGATTCGTTATTCATTTGTTATTTCTACTCCTCCTTCTGCTGCATCCTGAGTATTCATGACTTGTTCTCCTCCGAGTTCTTCTTGAAGCTCTTTTGCTTCACCTTCCACCAGTTCTTCTGCTTTGTTCTCGATTATAGTATCTTTTGAATCTGCATACAACTGCGCACCGGTGGGGACAACATTCAAACCCAATGCCTGAAGTTCTTTGACCAATACTTTGAATGATTCAGGAACTTTCGGAGTTGGAATATCGGTACCTTTTACAATAGCTTCAAATGCTTTGGCACGACCGACTACATCGTCTGATTTGATGGTTAACATCTCTTGCAGGATATATCGGGCTCGATGTGCCTCAAGAGCCCATACTTCCATTTCTCCAAGACGTTGTCCTCCCATTTGGGCTTTTCCACCAAGTGGTTGCTGGGTAACGAGTGAATATGGTCCGGTTGAGCGTGCATGAGTCTTATCTTCAACCATGTGAATCAGCTTCATCATATATTCAATACCGACGACTACTTGATTTTCAAATGGTTCTCCGCTTCTGCCATCATAGAGAACAGTTTTCCCATTTTGACTTAACCCTGCTTGTCTGAGCAAATCAACAATTTTTTCCTCTTTTATTGATTCAAATACAGGAGCACCAATTTTCATGTTCATTTTTTGCGCTGCAAAACCCAAATGTGCCTCCAATAATTGTCCCAAATTCATACGAGCCAACACTGAGATTGGAGAGATAACAATATCAACCGGGGTTCCATCACCAAGATACGGCATATCAGACGCCGGCAATATTTTGGAGATAACCCCTTTATTACCATGTCGTCCTGCCAATTTATCCCCGACAACTACATGTCTAAATTGTGCTACTTCGACAATAATTTTGCGAAGTGTTCCCGGCTCAAGTTCATCTCCTCGTTTGCGATCTAAGATCTGTACACCAATAATTGTTCCCCGTTCTCCATGAGGCATACGAAGACTGGTATCCCGAACCTCTCGTGCTTGTTCCCCAAAAATTGCTCGAAGCAGACGCTCTTCAGCAGTAAGCTCAGTTTCGCCTTTTGGAGCAATTTTCCCAACAATGATATCGCCCGGTTCAACTTCTGACCCTACAACGACAATACCTTCCTCATCCAAATGCATAAGGCCATCTTCAGCCACATTGGGAATGTCGCGAGTTGTCTCTTCAGGGCCGAGTTTTGTCTCAACAACAGATGCCTCATATTTTTCAATGTGAATTGATGAAAGGATGTCTTCTTTCACTAGTCGGTCGGAGATAACGATAGCGTCTTCGTATCCCAATCCATCAATTGATGCATAGGCAATAACAAGGTTTTGTCCCAAAGCCAATTCACCATTATCCGAGGCGGGACCATCGATAAGGATATCTCCTTTTTTTACTTTTTGTCCTGCTCGGACAACTGCCTTTTGAGTATAGGCTGTTGCTGCAGAGGTTCTTTTAAATGAAGCAATAGGATAAACTGTTTTTTGTCCTTTTTTGTTGATGAATTCAATTGTAGTTGCATCTACATAATTTACTTCTCCATCTTCAGGGGCACTTACAACTCGCTGCATGATTGCAGATACAACAGCCTCCATTCCGGTGCCTACAATAGGACTTGCCGGTTTTACCAATGGTACTGCTTGACATTGCATGTGAGTTCCCATCAACGCACGGTTTGCCTCATCATGGCTAACAAATGGAATAAGAGACGCTGCAGTGCCAACTACTTCTTGAGGAGCAATATCAACATATTCAATATTTTCCCGTTCCGTCTCAATAAATTCTCCTTTATATCTGGCGGCAACACGTTCATTGGTAATGGTATTATCATCGGAAAGTGCCATTGCATGAGTGATGTAATGTTCACGCTCGTCATCGGCTGCCATATAGACAATTTCATCAGTGGCTTTCATAACAGTTTTACCATTTCTTTTTTCTTTTATTACTCTTCTATAGGGAGCTTCCAGAAATCCATATTCATTAATTTTGGAATACAAAGCCATATAGGTAACAAGGCCAATATTTGGCCCTTCGGGACTTCGAATTGGGCAAATCCTTCCATATTGAGAGCTATTGATGTCTCGAATTGAAAATGCTGCTCGTTCCCTGGAAATTCCACCTGATCCCATAACGGTTAAACGGCGCAAATTATCTACTTCTGAAAGAGGATTGGTCTGATCCAGAATTGTGGAAAGTTGAGATGTTCGGAAAAACTCATTAATAGCAGCCATGATTGGTCTTGCGTTGATCAGGCTTGATACGGCAACAGGAGCATCGAGTTGGAGCAAGCTCATTCTTTCTTTGATGCTTCTCTCAAGTCTGAGTATTCCAACACGGAATGCGGTGCTTGCAACCAATTCTCCAACGCTTCTTACTCGTCTATTTGATAAACTATCAATATCATCAATACTTCCCTTCCCACTGTTGAGCCCGATAAGATAAGCTATTGTACCGATGATATCGTCTACAGTAAGAACATGCAGATCTGACGCAGCAAATCCTGCAATTGCAGCTAATTTTTTATTCATCTTATATCTGCCAACTCTTCCCAAATCGTATCGTCTGTTATTAAAGAAGAGTCCATTAAAATTTTCAATAACCTTTTCCAAAACAACAGGTTCACCTGGATGCATTTTTCTAAAAATTTCTACAGAAGCATCTGTTTGACCACTTGTCTCATCTTTTCCCAGCGTTGTTTCAATAAAATGCTCTGTATCTTCAACACTCTGGAATTTTTCTTTAATATCTTCATTTGTTGACACTCCGAGTGCTCGCAAAAAAGTGGTGGCCAAAAACTTTCGTCTTCGATCGATCTTGACTGAAATTGTTCCGTGTCGAGTTGTTGAGAATTCAAGCCATGAACCGTGAACTGGACGAATTTCTGCATTATACAGAGTTTTTCCGGTAACAGGATCTTGAGTAGCAGTAAAGAAGACGCCAGGAGATCGTACTACTTGGTTTACAACAGCTCTTTCAATACCATTGATAACAAAGGTTCCTTGCTCAGTCATCTGAGGAATATCACCTAAAAAAACCTCTGCTTTTTGAGACTTTCCGGTTTTTTTATTGGTAAGAACGGTATTTACATAGAGAGGGGCATCAAATGTAAGACCTTTCAGAAGTGCGGTATCAGGAGTAATAGTAGGATTTCCAATACGATAGTCTTGCAAGGCCAGACTCCAGTTTTTTTCAGTAAAATCGTCTATAGGAGATATTTCCTGCAGTATCTGCCCAATGGCATGATCTAAGAACCATTTGTATGATTCTTTTTGTACAGCAAGCAAGTCAAGTGTGGGTAAGGCAGAGTATTGTTTCCCCCAATTTTCTCGTGATAGTGAGTCTTTAGCAATCTTTGGCATTGGCGACAACGAAATTTATAAACAGCAGCTATAGTGGCCTTATACAACAAAAAAAATCCAGGTGAACCACCCTTCAAATCTTTTTTCAAGATTAAAGTCTCTTATGTATATCATACCTATTTAGCTTTGTCAATACCTAGCCCGGTTTGATCCTGGCTTTGTGTCCTCTTGTGCTATAATAGATTGATATGACAGCTTCGGATATTATCAAAAAATATATCACATTTTTTGAGCAAAATGGCCACACCAGAATTGAAAATGCTCCTCTGATTCCCCAGAACGACCCTACAACGCTTTTTACCAGCTCAGGCATGCAGCCGTTAGTACCCTATTTATTGGGAGAAACCCACCCGCATGGTAAGCGATTGGTCAATGTTCAAAATAGCTTCCGTGCCCAGGATATTGAGGAGATTGGCGACAATCGGCATACTACCTTTTTCCGCATGTTGGGAAACTGGTCCCTCGGTGATTATTTTAAAAAGGAACAAATCCCCTGGTTTTTTGAATTTCTTACCGATTCCAATAATGGTTTGGGACTTGATCCCAAGAATCTCTATGTAACCGTATTTGAAGGAAATAAGGATGTTCCAAAAGATGATGAAAGTATAGCTCTATGGAAAGAAGTTTTTGCAAATAAAGGCATTGATGCAAAAATTGGCGAACGAATTTTTACCTATGGTGTTGAAAAAAACTGGTGGTCACGATCTGGAATACCAGACAAGATGCCCGTTGGAGAACCGGGGGGACCAGATTCGGAAGTGTTTTATGACTTCGGTAAGGATCTAAAGATTCATGAGAAAAGTAAGTTTAAAAACGAAAAATGCCATGTGAATTGTGATTGTGGAAGATTTATGGAAATAGGGAATTCGGTCTTTATGCAGTACCAAAAACAAAAAGACGGAAGTTTTAAAGAATTACCCCAAAGAAATGTTGATTTCGGCGGTGGACTGGAACGACTTCTCGCAGCCGTTGAGAATCAACAAGATGTGTTTCAAACAAGCTTGCTCAAACCAATTATTCGATCTATAGAAGCTGCAACCAAAAAAGACTATGCCTCTCATCAAGAAATAATGAGAATTATTGCCGATCATTTTATTGCAGCATCCTTTATTACCAATGCTCGAATAGTTCCTTCAAATAAAGAACAGGGATATATTCTCAGACGGCTTATCAGACGAGGACTTGATAACCTACATTTACTTTCAAGTAGTAATAATGCCAGCATATCGTCTATTCTAGAAGGGATACTTGAGGAATATAGCAAAACTGATCCAGGATTAGATTATGAATTTATAAAAAATACTATTCTTGAGGAGACTGCAAAATATGAAAAAACAAAAACAGAAGCAAAACGCTTTATAGAGAAAAACTATCCAACGACCCCCTCAGGACAAGTAAAAATGGGAGATGAATTAATGGGAGTCAAAGAAAT
>DATIIS010000049.1:0-199665 GCA_035479415.1 Saccharimonadales bacterium (SeqCode)
CGGTGACACAATTGCATTTCTTCTGAATGGTGTTGAGAAGCAAGCAGTCTATGACAATTCACTCACAGGAGGTTCCCCTGGCGTTATGGCCTTTGGAACTCCAACAAGCGATAATTGGGCAGGAGGAGATATGGGGTATGAATTTCACTTTCTGAGCACCGATGGAAATGGTGTTGAGTCGTATGACATGATTTCCGCAAATAATGGTCATGGTCCACATGTGCTCAGGGTCTTACGTCCTACGGCTCCGGCTGCGGGAGTTGCTCATAGTTTTCTTATCCTGCTACCTGTTGAACCTGAAGAAGGCACAACGTTTGGAGATGGTATAAATTATCTACGTACGCTTAATGCACAAAACCAATATAATCTAACTGTTATTGAACCCGCCTTTGTTCAAGATCCTTGGTATGCAGACAATCCACTCTTGGCAGATTCCCAATACGAAACATTTATGACAGCCGAGTTACAACCTTGGATTAAAAATAATTTGGCAACATCAGGTAATGAGCAGACATGGCTTATGGGTTTCTCAAAGTCAGGAATTGGAGGTATGGATCTTTTTCTTAAACATTCTGATTTATATTCTTTGGTAGCATCATGGGATTGGCCTGCTGATAACGCTGCGTATGATCAGTTTGGAACAAGCTCGTCATCTCAATATGGGACAGATGCTAATTTTCAGGCTAATTATCGTTTAACACCTGATTTTGTACAAGCACATGCCGCTCCTCTGCAAAACGAAAATCGCATTTGGATAGGAGGATATAATGCTTTCCAAGCAGATGTTTCAGATTTTGATGGGATGTTAACTACACTGGGGATATTGCATACCACAGAAACGCCTACACTTATGACACATGCATGGGATAGTGGCTGGGTGCCTTTTGCGTTGACTGCGCTCGCACAAGATAGTACAAATTTATTGATTACACCTACACCGACATCTGCTCCTACACCGACGCCTTCCTCAAACGGATCAAATTCTACTAATGCTAATGCTTCAAATTCAACAAGTACCCCTTCCAATCCCAATGCTCATCCGAATTGGGCACACGCAATTGATGCTGGACCAAATTTTGTAGGAGCACAGCATTTTATTTCCAGTGCGTTGACAGGACAAGATGCTGTGGCATTTATCGGAAATGATTCTACATCAGTAGATGTCGCATTAACGATTGAGCGTCTTTTTGGTAATTCTCTAATCTCACAGTTGCCAATTGATCCGTTCCCTTGGATGCAGGGGCTCAACACCGTGAGCGATATTTATCATTTCAATGCGCTCTCAGCATTTAATGGATATCTTTTTAATCACTTCAGCAAACCTGTAACAGTTATATTGTCTTATGATCCATCAAAACTTAAAGGTATAAATCCCAATAGGCTCAGACTCGCACGATATGATTTGACAAAAAATCGTTGGGTTGTATTACAAAAAAATACAGTTCTTAATGTAGCTCATCATACAATTGCAAATGTAACGACAGATCTTACCTATTTTGCGGTTGTGTACCCAACTAATTATACATATTCTCAGGTTAGAGTCTTGGGCGCAAGCGCAAATTATCAAAAGCCTAAAAAACCACATCCACAATCATCAACGGTACACAAAAAAAGTACTAAGATAACACATAAATAAGCCAGCACAGATTATTTCTCTTGACTTCTTGCTGGTATACCACTATAGTAAATAAATATTCTATGGAAGATTTTAATAAGAAAATTATTGAAGAATTTAGAGCCAACAAAGGTATAGTTGGTGGGATGTTCAATGGCATGCCTCTTCTTCTTGTCACGACAATTGGCGCAAAATCAGGTAAAGAAGTCACCATACCAGTTGCTTATTCAATGGATGGAGACAACTATGTCATTGTCGCTTCCAAAGGTGGTGCGCCTGAGAATCCAGCATGGTATTACAACCTATTGGCACATCCAGAGGTAACAATTGAAGTTGGAGAAGAAAAATTCCAGGTCAGAGCTCACGATACCAAAGATGAAGAAAGAGAAAGACTTTTTGACCAGCATGCAGCAAAATATCCAGCCTTCAATGATTACAAAGCAAAAACATCCCGAGTTATTCCCGTTCTCGTCCTTAAGAAAATTTAGTACATCTTCTTAACCAAAGTTAATAGCTCCAATAATTCCTATCATATAAATCCATACTGCTGTTGAAGAAAATACCATAAAAGTAAGTACCAAAAGCAGCCAGGCTATTGTTTTTTGAGAACTTGTTAAGGCTATGTTGTTATTTTTGAACTTAAATAGTCCTAACTTATGAGAAAGGCTACTAAAAGAAAGCAAACTTACAGAAAAAACAACAAACGGCAAGACAATCAGCCACAAAAAACTTTCTAAGAGAGAGATTGGATCATTATTTAATTCCAAAAAATTAGAATAATAAGCAAGATTTTTATCTGTTGCAGCGATATAATAACCAACGATAAATGGCATAATAGTAATAACTAACGCTAATAGATATATACTCCCATTAATTTGTATGTTCCTACGATCAAAAACCTGTCTTTTTTTAAGAAAATGCAAAAGGAGTACAAGGAAAAAATAACTGACTAATTGGATAGCAATTATCGCAAGTACAAATTCTTCTTTGGGGAGATAAACACATGTCATAAGGTCTCCACAATGTCCATATCCTCCTCCAAAACTAAAATAATCAGAAGGAGGTTTTGCGTATGTGCCTACAATGATGAAATCTACACCGAGGTTAAAATCAGGAATAAAAGCTGATGAGATACTAAATATGACCATAACTACATACGCAATAATTGGTAATAATAAAATCCCAAGCAAACTCAATTTTAAAAATCTTACAATGTATTTGAAAATAAGGAATGAAAGAAGATACAACACAATATAGAACGCAAATAAATAAGTGTAGTTACTTAATAAGTAATGAGATTCATTGCTATAAAAATAAATGTATAGAGGAGGCAAAAAAAAGAATACTGTCCAATAGAATACATCTCGTATGCGAAAAGCTCTCATAATGTAACTGTAGAGAATTCTATGGATAAAGACAATAGTTATTACTGTGGCGTAGATGAGCCGAGTGTCACTGTGACATCAGTCGTGGCACTATTGGAAAGAGTTGCAACAGTTGTATCAACTACAAATGTTTTGTTCAGTTCAGATTCCAATTTAGTGATGTATGCAGCACTAACTGATTTCTTGGCTGCAATTTCAGTTTTGGTGAAATTATTATTGGCTGCATTGCCAGTTGAAGAGACATTGAATTTATCAGCAGTCAATGAATCTTTTACTTTTCCTGCCTGCCCTGTGACGCCACTGCCATTAAGGATCTCTATTGTATATTGTGAGACATCTACTGGTACTTCTGTTGGACTAGGAGTTGGTGGGACAGGGGTTGCTGTGGGTTTAGCGCCAAATGAAGGGACATGGACACCACTTGGAAGTGAAACATTTGGAAGCGCTAAATTAATTACACCAAAATAACTTGCTGCCGCCATCGCACCCAATCCCAAAATAAATGAAAGGAATGCAACAACAAAGAAATAAATTCCAAATCTCTTCTTCTCCCCTTCAGGCTTGGAGGTAGGTGCAACTTCATCTCCGCCATTCTGAATAGTAAATGCACTTGGTGGAAGTGTCGGTGAAAGATCTGGGGCACTTGTCGCTGCTTGAGAAGACTGTTCAGGCGCTGAGACAGCGGCAGCTACTTCTGGTGATGTTTCAACAGGCTGAGGTGTCTCAGGTGTGGATAATGTAGCTGTTGTTGACGCTTCAACAGGTGTTTCCTCTTTTGGAGCTTGCTCTGTAGTAGGTGTTGCATTATCAGAAATAAACTCATTTGCAGGCGTTGCAAGACTTGGTGCTTCTATTTCTTCTTCAGCAGGCGGCACATCTGAAAGTGTTGCAGATAATTCATCAGATTGAGGCTTGTCAGGAACTGATCTTCTCTCAACTGTCTCAGCTTTTTCAGAAGTCTTGGTTGACTCTTCAGCTTCGTCATGCTCTGCAGCAACTTTTTTAACTTCTTCTTTTTCTGGTTTCTCTTTTTCTTTTTTGCCAAAAGAAACTGATTTTGCTCTTTTTCTTGTTTGCATAATTAAAACGGTCCTATTTAATTAAAAGCCATCAGTGAATATTTGTCAATCCAAAACTCTTTTTACGAACTCAACTGTCCATGATCTAAAAAGAAAATAAATAAAATTACACAAAAATCCAAATAATATCGTCAATCCAAGCAAACTCGGTGTCAAAATAACATGAAGAGCAGAATGAGTAACAGCTGGAGGATTGGTGAATACTTGCCATGAATTGATACGCTCGACTCTACCCAACACCATACCAAATGCAATAATAAAATTAAAAATAACTAAGGAAAGAATTTTGTTATTTTTAAATAGCTTGATGACTCGTATTATTCGCTCAAACGGATAAAAGGCAAGAAGAAAAGTGATAATACCAATACTCTCAAATACAAAATATTGAAGAACTAGAAGTGAACGATACGATTCGCCAATATAATGCCACTGCGGGATAAGGTGTACAAGGTCAGTAAAGATATAAATAGTATTGGGCAGAAAAAGGAACCAAAGTACACCAAAAATAACCTTAAGATAGGTATTCTTTGTTCGATATGCAACATATCCAAATAATACGGGAAGAAGAGCTAAGAAGCAGTTAAAAGACATCCATCCGACATTATAATTAAGTATGGGCATTGTTTTATTGTATCGACTTTTCAAAGTCTGATCAAGTCCGATCCAGCTTGAATCATCACTCTTTATCAATTATAATAAGTCCATGCTTATCATTACCGGTAGTCTCGCATATGACTACATCATGGATTTTCCCGGAAGCTTCTCTGACCACATCCTTCCAGAGCACACACACAATATCAATCTCTCATTTATCGTCAATAAATTTGCCAAACGCCGCGGCGGCACAGCCGGAAACGTAAGCTATACGTTGGGACTTCTCAAAACTCCACACATCCTCTTCTCATGGGCAGGCAATGATTTTGAAAGTTATAAAGAAGATTTTGCTAAATTAGGAATAAACGTCAAGCATGTTGAGATAGATAAAGAAGACCATACAGCCACAGGTTTTGCTATGTCTGACAAAAATCAAAATCAGATTTGGGGATATTATTATGGTGCAATGAAGCATAATAAAGATCTCAAACTCAAACCCATTGCTAACAAAAAGGATCTTGTTCTGATCGGACCACAAGGAGCTAAAGCTTCGCTTTCTCTTATCAATCAATGCATAACGCAGGAAATACCGTATATGTTTGATCCTGGATTTATTTTGACGCAAGTTACCAATGAAGATCTCCAGACTGGTCTCAAACATGCAAAATACATCATCGGCAATGAATACGAGATGCAACTCATGAGAGACAGACTCAGAACATTTGCAAAATTGATTGAGAAAAAAATAGTTATTACAACGTTGGGCAAAAAAGGCGCAACAATTGATGCTGAAGTAGAAAGAAAACGATATAAGATTAAAAGTGCAAAAGCCACAAAAGTTGTCTCATCAACTGGAGCAGGTGACGCATGGCGAGGAGGATTTTTAGCAGGGACTGAAAGAGGTTTCGATTTCCAAACCTCAGGTCAAATGGGAGCTGTCGCATCATCGTTTGCAGTTGAACATATCGGAACTCAAGAACATGTATTTACTATAAAAGAATTTGCAAAACGATACAAAGAAACATATAATGCAGAGATAACGCTCTAAGATATGGCTAATTACGACATCAAAGATATCAAACTCGCTGGAGAAGGCAAACTCAAAATCGAATGGGCAGGCAAACAAATGCCTGTACTCCACTCTATCCAGGAACGTTTCGCAAAAGAAAAACCGCTCACTGGTATCACACTTGCTGCATGTCTTCATATCACCAGTGAAACAGCCAATCTTCTCATTGCACTCGTCGCAGGTGGTGCCAAAGTCGTTGCCAATGCTTCAAATCCCCTTTCAACGCAAGACAGTGTCGCTGCATCTCTTGTCAAAGACTACGATATCCCAACCTACGCAATCAAAGGCGAAGACAATAAAACCTATTTTAAACATCTCAATGCCGTTCTTGATACTAGACCCAACATCACTATGGATGATGGAGGAGACTTGATTTATGCATTGCATACTGACAGAAAAAAAGAGCTAGACAACATCATTGGCTCATCAGAAGAGACAACAACAGGAGTCATCAGACTCAAAGCAATGGAAAAAGAAAATGCACTCAAGCTTCCTGTTATCGCTGTCAATGATAGTGACACCAAACACCTTTTCGACAATCGTTATGGCACAGGTCAGTCAACAATTGATGGAATTTTGCGTGCGACCAACATCTTATTAGCTGGCAAGACATTTGTTGTTGGCGGATATGGTTGGTGTGGACGTGGAATTGCAATGCGTGCAAAGGGAATGGGCTCAAATGTCATTGTCACAGAGGTTGACCCGATCCGAGCACTTGAAGCAGCAATGGATGGATACCGTGTCATGCCAATGAAAGATGCTGCAAAAATTGGAGATATCTTTGTCAGTGCAACCGGTGACAAACACGTCATCGATAAAGTTGTAATGCAGTCGATGAATGATGGCGCTATCCTGGCAAATTCAGGCCATTTTGATACTGAAATAGACATGGCATCACTTGAAAAAATGAAGAAATCAAAACGTCAAATTCGTAACTTTCTTGATGAATATACGCTAGCAAATGGAAAACGACTCTATGTCTTGGGCGAAGGACGACTGGTCAATCTCGCTGCTGCTGAAGGACACCCAGCTGAAGTTATGGATATGTCATTTGCCAATCAAGCGCTCGCAGCAGAATACTTCGTAAAAAACAAAGGTAAGCTTCTCAACAAAGTCTATGTCCTTCCACGAGAATTGGATCTCCAAGTAGCCGCGATCAAGCTCAAAGCAATGGGAATTTCGATCGACAAACTCACTCCTGAACAGAAAAAATACCTCGCATCCTGGGATGAAGGCACCTCCTAATATTTGCAATAACTCCAGTCAAATGCCTGAACTTGCTTCTTTTGATGCTTTTCGTTATAGTTTAAGCATGACCACGAAGTGTGTCAGTTTGGTAGTATTCTGCCTTTTTAGCTTCTTTATTTTTTTCAAACCCGCCTATGCCGCGGAAAATCCTCTTACGGTTGCAAATAACAAGGTAGGAATTCATATCCTTGATGTTTCGGAGCTTCCTCAAGCAGCACAATTGGTCAACAATAACGGCGGTGCATGGGGGTATGTAACTATTCCTATTCAGGCTGGCGATGAAAACCTCGTCAAATGGCAGAAATTTATGAATGATTGCAAAAAATATCGAGTGATCCCAATTATCCGCCTGGCTACAGAAGATGATTATTTCAATACAGAAGTTTGGCGCACACCAAATGAAGATGATGTCCTCGACTTTGCCAATTTTCTCAACTCATTGGATTGGCCGACCAAAAATCGTTATGTCATTGTTTTTAATGAAGTTAATCGTTCAGATGAATGGGGAGGACAAGCAGACCCTGCTGCGTATGCAAAATTATTGCGTTTTGCTGTAACTGTCTTCAAATCAGATAGCCCAGACTTCTTCGTCATCAGTGCGGGTCTTGATAATGCAGCGCCGGATCTAGGGACGACATATATCAATGAATACAATTACCTTACTCAAATGAACCAAGCAGTACCAGGAATTTTCAATCAAGTTGATGGCATGGCATCTCATTCATATCCAAATCCAGGATTTTCTCAATCCCCTGACCCAAATAGCCTCATGGGAATTGGGAGTTTTATTCATGAAAGAAGCCTTGTCCAAAACATGAGCAATAAGACACTACCCATATTTATAACTGAAACAGGCTGGTCTTCAAACTCTGTCAATCCTGACCAAGAAGTCTCGTATTATGACACAACAATGAAAACCATCTGGAATGATCCAGGAATCGTTGCCATAACTCCTTTTTTGCTCAATGCAGGAGCTGGACCATTTGCACAATTTTCATTTATCAATACAGATGGGAGCAAAACCAAACAATATGAATATTTTTATACTCTTCCCAAAACAAAAGGAATTCCAAGCTTCCCTACTCATGTATTAGGTGCTGAAACAAATGCAAAACCTGCAGAACCGACAGTAACAAAGAACTTCAGTGACTATAAATTTCCAAGCCATCAATTATCTCTTAGTCATACTTCAGAAACGATTTTTAATTATTTAATCAACAGATAATATGGAATGGGACAATGCGCAAGACGTAAAAGACAATCTACAAGATATCCTCACACATATTGACCTTCCTCATATCAATCTTTCTCGTATCTACTGCTACCGGACAACAGGCTCAAAAACTCGAGCTTATGCACGCACATGGGCTTTCCCAAAAATTTTTCAAGTTGCGCTTTCAATTGAGCCTGCCTATGTGATAGAAGTTCTGTCCCAACATTATGACCGTCTTGATGATGACAAAAAGAAAAAAGTTCTTATCCATGAACTTCTTCATATCCCCAAAAATTTTTCAGGCGCGCTTCTTCCGCATAAGACAAGAAATCGAAATATTAATTCCCTTGCCAATCAACTGTTTAAGGAGTATAAAAAGAAATCAGGTACTAGCGACTAGGTGTCAGGTATTAGTTATAAAATAGATACTATAATTCAAACACCTATTACCTATTGCCTATTACCTATTACCTATTACCTATTACCTATTACCTATGATTACCATTATCCACGGTTCAGACATTGCACTTTCTCGCAAACATTTCCTGGATGAGAAGCAAAAATATAGCGACGCGATTCTTCTTGATGCTGATGTGATAGATCTCACCTATCTCATGCAATTATTTGATGGTGGAGGACTTTTTGGAGAGACAAAATATCTTTTTATTGAACAGCTCCTTACCAAACGAAAAAAAAGCTCAGATCTGCCTCAAATTCTTACCTATCTTGAGAAAAATGCCAATGAACATACTATTATATTATGGGAAGGGAAAGAACTTGAACGCGCATCACTTAATTTAATAAAAACAGCAATAGTAAAAGTTTTCAAACTCCCCCAAACACTTTTCCAATTTCTTGATGCGCTTGCACCGGACAATGGGAAATTGCTCATCAAGCTCTTCCATCAAACAATTGAATCATCAGAGACTGAAATGGTATTTTTTATGCTTGTGAGACAAGTAAGAATATTATTGGCGCTCTCAAATCAAGAAAAGTCTCGTCATTCTGGTGAGGAGGACCGACAAATCCAGAATCCAGATTCTGGCCAAGCCAGAATGACTGAGTCTATTGATGAACTCAAACGCCTTGCTCCATGGCAAAAAAGCAAACTTGAAAGACAAGCTCACCTTTTCCAGACAGAAGAACTTTTAAATCTCTATAACCAACTTTTTCAAATTGAAGTCGGGCAAAAAACAGGTGGTTTGAGCGCTCCTATGATCTCAACAATTGACTTTTTGCTCGCAGAAGTTTAATATTATTGCATGAACGATATTGATCCGAAGATTTTTAAAGCTTACGACATCCGCGGGATTTATCCTGAACAGCTTAATGAAACCAATATTGTCCCTATTATCAGAGCAATTTACAAATTTTTCTATGATTCTCTAGGCAAAGAACAGCCAACAATTGTTCTTGCTTATGATATGAGACTTTCAGGTCCTCAACTCTTCGAAGCAGCAAAAAAAACACTCGTTGAGATGGGCGCCAAAGTCATAGATGCTGGACAACTCTCTACTCCATCTTTCTACTTCACTGTTTTTCATTATGCTTATGATTGTGGTATCCAAATAACCGCTTCACACAATCCAAAAGAATGGAATGGCATGAAATTTGTTAGATACTCACCTCAAGGACTTATCAAGATTGGTAAATCCACAGGCATGGATAATATCCGAGATATGTCCATAAAAGGTGTTGATTTTACACCGACGACACAAGGCTCAATCACTCCACAAGAACATATTTTGACTGATGAAGTTGAAAATGCACTTACTTTATTTAATCACCCAGAGATTAAGAAATTTAAAATCGTTGCTGATCCAGCCAATGCAATGGGATCACAATACATCGGCGCAATCTTTGAGAAAGTTCCAGCTGATCTTATCAAGATGAATTTCGAGCTTGATGGAAGTTTCCCTGTGCATCAACCTGATCCACTTAACTTTGACAATCTTCGAGATCTTCAAAAAAAAGTACTTGAAGAAAAAGCTGATTTTGGTCTTGCTCCAGATGGTGATGGAGATCGGCTATACTTCATCGATGAAAAGGGCCAAGTAATTCCCGCAACGATCATTACAGCGCTTGTCGCGAGACAAATGCTTAAGGAAAATCCAGGAGCGACAATTCTTGTCGATATCCGATATATCATGGGTACCAAGAAAATCGTTGAAGAATTTGGTGGCAAAGTAGTCATCACAAGAGTAGGACATGCATTTATTACAGAAAAACTCAATGAAACAGGTGGAGTCTTTGCGGGAGAATCCTCTGGACATTTCTACTACAAAGCCAACGGCAATGCCGAATCCCAACTTGCAACAATTATTTGTGTCCTTAAAGTACTTACAGAAGAAGGTAAAACTCTCTCTGAAATTGCTGATGAATTACGACGAAGTCATGAGTCAGGTGAAGTTAATTTCCATGTCTCAAATGCGCCAGAGATACTTGATGCATTGAAAGAAAAATACAGCGATGGTGAACTTGAAACACTTGATGGAGTTTCAATTAGTTATCCAACTTGGAGATTTAATGTGCGTACTTCCAACACAGAACCACTTCTTAGACTCAATGTCGAAGGTTTTGATGAGTCAGAAATGCAAACAAAATTTGGAGAACTACAAACATTCATAAAAGGCCTCGCAAAAGAATAACTTTTCCAAACTCAAAAAAAATAAAACTGATACACATTGACTATCATTATTCTATTGAAACTCTACTTAGAATAGAATATGATATTGACATGGATCAGAATATAATTAAACAGTTAGAGAAGCTTTTAGCAAAAGCACTTATCAATGTTGCAACTAAAAATGATTTAAAGAACTTTGCGACAAAAGACGATTTGAACAGCTTTGCGACAAAAGACGATTTGAACAGCTTTGCAACAAAAGATGATTTGAACAGCTTTGCGACAAAAGATGATTTGAATAGCCTTGAACAGCGACTACATGAAAAAATTAAATATGATATGGATAATGTTGTGGTTCAGATTGGAGGCATTGTTGATAACCGTAAAGCTGATAAAAGTATCGTCGAAGATTTACAAAAGCGAGTTATCAAAATTGAAAGTAAATTGACTTCCTAATTGAGTTTGTAAAAATTTATATAGAAAAGTATAATAAACTTTGATAGAATAAACATATGTCTGATCAAAAAAGTGATATTCCCCAATTCGATAAATCAAAATTTACCAACCAACCATATGTAAAAAAAGTTGAAAAACCTTGGGGTTATGAACTTCATTGGGTACCTGAAGGAATGCCTTATATGGGTAAAATTCTTCATATTAATGCAGGAGAACGATTATCTCTACAAATCCATGACATAAAGCAAGAAAGCTATTGGCTTTTAAATGGTGAGTGTGACCTTATATTAGAAAATGCTCAAGGAGAGCTCGAAACTATCCATATGAAAAAAGGCGTTGGATATACAACAATAGTCGGGCAGCGGCACCGTCATCAGGCAGTAACAGATTGTGACGTAGCAGAAGTTTCATCGCCAGAGGATGGTACTACATGGAGACTGGAAGATGATTATGCACGCCCTAACGAGACACCCGAGCAGCGACTAAAAGAACGTGGTGAAATATGATATAAATAATAGTATGCTTGATTTGAACTCAGAAGAAATCAAAAAATTAGATCCTGTTGATACAGTAAGCATTACTGAGAAAATTCTCGAACAATGTGAAGCCGCATGGACACAAGTAAATGCGCTGACTCTTCCCAAAATTGAAAATATAACAACTGTTGTCTTCTGTGGCATGGGAGCCTCAATTTATGGGGCACTCGTTCTTAAATCACTTTTGGGAAGCGAAATTCAATTTCCAACCGAGGTCATCAGTGACTACTTCTTGCCAGATTATGTAGGTAAAAACACACTAGTCGTTCTCACAAGTTATTCAGGAACGACTGAGGAAGTTCTCTCGTGTGCTCAAGAAGCCAAAGCCAAGGGAGCACAGATGGTAATTCTTACCAAAGGTGGACCACTTGCTGAATTTGCCAAGGACAACAATATCCCAGCCTACATCTTTGATGGAGCGCTTAACTCAGGCAACGTGCCTCGTCTTGGTGCTGGATATAGTATCTTGGGCTTAATTGGACTCTTAAATAAAACGAACGTCATTGATATAGAAGAACAAGAGATTACACAGTCCCTCACTCGTCTCAAAGAAGAATTTTCAGACCTCAAGCAACAAGCACTGGCAGATCACGAAATTTTTGTTAACAAAATCCCGATCATTTTCTCAGCAGAGCACCTCTCAGGAAACGCTCAGATCGTCCGCAACCAGCTCAACGAAACAAGTAAATCTTTCTCATCATTTTTTCTGATCCCTGACCTCAATCATCATTTGATGGAAGGTCTGCAATTTCCCAAAAATGCACCGCTCCACTTCCTTATCTTTGATTCACCTAATTATTCAGAAAAAATCCGTAAGCGAATTGAACTCACCATAGAAGTTGTACAAAAAAATAATTATCCAGTACACGAATTCACAACAAGTGGTCAGTCTGTCTATGATGACTTCTTAGAAGTTCTCATCTATGGTAGTTTCCTCACACTTTATTTGGGACTGACGTACAAACAGAATCCTGCAATTAATCCCTGGGTAGATTGGTTCAAAAGCCAATTGGCCGAGCCTCTGAAAGAAAAATAATTTAACGAAGCCAAACTACTAGGTGCTCATTAGACTCTCTTTAATCCTTTATTGCTTCAATCAAACTTAACCAACAATAGATAATTTTTCTCTTGAATAATAATTTCGTCATAACTAACAAAAAACCACCCGAAGGTGGTTATAAGGCAGTAATCACGATATTTCTATCGTGTTACTGAGATTGTTCCTGTTCCTGAGTAGGCATTGTTTGCCCAAACTGTAATTCTGTTATTGGCGTCTTTTGAAATTTGATATCCTGTGTCCCATGCTGGACTTGTTGCACAGTTTGTGATTCCAGAAGTGTTAGATGTAATTGAAGGATCAACTGGAATTGCTGAGATATATGTTGGCATTATTGCTGAACAGAGATTTGGGAAGTTTGTGCTATTTATCTCAGTTGCGGTTGTGAAACTACCAGAAGATAATTCACCGGGTAGATTTCCTGCGTTTGATGCACCGTATTGACCAACAGCATTGAGAATAGCGTTAGCGTCACTTCGTCTCTTCGTGTCATCTGCTTGTCCGAATTGTCGTGCTGGGTTAATAGCAATAAGTGTGATAGCAAGAAGGATTGCAAGGATTCCAATAACAACTAAAAGCTCAATGAGTGTGAAACCTTTTTCTCTCTTTATTTTGTTTAGGGCAGTCATAATATATTTAGATTAAATATCTTAATCTGTATTAATAGTGACAAATCACTCAACCATTGTCAATACCCAATTTTTGCTCTACTTTGATCTCTTGACATCATCTAAAGATTTCTGTCTATAATAGATGTATGGCAAAACCACATCACGTCAATAATGCAAAAGCTGTAATCGGTCTTCTCATTGTAGGTATTCTTTTTGTCGTCTTCTACAAATTTATTACTAACCAAGATTACTTCTTCCAAGATCCAAATGCTCTTCGCAATTACGTAATGTTCGCAATTGTAGGAGGTATGTTCCTCGTCGCACTCCTCTACCTTACAAGCAATACTACACATAAAGAATCTACAAAGCCAAAAGCTATAAAAGCCTCTACCAAATCTTCAAAAAAGAAAAAGAAGTAAATCAACTAACTAACCTTTAATTGTTCTAGTTTCATTATAAATTGATTCTTTTCTGTAAAAGTTCTTAGAATAGCTGTGATTCTTTTGATCTTATAGCTAAAATATTGTAACCATTTGGAAGGTCCCAGTTTTAGAATAATTGTTGCTAATAGGATTTAAGAGCAAATGGAGAGAATGTAGAAGAGCCTGTATAACCACCCAGCCAACCTATACCTGAATTTACAGCAACTCCGTTTACATTGACAGGACTAGATAGTGTAGGAGTACTTATTTGTGTCCATGAAGATCCATTATAGTGCACTGTTAATGGGTTACCATTCAAAGTACCAGCTACCCATACATTATTAGAACTATCTGCATCAACTGAAGTTAAAAGAGAGATACTTGTAGCTCCAAAACTATTACTTGTATCTTCTTGCCAGCCACCACCAGAAGTATAATGCATAATTAACGGTTGTTGTGGTGAGAAGCTTTTTGAGCCTACAGCCCATGCTTCAGTAGATGAAATTGCTTTCACACTATACAAAATGGCACTGGTTGCACTAGTCGGCAGACCAGATATACTAGTCCAAGATGTCCCATCGTAATGATAAATAACATATTTATTGCCAGATGTACAAGATCCTTGACCAACAGCCAATACATCTGAAGAAGAAAAAACAGAAACACCATATAACTGTACGGATGTACATCCGCTAGGTAAAGAAAGTGCTTGTTGTGCAAATTTTGTACCATTCCACTTTTCAATTAACGGAGCTATATTAACTCCACTATTATTATAATAGCCTACTGCGTATACATCACCTGTATTATCTGTTGAAACACCTTCAAACAAATTGCCAATTGTTGAGGGTTCGTCAGCAGTTACATGTGTCCATGAAGATCCACTCCATTCATAAGCATTTGCTTGCTCCGCAGGAAAAGAAGTATAGTATCCAACAGTCCAAGCATTGCCAGAATTATCCGAAGTAATTCCGGTTAAAGTATTTGGGTTAGCGCTTGCAAATGAATGAGGATAATATTTGGTCCAACTGGATCCATTGTAATTATAAGTAACAGGCACTGAAGGAGAGCCACTTTCAAAACCAGCCTCCCATACATTTGTGGGACTTGATGATGAAATGGCGTTAATTTGATCACTTGTTAATCCAGTAGGACTAATATTAATCCAAGAGGCAGGAGCTGAGGGTGTTGAGCCGTAGGATACAGAGAAAGCGTCACCTAGATTATTAGGATTTGATGGAACTGAGATAGGTGTACCAGTTGAAGTTCCATCTGATGTTATTTCATCACTTTGAGTTGAGTAGTTAAAGTTAGGATTTGTACCATTTATTAAGTTATTGTTAAACGATATAGTACTATAGTTCGTCATATCTGCACCAGGGTTTCCACTATCATCTTCTACTATAAATTCTCCTGAACTTGATGCGCCGCTATATGATAGAGTTGTTGTGAAGTTCCAGTTTTGTGTCAAATTTTTAAGAGTCACTGTCCAATTACTTGAGGAAGTATTATATTTAACTTCTCCATACATACTATCTCCATTAGTTACAGACCCACAAGTAGCGGCACTAGGGGTGCAGTCGGTCGATCCACCAGTTCCAATTACATAGGGAGCTGTAGGATAGAATTCCCACCATGCATAATTTGATTCAACATTCGACGAATTACATGTTGCATCTGTACCTGTTTGCAATACAGTATTATTACCTACTTGAGCTCCATCAATACCTACCCAAGTAGCTTCACTTGTTGCACCCGAAATACATGTAGCAGGAGTAGGTGCAATCCAATACGATGAAGTATCAGTAAAAGAGCTACTACTTCCGGTTTGGTAATATCCCGACCACAAATTGCTGTAATTTGCTGATTTATAGGTAGTTTCAACTTTTATTTTGACAGTTCCTGGACCACTTATTCTATAAAGTCCTATTACATGTTGAGGAAATTTGTATTTACCTTCAACACGCTCGAGAATACCTTTTGATGGTGTTATTGTCACATTGCTAGGGCCTCCAGGAAAAGATAAAGAGATTAGAGTTCCAACAGGAAGTTCAGCCGTTCTACCATTTGCGGAAGAATCAAAAGTTATATATTTGTTTCCAGGAATTGATGAAGGATGCAAAATCAAGTTTCCATTTGAATCATACTTATCGCTTTTATTTCCGGCTATTATAGTTATATTTGTACTAGTAATCTTATTTAGTTGGCTTGAGTCTGAAGCAAAAGCATTTATATTTAAAACAAATGAATCTTCTGTAAAAAGTAGCATTATTACAAAAGTGATGACAAGGCTTATTTTTTTAAACATGCTTTGCAAAAAAATTTTTAATCTTATGTTTAAATTCTCATATATTATATAGTTAATCAATATACTGTTACTGGCTCAATTTATTACTTATCCATATCAGATGTTTACGTGTTATATGAATAAATCACTGCAATAGATTGTAGAAGTATATATGCAAACTTATTTACTTTATAAAAAATAAAATAGATATTACATTTGTTGAATTTTTCACGATTTACATAAATCTGTAGACTTTACTTTGTTATACCTTTAGCAAAAATTAGAATAGTTAGAAAAGAAGAACTATAGTATTATAAACTCAAGTTATTTATCTAGTAACTGTAATCTCTGAAGTTGAATATTGAGAAGTAAGAGGAGCATACACTGTTATTCTATTATTGGAATCTTTTGAAACTGCATATCCTGTGTCCCATGGTGTAGTTGAGCAGCTTGTGATTCCACCTGTTCCATTTGGAGATGTATTATTTCCTGCTGGAACTGAGGGATCTACTGGTAATGCTGAGATATATGTAGGCATAATTGCAGTGCAAAGATTTGGGAAATGAGTACTATCAATTTCTGTTGCTGATGAAGTTGCTGATGATACTTCTCCTGGAAGATTGCCTGCGTTTGATGCTGAATATTGACCGATTGCATTAAGAATAGCGTTGGCATCACTTCGTCGTTTTGTGTCATTTGCTTGACCGAATTGTCGTGCTGGATTAATAGCAATAAGTGTAATTGCAAGAAGAATTGCGAGGATTCCGATAACAACCAAGAGCTCAATAAGTGTAAAACCTTTTTCTTTATTTATTTTATTTAGGGCAGTCATATATTTAAAAACTTAATCTAGAATTATAGTAACTAACTTGCTCAACTACTGTCAATATATCAAAATTAGAAAAAATACGAATAGTTGAGTATTATTCTGCTAGGACAACCGAAATGTCATATGTACCAATCTGTTTTTCTTGAACACTTACATTGTTATCGAGTTTCTTAACCTCTCCAAGAACAACATCACGAACTTCCTGACTTGTCTCTGGTGAGAATGAAACAAGCGTTGTCGCGCTTTGAGTCTGAGAGGATGTCTGAAGACTTACACTTTTAAATTTATATGTGTCCAGTCTTCCCATAAGTTGTTGAGCAGCTGATGATGAACTGGATGCATCTACGATCTGGACAGTAAGGTCTTGAGTTGAGAGATTGCCTGTTGAATTAGTAGTTGTGGTTGTTGGAAGAGGCGTTGCGAGGACAACTGGTGCCGCGACTTGAGGAGTTGGATTTTCTGTGCTAGCGTTGGCTGGCTGTTTGGGTGGAGTTGGCGGAGTTTGGCTCTGAACATAGACAATAACCAGAACGATAAGAAGACTCGCAAAAACTCCCACCAAGCCAAAAAGTCGTTTTTTGCTTTGTTTTTTTACTTGATTTCTTTCAACCTCGACCTCATCGACTTCTTCTGTTTCTTGCTTGACCTGAGGCTGAAATACTTGTTGATTGAGAAGATCGTATTGCTTGACCGTATTTATCTTTTGCAGGATAACTCCAGCCATTGAACTATCAAGAACGGGTCTAAGACTAAGTCCATTACCGAGAACTACCCCAGGAACGATCGCTTCAACCTTAAAGCTAAGATGTTCAAAAGCAATAGCAATTGATTCGTAGAAATCTTTATTGGTCGCAATGACTTTAAAGCCTTCTTTCAGAGGAATCATTTTGCTCACAACATTGTCAAAAGGTACATGTTCAACAAATTCCTCTGCTTGATTTTGTAACAGTTCTCTAGTTACAGTTTGATGGGTAACAGGAGCTTTTTGTGCAGGAGGAGGAACAAAATCCTTTGAAAAATAAGCATTTTCTGAAAGAACAATGACGAGGTTGGAAGGAGCAATTTTACCATTGGTGACAAAAACCTTGATCAAATTTTCAAGCATCTCGATATTGATAACATCAAGATCTCGAATAACTTCGGGGACAAAACGGAATTCATAGATCTTCCCATCACCCGAAGAAAAAAACTGAAATTTGTCCTTCTGTAAATAAATTATGTTTGTTTTTGCGACCATATTAATAAATCTCCTTTCGAGATGTTACACTTAATAAATTATTCTGATACGTAGCGCTTATCTGAACTTCTCGAGTGAAAATACCATTTGTCCCTTTGGACAAAATAATATATGGATTTACACTCGTTCCTGTTCCTGTTACGGTAATTGTTGCCGATCCACTACCTACCGGCAATGTCTCTCCTGTATAATTTGGATCTCTCAGCAATCGTATCATCCCATTTTCAGCGCCACTTTGAGCTATTTCATACGCCACTTCACCTTGTTGTTGCTTTGTTCCTCCCAATGAATTAACAAGTATCATGACAACTGCTGCTGAAGTTACGGTCACTCCTATTACTGTAAAAAAAAGTAATGTTATAAGGGCTTGCCCTCTTTCAACAGTCATATTATTGAGTTCCAAGTGTTGTCGTAAATGTCTTTGTCTCATGTTGCTTGGCTCTCTCTGTCGTCCGGCTTGTTAATGTATAGGTAACTCTTACATCATCGCTAGTTCCGCCATTACCAACACGAGTAAACGTCAACCCAGAAACTGACGTATCATAACTATTTAAGACATTTGTTTCACTTGTACTATTATTTACAACCTGCAAGTTACCACCGCTGTTGACGCTGTATGTATAGTTTATAGAATTTATTGTCAATTGCATAGTACTGGACTGTGTACCGGGATTGGCTGGGACGAGGATTGCACTTGAATTTTTAAGATCATAAAGCAATTTGGAGAGTAAATATCTGCCGTCTTGATTGACGCCTGAGGTCGAGGTTGATTCAAGCTGCACATCAACGATTGCTGAAAAGATAGAACTCATCACCCCAAGAAGCAATCCCAAAATGCCTACATAAATAACAAGCTCAATGAGAGTAAATCCTTTTGTATCTTTAGGTAAACGAAACGTTCTTTTCATACATTATTGAGAATAGTTTACAAATAAGTCAAGTAATTTAGGAGTTATAGTCTGATCAAGCGTTGAGAGATAAACTTTGTACCTAAAACATCTTCCTGGATTGTCATAATTTGAGGCTGGAATATAATCTCCAAGTGGAATAATGCCCGAAATTGTTGAACCACTTGGCGTGAAATAAGAATTGGATGTGCCATCAGGGCCGACATAATTAAAAGTCACTCCAGTACAGCTATTGTTTACGGCAGGCGCAACTGCTGTTTGGATCTTGATAGTTGTATTGGTTGGCTGGGAAATATCTGAGAGAAGTCTGTTAAACGCGCGGTCAAGTGTACTTCCATCAACTGATGCAGTATCAAATGTCTTGGATTCAAATGTCCCACTTGAATCATAAATAGCATTATCAGGTCCACCTTCTATAATTTTGAGTTGCTTCTGTGCCGTATTGGCAACCAGATAGACGTAATTGTCTCCATCTGCCTCAGAAACAGATGTAAGATCATTAAAGCCGGAAGAAAAATCCAACCCTCCACAATAGTTAGGAGTCGACTCTGTAGACAAATCAAGCACTTGATAATTCTGCGGAGTGATACTGTCATTTGGCAGACCATCCTGACCAACAATAATAGCACGAAGACCATCCTGAACAGTTAAGGCACGTCTTGGGTACATCTCAATATTGTTTGTATCCCCATTATAATAACCGCTTTGAGCACCAGTTGACGAGGTACCTGAAAGGAATTTCGGACTGCTCTTATTTGTCGAATCTATAACATAAAATTGATCACTATCGGGCTTACTGTCATGATTGGCATCGATGCCACCGTTTGATGACATATATGCACGAGTCCCATCTGATTTTGCATAAACAGAATTTGCAGATTCCTGAGTGCTAGTGGCTGAATTGAAATCCAAGGTACCTGTCACTTTCCATCCAGTGTTGGTGCCTCTTCCACAAGTATTATTGGAGAGAGTGCTTCCTGTCGGCGGAGTTGAGACATCGACAATATCAAGTTCAGGATCTGATGCTCCACCAACCGCCACATAGACATATTTATTACTGCCAACCTGTACTGATGAGAGCTGTTCATCTGCATTGAGCTCAACTTTTCCTCCATCTGAACAAGTATTCGCAGCAGATGAGGTATCACTATAGGTGCTTGACCCGGTTTCACCTTGATTATATTTTTCCACCGTCGAATTGGGCGATCCTGGTTTACAATCATATCCATCAAGAAGTACTCTACAGCCAATTTGATCAAGGTCACTTGATGAAGACTTACCATCGATATTGCTAAGATCAAATGCATAAAGATATCCTCCTGAATCAACATAACCAGTATTGCCAAGAACAGTAATTGATGCAGCTCCATAGCCAAATGGGTCCTGATCATTTGAAGTAGTTGTTGTCGAATTGGAATATACTTTGGCACCTACCCAGTCAAGTGAGAAAGTTCGAGAAGTACTACTTGCAACATCGCTGACTCGGACACGGAAATTAGTATTTGAAAAATTAGTGCTGGTCCATGACTTACCCCACAAATTATTTGTCCCTCCGAGAACATATGTTGCTGAACTTGTCGTCAAACTTGCAGTTGATTGGGCTGTGGACCAAGTGCTTCCACCATCTCCTGAGATTTGGACACACATTTTGGGAGTTCCTGTTGTACTATCTACTTTTGCAACAAGATCAATTTCGATGCCATTAATTGTCGCACCAGATGGGATATTGAAATCATAATTATAAAAATCATGCTTGTCTTTACCTGTGTCTGTACATCCTGTTGTCGTTGTTGTACCGCTACTTGTATCTGTCGCAAATGAACCATCGTTGACATATGCTTTTGTTGGATTGGTTTGATAGCCATTATTATCACCTGCGTTACTTGTCACTGCAGCATTTGCTGAAGGATTATTAAAAGCAGTTCCGTACATTTTGGTATTAAAGTAGGTCCAATATTTAAAAATTTTATTTACCGAATCCTGATAAGAATTTGAACCATTGTTTTTAATCTGTATAGCCATAAGCTCATGAGCAGGATCGTCCGTTGCAAGAAGCGCATAGAGATTACCTGATGGAGATGTATAGTATTTAACGTCATTAGTTGCAAAGCTGTTGGTCAAACCGGTGCCTGAAGGAAATGTCCCTGCGCTATATTTGGTTGAATCCATAGTCCATGTACCTATTAAAGACGGCACCGGAGGATCAGTATTGGCGGTTACATTAAGATACGCCAATTTAGTTGAGATAGAATCAGTAGGTGCGACCGCTGCAAAAACATCATTGGGAATTGTATTGGTCGACGCACTCGCTGTTGCGGCAACAGCAACTGGAGGCCCATCAGGCAAATCAATTGAGGCAGATGAAAAAGCAGGAGAACACCATTTACCTCTATTGTCGTTTGCAAGTTCTACCTCGCCCCCGGCGGTATTGGTGACTTGAGCTTGAGTAAGCGTCCCCGCATTGAAATCTGTTGTAGTTGTTTCTGTATGAGTAAGATTGGTTGTACGAGTTAGGTAATCTGTCGCACTTAGAGTGGTTGATTGAGGTTGAGACCATGAGACAGTGATGACAACTTTTTTGGTGGATGGATCAAGAGTTCCACCTGAGCTAACAATATTGCCACTAGTATCACGATACACATCCCCAATGACTACTTGCTGAGTAAATCCATTAGTAGTTGCTGATCCTGATGCCAATGTCCAAGCGTTATTAACAATGGTCGGATGATATGTCCCATCAACTGCAAATGTCGTCCAGCTATTATCCCGGACTTCACGAACTGCGTTTGCAGTCTCTTTAAATAATTCTGTTGCCTGAAGACTTTGTTGCTGTTGAGGTCTTCCCTGTCTTGATGTTACCAACCCAGTCAAAAGCGCAGGCAAGATAATCGCCGCAATCCCAATTGCCATGACTAGTTCAACCAACATCTGGCCAGTAAATCTCAATTTTTTTCGAGAAATTGTTATGGAATAAAAATCTTTGTTATTCATAGCTAATTAACTGCTGTCACCACACCATATCTGTTGAAAGTAATTACTTTTTGGCTTCCATCAAGTGTGTCTCGCATCGTTACGGTATTCTGACCACTTGTAAAGCCTGACACTTCTCCACTCCCTTGTAAATAAATAAGCTGTGAACTTGGCAATGTGGTTGTAAAAGAGACATTAGATGGAAGACTGATAACGAAATTTGATGTCCCATATGAAGTTCTAAACAATGTGTAACTATTCGTTTCAAAGTGAACTCCGTAATTGGCAAATGTTCCTGTCCCTTCAGTATCTCCGACCATCGCTTTGATCTGCTGTTCTTTAGTATCAGCCAGGAAACTATTTAATGCTGATGACAATTGAGAAGTGTGTTGAAATTTAAATAGATTAACTGTCGCAAGCCCGATAAGAACCGAAATAATTGCAACGACAAGAGAAACTTCTATAACCGAAAAGCCCTCTTCCAAACGTCCCGAAAATAGCTTTTTCCATTCATGTGCTCTCATTTCTATTTTTCAACTTTCCTTCTAATGTGTTGCTCCGACTTGACCAATAAGTTGATAAATAGGAGCAATGATAGACATCATCATCCCACCGACGAGAACTCCGACACCTACCAGCATAATTGGCTCTATCATTGCTGTAACTGTTTTAAGAGTATTGGAGACCTGATAATCAAGATATTCTGAGACATCAAGCATTGATTTATCAAGTGATCCACTTCTCTCTCCTGCTTCGATAATTTTGATCATAATTGGAGGGATAACA
Source organism: Saccharimonadales bacterium (SeqCode) (assembly GCA_035479415.1). Lineage (GTDB taxonomy): Bacteria > Patescibacteriota > Microgenomatia > Levybacterales > UBA12049 > JACDET01. Next base: position 22,929 of record DATIIS010000049.1, read on the forward strand.
TTTTTACTGTCCTTAAATCCTTCGGATAATTTCTTCCCACTGTAGACATAATTTTTGGCATGCTTGATGGCATTTGAGATATTCTTTTTAATAACCACATCTTGAGTCAACTCAAGCGCAACAGTAATAGGAAGACCCGCATTTAAAAGTAAATATAAACTTCGAGTAAATCTCGTCAAATCAATTTGTTGCGTAAGAAGTGAAATAAGCGGCAATGATGTCATTGCTCGGACAACAAGCATCCGGTTTTGTTTGAAGATATAGACAGCTGCGGCAATGAGTAAAGCAACAACTGCAACAATTGGCACGGTATAGGTAAGAAGCGCATTGGAGAGAAAGATAAGGATCTTTGTTGGTAATGGCAATGTCACATTGAGCTGAGAAAAAACAGTCGCGATCTTTGGGATAACCACCACCAAAATAACTACCATCACCAACACAAAGACAATCAAAATAAAAACAGGATAAATAAGTGCAGAACGGATCTTATCATTGAACTCAATTTCCTTTCTAATATTGTTCTTAAGATCCTCAAGCGCTGTATCAAGCGTACCTGATTCTTCAGAAGATTTGATGATACTGACTGTTACTTTGTCAAAGATTTTGGGGAATTTTGTAAATGTTACATAGAGATGTTGCCCCTGACCAAGATCTTGCCGTAACGTCTGAAGAAGTTTCTTTTGTGAGCCTTTTGAATCCTGGAGAAGCGAATCCACAACCTCAAGAATAGGAATTCCAGCATCAAGCATTGTATGTAAATTACTAATAAGAGCAATTTTATCGCTACTTGATAGACTATTTTTATAGACAACTGATTTCCCTTTTGGTGCAGATACTTTTGCTTCCATAATAAGTTAAACCTATTTCTTGCTCAAATTAGAGTGATTCGACCTTTGTAACTCTGAGCACTTCTTCAATTGTTGTTACTCCTTTGATAACCTTGATCAGTCCATCATCAAGCATGGTATTCATCCCGTCTTTGACTGCTTGTTCGACAATTGCATCCGAATCATTTTTGGCTGAGATAAGTTTTTTGATATTATTGGTCACTTCCAACACTTCAAAGATACCAAGTCGTCCTGAGTAGCCAGTAAAATGACAGACTTCACAACCTTTACCCATGTAAATTCTCGCATCTTTTTTAATTCCAAAATGTTTTTTTATCGATTCAGGAGGCAAATTTTGCATAAGCTGATCAACTGTTATATCAACCGATGTCTTACACATGTCACAAATTTTCCGAACGAGACGTTGAGCGATAATAACGCTCACAGTAGATGCGACCAAAAATGGCTCAACATTCATGTCAGTGAGACGAGGCAATGCCCCAGCTGCGTCATTGGTATGAAGTGTTGAGAGAACCAAATGGCCTGTCAGTGCAGCATTTACGGCAATACCAGCGGTTTCAGAATCACGAATTTCTCCAACAAGAATGACATTTGGATCTTGTCTAAGAATAGAACGTAGTCCACTAGCAAAGGTCAAATTGGTCTTGGCATTGGTCTGGATCTGATTAATTCCTTTCAGCCGATACTCGACCGGATCCTCAATGGTCGTTATATTTTTCTCACGAGTATTGATAATCTTAAGAACTGAATAAATAGAGGTCGACTTTCCAGAACCTGTTGGACCAGTTGAGAGGATCATCCCAAATGACTTTTTGAAGGCATTTGTAACTTTTTGAAGATCACTTTCATTCATTCCAAGATCTGCTAAAGAAAACTGTCTAAAATGTGAAGCCAAAAGACGAAGAACAATCTTTTCTCCATACAGTACAGGAAGGATAGAGACACGGATATCCAAATTCTCCTCATCAAGTTGAATTCTCATCTTGCCATCTTGTGGAGACATATGCTCATCAGTTCTTAGACTTGAGAGCACTTTTATTCTAGTTGCGATTTGTTCATGCAATTTAATCGGCAAGAACAACACATCATGCAATATACCATCAACGCGAAAACGAACAAGCATATCTTTCTCTTCAGGCTCAATATGAATATCTGATGCACGATCTTGATATCCATATTGAATAATAAGCTGAACTATCTTCGCAATCGGTGCTTCAATTGAAGAACTTCTGCCGGTACTTCTCACCTGTTCTGAGACAAGTGAATCAAATGTCTTCTGGAGATCACGTTTGTAAAGAAATAATTTATTATAAATGTCACGCTCTGTTGCCAAATAAGTAAAGACTTTTTGACCTGTTTTTCTGGCCACCATTTCTGGGATCAGGACATTTGTGGGATCAGTCATCGCGATCTTAATCCCTGTCTTGTCACGAGCAAAAGGCATTGCTTTATATTTTCGAGCGAGTCTTTCAGGAATGATTCGGAAAGCTTCTTCTGGGATTGGAATTTTTGAGAGGACAACAAATGGAATTTTCTTGGCATCAGCAATAAGGATCCCCAAATTCTCATCACTTATGACATCTTTCTCAATAAGCGCGTCGCGAAACGTGATATCAGAATTCTTTGCGTATACATCAAGTTCTTCAATTTTTTTGGGAGTAAGGACCTTTACGTTAATAAGAAGCTTCTTTAACTCGTCATCTGTAATTATCATAGGCAGGAAATCTCAATGCATTTGAGATTCTAGTTCTATTATAAATCAAACGCATGGGTAGACTGCAAGAGGCTTTTTATTTCTGGGTAAGTTCGAGAATTCGGCTGAATAATTTATCAAAATCAAAAAAACTTTTATTTACATATCCTTTTGCACCCATGAGACGCGCTTTTTCTACATCATGTTCTTGTCCAAGAGTGGAGAAAACTAATACTGGGATCTTGGGAAGAAGTTGTAACTGAGCCATTTCTTTAAGAACTTCGAAGCCATCTTTTTTGGGCATTATGATATCAAGAAGCATGAGGTCTGGAAGAAAATTTTGAACTTTGGCAAGTCCTTCTTCTCCATCCGAGGCTGTCATAACTTCTATATTTTGTTCTTTTAATTTGGAAGAATAGAATTCACGGAAAAAAGTATCATCTTCAACGAGTAAAATTTTCATAATAATTATTATTCAATTCCTGAAAGAGTTTGGAGCATATCTGCTACATCTGTCACGTCATTCTCTTTGTCATTGTTATCAATCTCATCAAGATCTTCACTCATGGTCTGCACAGCATCAGGTAATTTTGAAATTAGATCATGAGAGAGAGTAAATGTCGTATCCTTTTTTGCTCTGAAAATTTTCTCAAGCACTGATGAGACTGAACTCATTGAATCATAACCCATCATTTGACTCTGTCCTTTGAGTGAATGAGCAGACAGAAGAAGTGCTTCAATTACATCCGCTGTTTCATTGCCTGTGAGGAGTTGAGAAACATTATCTTTCATTTCAGTCACATATTGTCTGGCTGTTCGAAGATATAATTCTTTATATTTCTGTTGCTCATCTTTTGAGAGGGTCATGTTCTCACTACTATACGAAGATTTTGCATAGTTGTCAATAAAAATGCGTCTACTATACTATAATATTAATATAAGTATATAATATTAGTATGAACCAAACTAATTCTGTCCTGTGGTTTGCGGATATTGATCTTGAATCACATGACCCACACGATAAGCAAACAACTCACCTTGCTAAATTAACTCAAGCCAAATTCCCTATCCCGCCGGGATTTATTATCACCAAACACGTATATCAATCATTTCTTAGAGAAAACAATCTCGCTCACAAAATCCGAGATCTACTCTCAACTGTTTCATTTGAACTGCCTGATTCACTTATGCAGGCCGAACATCTTATCAAACATCTCTTCGAGGAGACCACATTTTCAAAAGAACTTGAAGATCAACTGAAGTATTTCTGGAAAAGGCTCGAAGCCACAGAAGCAATCCTTTCACTTCATGAAAAAGAATCACATGGTCGCAAACATGCGTCAGCACATGTACAAAATGAAAAGCAGTTTATTAAGCAAATTAAAGATCAATGGGCCCAGATGTTCTCCGGCAATGCGCTTTGGCATAGACACCACAAAGGACTTGATCACACTGATACAAGCGCTGAGATAATTGTTCAGAAAAAGATTCATGGAGACACAATGGGAGTCGTTATCACAATTGATCCCACAACTCATGCCAAAGATAAAATCATTATCACGACAACTCATCCTCATCCAGGAGACAGATATATTCTTTCAAAAAAGAATCTGACTATTATTGACCGGACTATTTCATATCAAACCAACCTCCCCAAACTTACTCATGATGAACTTCTTGCTATCACCAAAATGGCACGTGAGATAGAAGAATTTCTTTATTTTCCTCAAGAGATCAGCTGGACAATTGATGATAACAAGCTTTATATAATTGAGATCAAACCTGTAACGACACTACCTCAAGAAATAAAAGAACCAGAGAAAAAAGTTCCTCATTCTCGAGGCAAAGGAGTAACACCACGAATTGGAACTGGCATCACTCACATCATCCACATACAGGATGATCTAAAAAGAGTGAAATCACATGACGTCGTTATTATTACAGAATCAAATGCCAAACATATGCATCATCTCAAAAAAGTCAGAGGAGTTGTGACTGAAGCGCGATTCTTCCCTGCAGATCTTGTGGTACAATTGAGGCACTTTGGTATCCCAGCAATTGCAGATATCAAAGATGCCAGCAAACATTTTAAAAATGGCCATGTTATAACAGTCCATGGAGGCAAAGGGGAAATTTACAAAGGAGGATTTCACTAATGGAAAAAATCGGTGTTATTATTATCGTTCTTGATGAACACAAACAGAAATTACTTCTTGGCAAACGCAAAAATGCATATAAAGCAGGCTACTTTGGTCTCCCTGGTGGAAGAATAGAGCTTGAAGAATCATTACAAGAAGCAGTAAAACGAGAACTCCTCGAAGAAACCAATCTCGTCGCGGAACACGTCACATACTTAGGAGTTGTCCGGGAACTACAAGAAACATACAATTTTATTCATTTTGTTTTCCTTTGCGAATCATATTCAGGAGAACTTAAAAATAACGAACCTGATAAATGTGAAGGCTGGGAATGGCATTTACCAAATGAGCTTCCAGAAGACATTCTTCCAGGTCATCTAGCTGGAATTACTATTTTTAAAAATCCAGATGGAGCAACATTGAGAGAGTTGCTCTAATCCGATCTTGAACCAAATCACACAATCAAGTATACTTAACTCTACTTATGGCATATCTTGCACTCGTCCGTCATGGCACATCTGAATACAATGTAAAAGGTCTGTGGACCGGCTGGGATGATCCAGAACTCAATGAAAAAGGGAAAGAAGATGCACAAGCTGCTGGCGAACATCTCAAAGATATTCATTTTGATCAGTCATATACTTCAGATCTGAAACGACATAAAGAAACACTCCGCATTATCCTTGAAGTAGCCAATCAAACAACTGTCCCCAACATAGAAAGCAATGCACTTAAAGAACGCGATTATGGCGATTACACAGGGAAAAATAAATGGGAAGTAAAAAAAGAGTTAGGTGAAACTGAATTTCTCAAGCTCAGACGTGGTTGGGATTATCCTATCCCCAATGGTGAATCTCTCAAACAAGTCTATGAACGCGAAATTCCCTACTACGAATCAACGATTCTCCCACAATTAAAAGAAGGCAAAAATATCATTATTGCAGGCTCGGGGAACAATTTACGGGCACTTGTAAAATATATAGAAGATGTACCTGATGATGAAATTAACAAAATTGAAATTGCCCCTGGTGAAGTCTATATCTATGAGATTAATTCACTTGGAGAAGTAACTCACAAAGAAATCCGCAACCATAAGGAACTTACTGTCTAAATTAAGCTATTTGCCTAAGTGCTTGTTTGGCGACTATATCCAAATAAGCAGGACGTAATGCCATCCCTATTATACCAGCATGATTTAATATAATGCCATTTGAACCTGCAACTGTGACAGGAACAACACGTGCTCCTGGCAACGTGCTTGATTCGTTAGGCACTACCTTATCATTTGATCCACCAGTAAGACAAAGCGTATTTTCGCGATTAAAAAGAACTACTCCCTTGTGCCTGCCTACATATTCTGCTACCTCTCCTAACAGTGGACTTCTAGCTTTGATAGCCTGTGCTGTTGGATATTTATCACCATAGATCTCGGGATGATGAGACAAATCAGTTCGAGAACCTGCTGTTATTCCTACATCATCAGGTAGAAGAAGATTAAGCGCTTGCAATGAAGGCTCATCCAGCTCCTCCAATAAAACACCTTGTTGTTCAGCGGCAAAACGCATACGCTCTTCTGTTGCAACAGTACCCCCGGCACTCGTTCCAAAACTTACAAACTTTTTCCCTGTCACGTTTGCAATATTTCTTGCTGTTCTTATTTTGTCTCGAGTTGCTGTCAGGTCACCATTTGGATAGACTGGATCAACTCTTACAACAGCGAAACCACGATCCATCAAATCTTTTTGTGCCTTATCATGCGCTTCTTTTACTGATTTTTCTGTATTTCCAAATCCTGAAACCAGCGCTATCAATACTCCTTCTGGTGTAAGTGTCTCTGCCATAATATTATTTAGATTGATTTTTCAAGCTAAAAGTGATTATACATATAATTATTTTGGATGTCTATGTGGGAAATTTTGAAGTATGCTATATCTTTTTTTAAAATAGACATTAAGAGGCTCTTCCATCAGACGATCGAAGCCATCTCTCCATGTCTTTACGTCTGCATCGTTATATCTAACTTTTGCGACTTTTACCCCACGCAATTTGCTTTGAAAGCCTGAAAAACCATTGTGTGTATATACGGTAGTTATTTTACTTTTTAATGGAGCAGTTAATGAGTCAGAATATTTATTTAACCATCTGATGCCTTCTCTTTCAAAAGGAGTAACTCCATCCCTAAATGCCGACCACAACGTCACAACTTCTGATACTTGAGGCTGTTTCACGAGTGCAGCAACAGCCAGAATGCCAGTGTCTTTCATACCCAATAACACGACTTCCCTTCCCATTCTTAAGGAAGTTTCGATTCTATCATTTACTTCTGAGAGCTGATCAACAAAAGGCTTCTCTAGATCTACAATATGTGGTAATACATTGTATGTTTCGCTGTGATTATAAAAATGTGATTCATCTGCCAAGACAAGTAATGCCGGACTCTCTGCTGCCATAAGGCGAGATTTTATCACTATAGATGAAAGAGTACAACAAATTCTCCTTTGGGTGGAGTCTTTTTAAAATGAGTGAGTGCCTCTGAAATTTTTTCTCGTCTGACCTCTTCATACATTTTGGTAAGTTCTCGACAGACTACAATATCAATGTCTTCAAATACAGATTGTAAATCTTTCAGTGTCGTCAGGAGTTTGTGTGGAGCTTCAAAAAAAATGATTGTAGAATTTATTTTTGTTAAACTTTCCTGTATATTTTTGAAAAAATCGATACGATGTCCTGGTTTATGTGGTGGATAACCAACGAATAGGAATTTATCAGTTGGAAGTCCAGAGACTGTTAATGCAGTCAGAACAGATGATGCGCCTGGTAAAGATACTATTTTCAAACCTTCTTTGACGCATTCTCGGACGAGCTTGAAACCAGGATCAGAGACAGCTGGTGTCCCAGCATCAGAGACAAGTGCAATATCTTTACCCAGTTGAAGCAAACGAATAATTTCAGGAATTCTTTGCAATTCAACTTGATCATAATATGAAAGAAGTTGTGGTTTGCGCTTATCTTCGGGATTGGGAGAGAATTCGGTAAGCAATTTTTCAAGAAGCGACCCAGTTCGCCGCGTGTCCTCACAGGCAATGATATCGACACTAAAGAGCGTCCTTAGACTTCGAAGCGTGATATCAGCCAGATTGCCAATTGGTGTTGGTACAAGATAAAGTGTCCCCATGGACTAATTATACTATAGTTTTAGCCTTTTAGGTCAACTTACTTACATAATTGATATACTATAGGTAATAGTATATAATTCCTCTCTATGCAAAAAGCAGAAGTATTACAAAGAAGATATGAGTTATTACATGACAATCCAGGATCGCCTGTGCGACATGTTGTTTTTGCGCCCAACCTCAAAGAACATGAAGGAAAGGCAACAAAACAAGTAAAACGAGATGTCTTTGGTAACCGTCTTTATGTATCAGACACAAAAAGTTATTTTGATAGAGAAGGCAACCCAACAAGAGCAGCATTTCTTATCTCGCCTGCTGGAGAAGCATTTATGAGTCGCCATTATGGAATTTTAAGCGATGCAGAGCGCGGAGCATTTGAACTTACCTATACAACTGATCCTCGATTTAGATCACGCATTATTCAAGAAATCAATTTAAGAGATGGAAGAAGAATGTCCAAACTTTCAGATGAAGCATATGAAGGTCAATCAAATGTATATCTTTTGGAAGCAGCATCAGAGGAAGGTCTAAATAAATATGTAGTCAGAAAGAAAGCAAATGTCGCCTCATATAATACAGATTTTTCTCAACCATACATTAACGAAATGCTTCAAGCACAACAATGTGAGAGAGATTTAGGTGATCTATTTAGCCGGCTTAATGTGAGAATGCCGACTTATTTAGTAGCATCAGGACAATTCTCAATCTCTCAGTTTGAAGAAGGCACACATCCTTCAGTTGAAGAACTACGACCTGTGGTAGAAAGGTTGTTCCCTGCTGTAGATGAATATATTGGAACCCGTCGCGAGCCTTTATGGAACAACATCTATCCTGATGCATTTGAATACATTGGGGATCGTGTTATACCAAAAGTGGCCAACTTTATCAAAAAATCTGACACACTTGTATGGATTGATCCATTTATCTATTGGGAGGAAGAGAGTTAGTATACAACTAGTGGTATTTTCTAACAAGGCCGACGACTTTACCCTGAATTTTGATCGTATTTGGATATATCGGCTCCATTGAGTGATTGGCTGGTCTGAGGACAATCTTGCCACCTTCTTTATAAAACTTCTTAAGTGTCGCCAAATTGTCGTCCACCAATGCCACAACTATCTCACCATTGCTTGCTACATTTACTTTTTCAATTACTACAAAATCTCCATCGAGTATCCCATCTTCAATCATCGACTCACCTTTCACTTGCAAGACATATGATGTAGTTGACCCAGAGAGCATTGATGCAGAGACTTGAAATGTCGCATTTGGATCAGTATGTGGCTCAAGAGGTTTGCCAGCTGCGATGTATCCCATGAGAGGCAACTCTACAGATGGTGAGACGCCCATAAAGGTTGAGATAATACTCTCATCTTTAATTTTGAGAACTCGAGCATTCCCATCAACTTTTTGAAGATAACCTTTATCGACGAGATTGCGAAGAATGACATGAATTGTCGAGACACTTCTGTGATTGGTCGCGTTGGCAATCTCTCGTAGGGTTGGTGCAAATCCGTGTTTGTTTTGGAATTGGACGAGGAATTCTAGTGTTTCTCTTTCTTTTTTATAAAGTACTCCAGGCATAGACAGTAAAGGTATTCGTTACTAAAAAATATACGACATTTCGTATATTTTTGTCAATAATGCATACTAGTTCAGATAGTATCAAACTCGACTTTCTATGGTATAATTTTTCTATGTTCACTGGTATTATTACTCATTTAGGCACAGTTAAGAAGAAAACACAAACTGATCTGACAATTACCACAGATAAAGAGCTGATTAACAGACTCCAACAGGGAGCAAGTATCGCCGTTGATGGCATCTGTCTGACAGTCGTTTCAAAAGATGAAACGGATTTCACTATAAACTTCATGCCAGAGACAGCAAAAAAAACCAATATTCAATACTTCCAGACTGGAACCGAAGTCAATTTAGAACTTGCCGCGACCATCGAAACTCTTTTTTCAGGACATATCGTCCAGGGACATGTCGATGGCACAGGTACGATAAAATCTATTGAAGAGCAAGGCAATAGTCATCTCTTTACTATCACAATTCCTGAAGAATTAAATAAATACATCGTTGAGAAAGGTTCAATCTGCCTCAATGGCATTTCGCTCACAGTTATATCTGTTAGCGCAACAGAATTTACCGTTGGTATCATTCCTCATACTCTGCAAAAAACCATGCTACATGCAGCTCGTGTGGGTGATGTGGTCAATCTAGAAGTCGACGCTATTGCAAAGTATGTCGAAAAAATAGTACAAAGTAAGTAGATGCTAAAACACCAATCCTCTGCTCCATACGAAAAAAAGTTCACCAAAAAACTGCGCATAGCAATTGTCCGCACAAATTATCATACCGATCTTGTTGACAATCTTGAGGTATATGCACGAGAGACGCTTGTTATTGCTGGAGTTAATGAGAAAAATATTCAAAGTTTTACAGCTCCTGGTTCTTGGGAAATTCCACTTCTTGTACAACGAGCTGCTGCGACCAAAAAATTTGATGCAATTCTTGCTTTTGGTGTTATTGTCAAAGGAGAGACACATCATTTTGATCTCATCGCCAATGAAGTCGCAAGTGCACTCATGCAGATGTCCCTCGATTATTCAATTCCTGTTGCCTTTGAAGTCCTGGCTGTTTACAACAAATCTGATGCCGAAATCCGTGCAGGAAGAGATCAGAATAACAAAGGAATTGAGGCTGCCAATGCAGCACTACAGACTATTTACGAACTTAAATCTATTAACAAATAGCTGATTTCTTGACATGAGAAATGCGATAAATTTGAAGTCGAATACTTGAGCAATTGATATTTCGAAATGAGATGTTTATTATCAAGGAATGATTACAAGTTTTTTAGAACTAGAAATTTATAAAGAATCGTTCCAACTTTCACTTGAGATAGAGGATTTATTAAAAAGCTTTCCAGCATCAGAAAAATTTCTTCTAATAGATCAAATGAAACGTGCTTCGCGTTCTATTCCTGCCCAAATTGCAGAGGGATATGGGAGAAGAGAATCCTTAAAAGATTTCAAAGATATTTAAGAGATTGTGTTGGCGAATCTAATGAAATGATCAATCATCTATTACTAGCAAAACATAAAGAATATATTAAAAAACAAAACTACGCCGATGAATTAATTGAAAGATATAACAGATTAGGGAAAAAGCTCACAAATCTGAAAAATAATTGGCAAAACTTCAAATAAATCAAGAAATCTAGCAGTCAAAAACTCAAATTCAAAATATCTCACTTCCCACATCAAAAATTTCAATCCAGTGTGCTACAATGCTTGTATGAAATTTGACCTTCAATCACAATTCTCACCAACCGGCGATCAGCCAAACGCAATAAAGCAACTGACTGAAAATCTCAAAAATGATATCAAACACCAAGTCCTTCTTGGTGTAACTGGTAGTGGTAAGACATTTACCATGGCCAATACGATCAGAAATGTCGGCAAACCAACTCTTATCATCTCGCACAATAAAACTCTGGCTGGGCAGCTCTATCAGGAATTTAGAGACTTCTTCCCCAACAATGCTGTTTCATATTTTGTTTCATATTATGACTATTATCAGCCTGAAGCCTATGTCCCAACGACTGATACCTATATCGAAAAAGAGTCTGAGATCAATGAAGAAATTGATAAATTGCGTCTTGCCGCAACAACTAATTTACTTACACGAAAGGATGTCATTGTTGTCGCATCTGTCTCCTGTATTTATAACTTGGGCTCACCTATCGAATATGGAAAATTTGTCCTCGAACTTAAAAAAGGCGTCAAAATAAACCAACAAGATATTCTCATTCGTCTGACTGATCTGCAATACGATCGCAATGATTATGAATTCCGCCGAGGATCATTTAGAGTACGTGGAAATAGTGTCGATCTTTTCCCGGCATATGTTGATTATGGGATCCGAATTGAGGTTGATAATTCCATTACCAATATGTATGAGTTTGATCCGCTCACGGGAGAAATTAAAAATAATCTTGATGCAACAGTCATCTACCCTGCCAAACACTATATGACAGATCCGAAAAGTTATCACGATGCCTTTGAAGCAATCAATCATGATCTTGATATCCAGGTCAAAAAATTTCGAGAGCAAAATAAATTAATTGAGGCTCAACGAATTGCTCAGAGGACTCATTATGATCTTGAGATGCTCAAAGAAGTTGGGTATGTCAACGGAATTGAAAATTATTCAATTTATTTTGACAAACGAGCTCCAGGATCACCACCATATTCACTGATTGATTACTTGCAAGCTGCATCTGATGATTGGCTTTTATTTATTGATGAGTCACATATGACCCTGCCTCAAATTCGTGGGATGTACAATGGTGATCAGGCACGAAAGAGAACACTGATCGATTATGGTTTTCGTTTGCCTTCTGCACTTGATAACAGACCGCTTCGATTTGAAGAGTTCATGAGAAAGACCCATCAGATTGTCTATGTCTCAGCAACTCCCAATGAGTATGAACTTTCACTGGCACAAGAAAGTGACAAAGGAGTTGTTGAACAGTTGATCCGACCGACAGGACTTATCGATCCTGAAGTTATCGTCAAGCCAAGCGCCGGACAAATTGAAGATCTGATGAAAGAAATTACGGCTCGGGTTGAGAAAAAACAACGAATACTCGTGACAACACTTACCAAACGTATGTCCGAAGAGCTGACAAGCTATCTTGAAGAGCACGGAGTCAAAGTTGCTTATCTTCATTCAGATATTGAGACGCTCAACCGTCAAGATGTCCTGGACAATCTCAGATCTGGTGAAGTTGATGTCGTTGTTGGGATCAATCTTCTTCGTGAAGGACTTGATCTGCCAGAAGTCTCACTTGTCGCGATTCTGGACGCAGACAAAGAAGGATTTTTGAGATCACGGACTTCTCTTATTCAGACCATGGGACGAGCAGCTCGCAATGTCGATGCCAAAGTTATTATGTATGCTGACCGCATGACTGATAGTATGAAAGCTGCTATTGATGAAGGAGAACGTAGACGCACAGTACAAATCGCCTACAACAAAAAACATGGCGTCACACCGCAAAGTATCCAAAAAGCGATCAGGTCCAAACTCGTCGAGCAACAACCTGAAGAAGAAAAACCCGAGATGGAAGCAATTATGCAATTTGCCAGAAAAGAAGTCCTCTTGCCAGATGAACGAGATAAGGCCCTCAAACTTCTAAGAAAAGAGATGAAAACAGCTGCAGAACGCCTCGACTTCGAAACCGCCATGACCCTCCGCGATCAGATAAAGAGGATACAAAAGAAACATTAAATTTTATTATTTATTATAGTATTAGATTTATTCCTCTCTGTTGAACAATATAGTAGCTATAGCGGCATCGCGTTGCGAGTTTCCCTCTGAATCAGGCACAATAGGAGTAACATCATGATAAAAATCCGAGTCGCTAAATATTAGAGTCTCTCCAATTTGAATTTGTCTTGAATACCGTGGACGGTTAAGATCCTCTCCCTTATCAACGAGGTCACGTACTTTACCAAACAAACGTGTTCTTGCTCCACCGTTGCCAATTATATCATTAACTCTTATAGCCACATACCCTTGCTCCTTAGGTCCAAAATCTTTATGTTTTTTTTCAACAACTGTCCGAAATGTACGAAAAAGATCGACACTTGCTGTGCCATTTGGTTTGCGTTCTTCTCGTGGAATACAATGAGTTAAAAGTTCAAGCCATTCTTTCACATAGGGATATTCATCTATCATTACTCGTGGATATTGTGGTCTTTCTTTTATATCGGTCTCTGCGTGAGTTACTACTTCATTAGTATCTGCCTCTACTAGACGTATACTTTCATCTAAAAATGGACTTGAGGAACTAGCACCTCTTCTATAAATAGTAATACCACTAGACTGGCAAAATATAAATAAAACATCTCGGGCACGCATCCTTCCAAAAGGATGATCACCTGGGATTTCCTCTAGAATACCTGAAGCAAAAATACTCGAAAACTCTTCTCTAAGTTCAGGACCAAACCCCAACTCACCATCTGTTATAAGTCCATAACGCTCTCTACAAATACCCTCCTGTACATCTTTAATTGCAAAATCTACTTCAGCATGAGAAGTACTCATGGGTCTCTCTCTCCTTACTTCATGTCTCTTATCTTCAAATACCAATGAGGGGTTAAGCCGCCATTCAACTAAAGGTCTTTTACTTTTATAATTAGGCGTAATCTCACGCTTTTCAACAACACCATGTTGTACCAAACCTTCTACATCTTGTGCAAATGTATCAATTAGTGACTGTTTATCTTTATTCATATCAGTTATAGAAGGAAAAGCGTTTATTCTTCTCATCATATAGGGATTAGCAGTTGTCTTTCCTATAGCCCATCCTTCTATACCATTTACCCAATCTCGCCGTTTAAATCGGGTAAGAGTATTAAGGGCATCCATTTCAGGCTCCATGAGAATGAGGGTGCCTCTTGCCCAATCCGGATGTTGCAAAGTGTCATTGTCAGCAACAGTAATATAAAAAGATCGGCCCCCCCCTGTGCTGTCTGACCAAGTGGTAGGTATGGACCCGATTTTTACTTCTTCGATTTTGGGCATAACTTGCTCTAAAGCAGTATCTTCTGGTTCAGATGAACCTGCTTCTTCCTCGGGATGTTCAAAAATTCCATCATTATATGCTGGCACTGGGCTTGGTGGCGTTTTATGTATCTGAGTAAAAAATTTATTTATGAGTTCATCGACAGTAAATGGCGGACAATCTTCGACTTTTGCAAAAGTAACTCTTTTAATAACACCTTTAATTAATCCCTCAACATCCTCCTCAGGAATGTCTTCCTGTTCTGCAATTTCTTTTCTTGTTGCACCTTCCATATACCTAAATACAATTCTTCTGCTTTGACGAAGGATCCTTCCATTTTTTGAAGTTTTTCCTCTAGTTGGTACCCTCATATCAAATTCAACAATGCTAGCCCCCAAATCTCTTGCTAGATCAGGCTCTATGCTCATTACACGAGAATTATAATTGCTTACTTGATTTAAAAAATAAGAAAGCTGAGGATGAATACTGGTAGGATCTCTACCCAATTGATTGGCTTCAGGAGAATGCCACAAAATAGAAGCTGAGGACTTCCATATTTCTAACCCTCTTTCTGATGATGGTACACTCATACAATACGAAATTATATATCTTTTTATCTCCAAAAACAAACTATAAGATTATATTTCGTGGAATCTGGACTATTTACCGAACCAGGTACAAACTTACTTTATGATATGTATGAAACGATAATTATTCTAAAGTTCTGAGGTCAATTTTTTGATACTTGCTTATACATTTACACCTTCTGCACGAGGATCATGTTGGTGGTACCGGTCTGGCCATATGGCATTCCAGCGGAGACAATATAAAGGTCGTCTTTTTGAAGCGGCAAGATAGTATTCTTTATGGCAATTTCACGGGCAAGCTCCAGCATACTTTCAAAATTCTTTACATTTTCAGTCACTTGTGGGAAGACATTCCAACTAAAATTAAGTGTATGAACAGTATTGATATTGGGAGATACTGCAAGAATTGGAACTTGATGGCGGTGACGTGAGATTCTTCGTGCAGTTCGTCCACTTTCAGTAAAAACAATGATCAGTTTCGCACCAATGAGATCTGCGATATTGCCAGCTGCATCAGTTATGGCATTTCCTGTGGTTTTGCGCTCTTTGTATTCATAGACTGAGACTTGATCTGCTGCTTCATCAATAATTTTGACCATCATTTCAACAGTCTCAACTGGAAATCTACCTTCTGCGGATTCTGCTGACAGCATAACTGCATCTGTTCGATCAAGAATTGCGTTGGCGACATCTCCCACTTCTGCACGAGTTGGAATTGGCTTTGTGATCATTGATTCAAGCATCTGTGTTGCCGTGATGACAGGCTTGGCATTGCGGACACAAAGATCAATCAACTTTTTTTGGATATGAGGCACTTTGGCAATCGGTATCGCAAGTCCGAGATCTCCACGTGCTACCATCATTCCATCTGCTTCTTCCAAAATCTCATGAGCATTCTCCACTCCATATGCCGTCTCTATCTTGGCAATAAGCGCTATTTTTGAGTTTTCTGGTAACAATTTTCGTACCTGCCAGACATCCTGTGCAGTCTGAACAAATGAAACAGCCAGTGCATCAGCCTTAAGTTTAACCATAAGTGCAATTGCTTCTTTATCTTTATCAGAAACTCCACGAAGAGTAAGAGCAATTCCCTCAGCAGAAAATCCTTTTCGAGGCTTGAGAATTCCTCCGACAAGAACAGTTGTCTCAACAGCATCTTGAATTTTTTTGGTGACGATAAGTTTGATTGTCCCGTCATCGATGAATACTTCTGCACCTGGCTGGAGAACATTTACAATAGATGGATAATTAAGTCCACAGCCATTTTCGTCACCGACTGAAATTTTCTTGGAGATAATAAATGTTTGACCTTTTTGAAGGACTACATCAGGCTTCATATTGCTGATACGTATTTTAGGACCTGGCAGATCTCCCATAATTGAAAGTGGTCGTCCTAATTTCTTTTCAGCTTCTCGGATCCACATAACTCTATCTGTTGCTTCCTCAACTGTTGCATGAGAGAAATTGATACGGAAAACATCAGCTCCAGCCTGTGCCAATTCAAGGATTTTCTCTTGGGAATGTGATGCAGGTCCAATTGTTGCAACTATTTTTACTGGTTTGTTCTTCATAGACTTATATTATATCAGAAGCTTATATTTTTGACGAGTTCAATATCCAACAGCTGTCCACTTTCATTAACGATGACTGATACAGCATCAATTCTCATAAGATCTGGCAGATGCGGATGTTTGAGTTTATAAAATTGTGTCGCTCTGGTAAGTGCTCGTATTTTATAGTAGCCAATTGCCTCAAGTGGCTCACCAAAATCAGCAGAAGAGCGAGTTTTGACTTCAACAAAGACAAGAGTCTTTTCTTCATTTGTAGGATCTGTCTCAATTGCAATGATATCTATCTCACCTCCACGAATACGGAAATTTCTCTCAATGATCTGCCACCCAAGATGCCTAAGAAACGAAACAGCAAATTCTTCACCGTGGTGACCTTGAACGAGTTTGCTTACACTCATAGCTCATCTATAATAGCCTATTAAAACTAAGAATGTAAAGTAATGAGTAAAAAGCTAAAGTGAAATAGTGAAGGAAAATTATTTGCCTTTTGGAACTTTGAGGTAATTGAGTTTTGCTCGACGGATCTTTTTCTTTGAGTGTGCATCAATCTCTATTTTTTCGATGTTTGGTGAGCTAACTGGCCAGATGCGTTCTACTGAGATCTGTCCTACCATTTTTTGAACTGTGAACATTCTGTTAATTCCGCGTCCGCGCAATCCAAGAACAACACCCTTGAATATCTGAATACGAGTCTTCTCGCCTTCTTTAATTCTCTGATGAACTTTGACAATGTCGCCTGGAACAAAGTTAACTGTTTGTAACATAGAGTATATTATAGCGGAAATTTCCCCGTTACTCAAGGATTAAATAAAAACTATCTATCAAAACCTCAGGGAACTCTTCTCTGTAATTTTTCAGCATATGATAAATTTTTATTCTTTATCTTGACCCGGCTGATGTCGATTGAATATTTCAGTTGAAACACTGCTGGTATCACTGCCTTGTTGTGGCCGAGGTCTTGTAAAGAGATCTTTCGCCATTTCCCCTATTTGAGCCCATTTTTCCATTTCTGATTGCTGATCTTCATGAGCTAACATATAATTAAGCCTAGGTCTATAGTCTACTTGTCTATCAAGTGAATGAAAGATATCTAAATAATCTCTTAAGTCACCAAATGCCTTAAAATGAGTCCCATTTTCTTCTATGGATAGCGCATTGGGTAAGTATTGAGCTAATATTTCTCCATGGGAAGCTTGACCAAATGTATCGTTTGTATAATTGTGTATTAATACAGGTGCAGTGATTTTGCTAAAATCAATTCCCCAATCATGATAAAATGCCCATACCTCGTGACACCACCCATCGATACCTTGTTTTATTGCCTGTTCGTAAATATATTGTAAAGCATAACGAGCAATAAGTCTTTTGATGTCATCACGAGATTCATCAGAAATTCCTGGCGGGAATTCTTCTAAATTCGTATACAATCCTGCTTGACTTTGTATTTTTATTCGTTCTGCTAAATTTCCAATATGAGAATAAAGCTCTGCTTCACTCATCCCGTCAATTGCTGCATTCGTTATATGCATTCCTTCAGACCATCCTCTTTTTTTATGTATTTTTGCTTCTACCATATTTCTCGGTAAAGCAGGCGTTTGGAGAACTATACCTTTTACTCTATCCTGATATTTCGCCGCAAAAGCAAGAGCATGCGGGATACCACCTGAACGAGCATCAAGCCATAATTTGTCACGTAAACCCAATTTTTCTGCAACCTCCTCTGTATCGTTTGCTAATTCTGAGTAAGTAAAATGTTCGGCTGGATTTGTCTCTAAAAATCTTGGCGCTCCAGTAGAATTACCAAAACCACGTCGTGAAAAAGAAGAAACTCTCATATTATTCCGACTTAGATGCCTACTGCTATCCGGAATAAAATCTCTAAAAGCAATAGTTGGAGTACCATTAAGTAAAAGGATATCGGTCTCAGCTCTGGACGACCCTTGTATCACAACATCAAGGCTTACTCCTCCAGATATTTCAACTGATGTTGGTCTTCTCTGCACGTGATCATGAGGATGCGGCTCGCCTTTCCAATTGCTTAATGAAGGTCTACTATATCGTCTATCCGGACTATTTGGGAAACTTAACGGGTATACATCAATATCAAGCGACTCACTTACATGTGGTAGTCTCGGACGATTAAACCGTCTTTCAGGGTTTGCTGCACGAACAGTGTGAAGATTTCTATCAAAATCAGGTCTCATAGTATATTCAATAGAAAGCAATTATACTATAAATATACAAGAAATGTATAGAAGAAACTGAATAAATCTCTATCTAATATGATTCTCTATGTAATTTCTGAGCTACTTTCCACATGCCTCAATAAACCCGAGGAATGATAAATGTGGACTATATTATTAAATCTATTAGTATTAAACTATGCTCTAATATAATTAGACTATGAGATAGTAAAATATAACTAAATATGTTATTATCCAACATATGAATTATGAGAGAGGATTTGGGCCTTCTCCTGAAAGCAGATATAACCCACATACCATAATGGAAATGACGCATAGGCATAGTTTCCAAGCACAAATGCCAGGTATCGTCAGAGATGTCGCACGTTTGCCTGATCATTTTGCCTACTCGCCTACATTAAAAGAAAGGCGTGGCTCAATGAGGACATTACTGACAAACGGTCCGAGAGAAATTACTGATATTCTTTATGATGCCTATGCACTAGGACATGAGTGGTCACAACCTGTACGACATGTACAACTCAACACTTCTTCTCCTATTCCAATTTTTCAACCTATCCAGGTTATTCAACCGATGCTAAATTTAGAAAGACCACAGAAAGAAAAATGGGACTGGTTCATGGATACTGGAGAGGTACCTCGTCGGGTGGCGATTGATGTTCTTAGCATTGCGCTTTTGCCACACTTTTGGGAATTACCACCTATAGAGCCTGCTTCTGATCCTGTACTGGAGAGCATAGGGACAAGTTTGGCACAGGCTCCTTTTCAAATTGTTGACACCATATTACCTGATTTACGTGACGAAGAGGCACATATGTTATTTACTAATTACACAGCAGAAGACATCAAACGAATCGCACAACAAGCAAACAGAACAGAATGATAGTTATTTTGTGACTTTTGCACACGCCTCAATAAATCCGAGGAAGAGTGGATGTGGATGGAGAGGTCTACTCTTGTATTCTGGATGTCCTTGAGTACCCATGTAGAATGGATGATCTGGAACTTCAATTATCTCAACCAATTTCTCTTTAACTGATCGTGCACTTATGACAAGTCCTTTATCTTCAATTTCTTTTGCATAGGTATTGTTAAACTCATATCTATGTCTATGTCTCTCAGATGTTAGGCCATCTTTATTGAGGAGCTGATCATACTTTTTGTAGAGTTCAAATGCTTTAGTATTCTTCTTTACAATCGCTTCCCACCCACCAAGACGCATCGTGCCACCGTAAGCACGTCGCTCCATGATTTCTTTCTGCGTTGGGATAAGATAGATCACAGGATGCTTGGATTTAGGATTATTTTCGGTTGTGTTAGCATCCTGCCATTTTAGCACTGAACGTGCGAAAGCGATAACTGCAAGCTGCATCCCATAACAAAGGCCGAGATAAGGGATCTTAGCAGTCCTTGCATAATCAGCAGCGGCGATCATTCCTTCAGCGCCACGTTCTCCCCAGCCAATTGGCACGATGATACCATCCGGTGTCCCAATTATTTCTTTTGCAGTCTTAGGTGTTACCTTTTCAGCATTTATCCATGTCGTTTTGACAGCGGCATCATTTGCCCATCCTGCATGATCCAGCGCATCCAACAATGCCGCATACGAATCACGGAGCTGGTACTCACCTGTTCCAAAATATTTTCCAATAATCGCGATATTAAGTACCTTCTTTTTCGGTGCTTTTACTCTCTCAACAAATTTTTCCCACTCTTTTAATTTGGGTTCTCTTATCGGCAAATTAAATTTGGTCAAAATTCTCTTTACCAAACCCTGCTTATACAGCACCAATGGTATCTCATAGACGGTACTGACGTCAGGGTTGGTGATAATATCCTCTGGATGCATATTGCAGAAAAGCGCGAAACGATCTTTTCTTCTTTGATCAAGTTGTTTCTCAGAACGTGCGATGATAAAATCAGGCTGGATACCCATACCATTGAGTGTTTTTACTGAAAGCTGTGTAGGTTTGGTTTTGGGCTCCCCCAAATGTCCAGGAGTCGGTACATAACTTACATGTACATGAAGTACGTCTCCAGGTCTTTTGAGTGTCATGATACGAGAGGCTTCATAATAAAGGACATTCTGGTATTCTCCTGCTGTTCCACCAAGCTCAACGAGGACGATATCTGCCTTCTTTTTATTGCCTAAACTAGTAATTCTACTAATAATTTCATCTGTGATGTGTGGAATTGCCTCAACATCTTCACCATTGTATTCAAATTTTCTCTCGCGGTCGATAACTGTCTGATAAATTCGTCCAATTGTTACGAAATTATCTTTGCCCATGTCTTCGTCAAGAAATTTTTCATAGGTTCCTATATCCATATCTCCTTCTGTTCCATCTTCACAAAGGAATGGATCTCCGTGTTCGATTGGATTGATAGTACCTGCATCAAGATTGAGATAATTTTCAAATTTAATTGGAGCTACTCTGAAACCTGCTTGTTTAAGAAGAAGTGCGATAGATGCGGAGGTAAGACCTTTACCGATGCCGGAGATGACTCCGCCGGAGACAAAAATAAATTTCATTTTGTGTGATTGTGTCTTTCTATCGGGCACGATTTATGTTACCAAATCAAACTAAATGTGTCAATAACTAGAAGAAAAATTGACTCTTGTATTTCACGTACCAATTACTGCTATACTAAAATTAATGGCAACTGCTAAGCAAAAACTTAAGAAAGGCTTTTCTAGGACAAAAGTTCTTATTAGTGTTTGTGGTCTTCTTATAATAGTATTGCCCATTATATCATGGGGTTTGAACGCGAAGAATAGCGCCAAACCAAACAAAC
Organism: Saccharimonadales bacterium (SeqCode); assembly: GCA_035479415.1. GTDB lineage: Bacteria > Patescibacteriota > Microgenomatia > Levybacterales > UBA12049 > JACDET01. The sequence continues at coordinate 44,522 of DATIIS010000049.1, forward strand.
AACAAATCCCCAACAATACAATAAAACCTGCTACATCAGCTATCCAGACAAGCTCATACACTATTTATTACCCTACTGCCTGGACTCTCCAAAAATTTCCACATGAGATTTATCTTTTACAGCCAAAAAATGTACAGAATTCCACCAATTCTCATATCGTTATTCAAGTTGCTGATGAGAAACAAATTACAATGGCCCAAATTACTGCCGGATATACAGTCTTTAAATATAAAAAGAGTACGCTGAGAATGAAATCAGGAATTACAATGGATCGCTACTCACTCGTTTATCCATCAACAGAAGGATATCTCCACTCTATCGCTTATGTCTATGAATCAAATGGCAAAATTTATAATTTCAAATTGAGTTACACAGGACAAGCAGGAAATCCTCAACTTGAAGGATCATTTGTAGAATTAGTAAACGCTTTTAAATTAAATAACTAAAGTAATTGATAAATTATTTATCAATTATTCCTCCCCATTCAACTGAAGTAAATCCAACTCTTTTTGGTGTTGGTGGAAGTTGCAATACATGAGAATTATCTGCATGTTGAACTGGTCTGAAGTATGCTATAAATTGTATTTCAGTATCAGGTTTTGGAGATATCGTGACACTATCAACTTTTTCTTTAGCAGCTTGGTCAATCACTGAAAAATAAATATACGGTGAATTAAGTGCTTTTAGTCGTGGCATCCAGTATGAAATAAATTCTTCTTTTTCTGATCCAATAAGCCCCAACTGATCAAGCAGCGAATTCAATTTATCATTAAGCTGTGCTGTTGGGATAACTATGCCTGCATCTGGCCTTCCAAAATCATTAACTGAGGATTCATAAAAAAGTTCAGTGTATTTATTGCCATTATAGGTAAGTGTCCCGTTAGGACTTGCGAGTACATTTTTCCAGCCGTTTTCAGGATAATGTGGATCTGAGACAACAATTTCTCCTGCTGTGTGTACTGAAACATCTACCAATTCTTGTTTGGTTGGGTAAAGATAAATAACAGGCTTTGCAACACAATACAATCCACTCCCTGGAGCGATAACTGAGCCACATGGATTTTGTCCAATACCAATCTGTTCAGGTTGGTCGTTAATCGGGATCGTAAATTTGCCTCCAGTTGGTGTATACGGCTGACCATCTTTACAAAATACTTCAAGGTCTATGCAGCGGCAGGTATTATTTACTTGAACTCCTTGATCATCAATTGGAGCACAAAGCGGAGCATTTGCTGGTGGATTTCCAGGGAAACTTGTACTTGTTGAGGTAGGAGCTGGCGCTGAAGTCACTGGAGTACCAGTACTGCTCACTGGAGGAGTTGTTGTGGGAAGTAAGAACCATTGTAATTGGAGGCCATTATGTGCTCCTTGAGTGACAAATTGAATTCCACTATCTGTTGCACCGTAGGAAAGCCTTCTTACTGAATTTGTAACAATTGACGGAATAATAACCAGTGCAGATACTACTAATAAAAATAAAAGGATTGAAAGTTGTACTTTGCTTGACTTCTTCTTTTTTGTAACTCTTCCCATACTCTACTTCAAGAATAAGGAACTCTGATCAGAATGTCAATCAATAAGAAAATTGAGCCAAATATGTGCCCAGGCCTATGGAAACTTTTATATATTTTTAGTAGAATGTGCACAGATTAATTTAGACATAAGATATAATACGTACTACTATGATAGCTTCAATAAGAAGACCGACATATGTTAAACATTTAGATTTTGATCTTTGGGGTATTAGTGATTTGCGAGGCCATGAGGCAGATGTATTAAAAGAAGGATATTGCGAGCTTGACCCAGAATCATTAGTAACAATGCGGAAGGTCTATGGATTCAATGATAAAAAGGCTCAAGCTCAAGTTGATTATTACGAAAAAAGAATTATTTATGGAAGTTCGCCAAATAGACCACGTCTTTATGCAGAAACTCTTGCATCTACATTGGCTTTGATCCGCATGAGCAAGCCACAATCAGTGCTGGACCTTGGCTGCGGAGATGAAGTTGGGATATTAACAAGAGCCCTGGTAAGAGAACGGTACCTAAAAAGAATTATCGGAGTAAATATTGATGAGAGACATATACGAGTTAATAAAGCACTTTTACCAAAAACACCTCTACCTCACCGGCCAACGATAGAGATGTATCAATTGGATATGACAGTTGCTGCTGATCGCAAAATTATCGGTGATGTTGATTGCATAACACTTGTTGAAGTTATAGAACACATCAAAGACAAAACCTGGATTTCAAATATATTTGCTCTTAATCCAAGCCTTTTAATAGTTACCACACCAAATAGGGATTTTAATACAATCTATCCGCCCATGCTTTTGTGTGATAATGGGCTGAGAGATCCTGACCACAAATATGAATTTTCCCAACAGGAATTTTTTGATTGGGCTCACCTGTACGCAAAACGCTATGGTTACACAGTTGACATCCTACCACTTGGACCAGCTAACATTATCTATGGTCCAGCAGGTTTACAGGCAGTATTTCAGAAAGATCCTTTTTCACTCAACTCTATTAAAAATAATCCTTCTCTCATTAAAAAAAGCTCAATAATTAGTAAGGCTATCGATCCTTTGCAGTATGACAGCAGTGAAGTCCACTGGGAGCAAGAAGGAAGCCCAACAAGTCCGAACAGAAGACTTTTTCTGGAATATTTACGCCCAGTACTAAAGAAACAAGAAATGAAACGAGTTATTGATATAGGTTGTGGCCATGGATGGTTGTGTGATGAGATCAGTCGGTTTGGAGGAATACCGCTTGGCTTGGATCCTTCCATTCGTTGCTTTAAACGCACAAGGTTGTTATATCCAGATCTTGAACTCTGTAGATCATCATTACAAGAATTTCGTACTAATGAAAAATTTGATACTGCATTTGTAATCATGGTTGAAAATTTCCTAAATTTGGATCTACTATTTAAAAAAATACACAAATTGCTCAAACCAGGTGGCAAATTAATAATAATTGCGAGTGACTTTAAACGTTCAACAAATGAACTAGATCATAAAGTAGAAAAGGAAATTATTGATAAAGATACTGTAGCACTACGTATCGAGTCCCCTAATCGCTTTGGGGTATTATGTGACATTATCCATCGAATCAGGAGTTATAAAGAAGCAGCAAAAAATACAGGTCTAACACTGGAACAACATACGAAAATTCTTCCTAGAAAGCGGCATCCTCGTTACAAAAGTCATAGAGGTAAAGCACTTTTTCATCTCCTCGAGTTTAGAAAATAATCCAATCACTCTTCTATTTAGGAGCGGGCGATGGGAGTCGGACCCACTACATTCTCCTTGGGAAGGAGACATTCTACCGGTGAACTACGCCCGCTTTTTACTAAGTGCCGTACCTTTTGAGTACGCTTGCATGTATCTGTAATAATAGCAAATTACTTCAAAAAGGTACATAATTAAAAGATATGGAGCTATTTTGGTCAAAAAATATCAAAAATTGGCAAAAAAACTACAATATTATCGAGGAATTACAAAGGTATTGCCTGCATGGATCAGACGTGGATTTGCTAAATTATTGGCACGTGCGATATCTGGATATCTAAATCCATCACCATAAGCTCGCACAGCGATATTCCAGAGATTATCACCATGAACAACTGTATATGTGTTGCCTGTAATCTTATTCATATTTGTACTATTATTTTGCACATTAACAGTCTTTGAAACATTCGTGGTTGTAATCTTTGCTTTTACTTCTGGCAAGAGAAGTCTATCTCCAGCGTGAATGTCACCTGGATTGGATAAATTATTTGCTCGAGCTATATCTACCCAATTATATCCACTTGTATACTTTTTTTCTGCAATGTTCCAAAGATTGTCACCTCTTTGTACCACATAGATTCGACTCGTAGTGTTATTCTGAGTTGTACTTGGAGCTTGAGTTGGTTTAACGACTACAACTTTCTTCGTCGGTTGAGGTTTGGTAGTAGGTTTTGCTTTTGCAATTACTGTCGGCTTAACTGTTGGTTTAACTGTAGGCCTTATTGTCGGTTTACTAGTTGGCTTAACCGTAGGTTTGGCTGTCGGTTGTGGTTTTTTAGTTGGTGTTGGCATCATTGTAGGGACTCGTGTTGGTGCAACAGTATTTGTTGGAAACACACTTACTGTAACGTTCTCTTGGATGTTTTGTGGTGTTTGATTTGTGAGTTCTGTTACTTTTTGAGAGATTGCTGCGGTGTTCTGCGTTTGCTGATCGATTGGGATATTTCGATTACCTGCATTTTTATTGTGAACAAATGAGAGCAATAATGCAGTTGCGATGATGACTACGATGATACCTAAAATAAGACTTGTATAGGATTCCCCGAATCTAAGATAGTCGAAAAAGCCTGGTTTTTTCTCAACTATTTCTTCGGGTTCTTGTTTGTTTTTTTTAGTTCCTGCCGTTCTAGCCATTTTTTTATTCCTTACTAGGCAGTAAATTTAATTTGAAGGTTAGGCCAAAGTATACATTATTCTTGTAAATTATTCAACCTATAACATGCGGCAAAGGTATATCCAAACTAGAACACCATGTATATCTCTTGGTAAGCATACTTACTTTTGAAAAAAATAAAAGAATTTGTAAATTGAGCAAATTTAAGTTAAACTGGTTCTAATTAAGTAATTTAGACATGGCAAATTCTGAAGCGTTGAAAACAAAACCATCAAAAAATTCTTTACTTATACGAAGACCTGTGATTTTAGAACTAATAGATCGTGCTGACAGACAAAGTAATCGATCACTAACAACTGCTGTTGAAAGACTCGCGACTCCATTAAGAGATTTAGAAGTTGGAATTAAAGAAGTATTCATGCGTACAACTACAACTGCTCCAAAATCTTATTGGCATGCATCAACAGGTAGTGACGATAGTTATAGTGAACCTGACAGCAAAGGTTCGGACTAATCTTACGCATCTTCAATGAAACACATTTTAATAGCTTCATCAAGATTTGATTGTTTCACAACAAAACTAGTCAAACGACTACTGGTCAAAAAAGGATACACAGTTACTATTTTTGAAGCTGATAGAGTAGCACAAGGTCTTGACCAATTTTCAATATCTATTACCAAAACAGGAAAAATAGAAGTGATGTATAAAGGTGTTATACATGATTTGTCAGAAATTACTGCAGCATGGTACCGCAGGCCGAATATTTTTACGGATAACAATGAATACTCTGCAGAAGAAGAATCACTTGCAACACAATATAGAGGAATCCAAAGATATCTCTGGGACAGCATCCCTGAGAAAGTTTGGCTAAATAGTTATAGAAATATAAATAATGCAAATAGCAAGTTGGAGCAATTACTTGTAGCTCAAAAATTAGGCTTCACCATCCCTCAAACCATTATCGCTAATAAATGGGAAAAATTAAAAGAACTATCTGGAGAAAAAATAATTCTTAAATTAATAGATGGTTTGATTTACACACGCGAAGGTACTAAATTCTTATATACAAAAATTGTTCCTAAAACTAACTCATCTCTCCATCTGGAAACACTACCATATCCTGGTATTTGGCAGCCATATATAGAAAAAAAACGGGAGTGGCGTATAACGGTTGTCGGGAAACAAGTGTTTTCAACGGCTGTTTATACTCATGCATTGGCAAAAGACGATTGGAGAGTACATCAATTTAAAAAAGATCATGTACAATTTAAAGCAGAGACTTTTCCGATTACGCTACAAAAAAAATGTTTACAGTATCTTAAACATTATAGACTTCGATTCGGTGCATTTGATTTTATTGAAACCCCTGAGGGAGAAATTGTATTCCTTGAATTAAACCCTAATGGACAATATGGTTGGCTAGAAGATGAATTAAAAATGCCTATATCTCAAGCTATTGCAGCTGAACTTGAAAACATTGCAGAAGGTAATAAATAACGTTAAGATTTGCCTTTTTGAAATGGCGGGATGGACGGGACTCGAACCCGCGACCTCCTCCGTGACAGGGAGGCGCTCTAACCAGCTGAGCTACCACCCCAATTAAAATATGTTCACCTTGAACGTTTAATTGAGCTTTTGTATTTTAACCGAATATTGTACGCACGTCAATGCTCTGGTATATACCTCTGTTTGAAAATAAAATAAATATAATACCTAACGAAGCAATCATTCTTAATTTATTCTACGTTGAAAATGATTGCGGAGTGGTATACACTTTGTACGTGACAAATAAGGAAGTAAGTAAATTACTCACAAACGTTGCGGCCGCATATAGTATCAAGGATGAAAAAAAATTCCGTTTTCAAATTCTTGCTTATGAGAAGGCTGCAGAATCAATAAAAAATCTCCCAACAGAACTTCAGGACCTTTATAAAGAAGATAAATTAAAAGGAATTCCAGGAGTTGGCCCAACAATCCAATCGCGACTTGAAGAATTATTTAAAACTGGAAAAGTAGCACATTTTGAGGACGTCATGAAAGATATTCCATTGTCGTTCTTCCCCCTTTTGGATATACCAAGTTTTGGCCCAAAGAAAGCATATCGATTGGTTATGGAATTTAATTTAAATGATCCGGATACAGTTATTGAAAATATTGAAAAAATTGCTAAGAAAAATGAGATTGCATCACTTGCTGGATTTGGAGAGAAGTCCCAATCCGATATCTTACGAGCTATTGCAGAATATAGACTCGGGAAAGGTAAAACTACGCGTATGCCACTTCCTTTTGCAAATGAGCTGGCGGAAATTATCATAGCTTATCTTAAAAAATCACCTGCAGTCATTGAAGCTCAACCGCTTGGAAGTCTTAGAAGGAGACGAGAAACAATTGGTGATCTTGATATTGCTATCGCAACCAATAATCCTAAAGAAGTGATTGATCATTTTGTTGCCTATCCACGAAAAGAACGTGTTATGGAACGAGGAGAAAGAACTTCTTCCATCCTTGCCTCCGGTGGCAAGCAGGTAGATCTTATGGTTATCCCTCCTGAGGGCTTTGGTGCAATGCTACAGCACTTTACTGGCAGCAAAGCTCACAATGTACATCTTCGTGAGTATGCGCTCTCAAAAGGCCTCTCATTGTCAGATTTTGGAATAAAAAAGAAAGGTGAAGACAATACCAAATATAAAAAATATAAAACTGAGGAAGCATTCTACGCCGCAATCGGTATGCAATGGGTTCCACCTGAGATGCGGGAAGATACTGGTGAGATAGAATTGGCTTTAAAACATAATTTGCCTCAACTCATAGAACTATCTGATATCAAAGGCGATTTTCATTTACATTCTAACTTCCCTATCGAAGAGAGTCATGATGCTGGACAAAATTCAATGGAAGAGATGATCCAAAAAGCTTTGTCTCTTAACTATACGTATCTTGGATTTTCAGAACATAATCCAAGTATCAGCAAACATAATGAAAAAGAAATAAATAAGCTTCTTGGAAAAAGGTTAACATTTATTGAACAACTTAGAGAGAAGTATAAAAAAAGTGTCCATATATTCTCGCTCCTTGAAACAGATATTCTCGCCAATGGTACACTTGCAATTCCTGATAGTTCTTTTAATTATCTTGATGCATCAATTGTTTCAATACATAGCTCTTTTGCCATGAGCCGTGAAGCAATGACAGAACGAGTTCTCAAAGGTCTTTCTCATCCAAAAGCAAAGATCTTTGCCCATCCAAGTGGAAGACTTATTAATCAACGAGAACCATATCAAATAGATATGGAGAAAATTTTTGATTTCTGTAAGGAGCATGACAAAGCACTTGAAATTAATGCTGCTCCCCAACGACTTGATCTGACAGATATTCTCGTGAGAGAGGCTGTGAAACGTGAAATCAAACTTATTATCAACACTGACAGTCATGCAACAGATCAAATGGATCTCATGCGATATGGTGTTTCTGTCGCACGTCGCGGTTGGGCCACTAAACGTGACATTTTGAATTCAATGGAATATAATGAACTTGATAATTGGTTTAAAAAATTGTAAGGAGGTGATTTATAAATGAGTATAGGTCTAATACTAATCATAATTGTTCTTGCTGTTCTGCTATATCTTTGGTTCACCTACAATAGTCTTGTCACAACTAAAGTTCGTATCTCAGAAGCTCTATCACAGATTGATGTTCAACTTAAGCGTCGAACAGATCTTATTCCAAATCTTGTTGAAACCGTAAAGGGGTATGCCAAGCACGAAAAAGAAGTTTTTGAAAACGTCACCAAAGCACGAGCAAGTCTTATGCAAGCTGGGAGCACAAAAGAAAAAGCTCAAGCAAATGACTTCTTATCAGGCACCTTGAAGTCTCTTCTTGCTGTTGCTGAAAGTTATCCAGATCTTAAAGCAAGTCAGAATTTCTCTGAATTGCAGGAAGAATTGTCTGATACAGAAAATAAAATTGCGTATTCACGTCAGTTCTATAACAGCAATGTTCGGGACTACAATACAAAAATTCAAATGTTCCCAGGATCACTCGTTGCAGGTATGTTCCACTTCACACCAGCCGAGTTCTTTGCAGCTGATGAGAAAGACAAAGAGCCTGTGAAAGTACAGTTCTAGAATTCTCGATATGCGATGTGAGAAATCTTTGAACTTGATATCTTTGATTTTTTGAAACTATGAAATCAAAGACTCGAATATTCAAAATCAAGAAAATCTCACATCACATTTCAAAATATCAAAATGAATATTTATAATGCTATCTCTGCCAATATTTGGAAGAGCTATTTGATTATGGCTCTTTTTATCCTTTTTGCCGGGACAATTGCATATGTTATTGGAAGAGCAACCAACTATGGCCCTTCACTTGGAGTTGGGATCTTTATTTTTTCAATTATTTATAGTTTCATCAGCTATTTTTACTCGGATAAAATTGTTCTTGCGACGTCCGGTGCGCAAGAAATACAAGAAAAAGATAATCCTCAGCTCTTTCATATTGTTGAGAATCTCGCGATTGGTGATGGAATTCCTATGCCCAAAGTATATATCGTCAATGATCCATCTCCCAATGCTTTTGCCACGGGAAGAGACGTCAAACATGCCTCAGTTGCAGTCACCAGTGGAATTCTGACCCGCCTTAACAAATCAGAGTTAGAAGGAGTTCTTGCGCATGAGCTATCTCATGTCAAAAATTACGACACACGACTTATGGCGATAACAGCTGTAATGGTCGGATTTATAGCGATGATTACTGACTTTTTTTTACGAAGTCTTTTCTGGGGAGGATTTAGAAATAGTGAAGAGAGAAACAACAATGGACAAGCTATTTTTCTCGTTGTAGCAATTATTTTAGCAATTCTTGCGCCAATTATTGCAAGCCTTATCCAACTCGCTGTCTCACGAAAACGTGAACTTCTTGCTGATGCATCGGGAGCACTTCTTACTCGATATCCTGAAGGACTTGCGAGTGCGCTTGAAAAAATCTCAGATGACCCAAGACCACTCCGAAATGCAAGTAATGCAACAGCTCATCTTTATATAACGAACCCTTTCAAAGATAAAGGATTTCATGGCTGGGTAACCAATCTCTTCAGCACTCACCCACCAATTGAAGAAAGAATAAAAATTCTGCGCTCTATGTAAAATTGACTTCAGTCAAACTCCACAATATAATGCACTCATGAATTCTTCTGAATACATATGTAAAGCAAACATAGTATATTCTGGATCTACAAGTGGTCTAGAAAAAATATTCTTAATTGCCTGCGGCAAATGTGGTATAAATTCAGATGGTAAAGACTCAGTGAATGGAGCCATAAAAGAAGTCGTCAACCTCAAATTAGTAAATTGTAAAAATTTGAGACGCAAATATGGTCCGGCTTAATAAAAAGAAGATTAGATGATACAATAAACACGTGATTGATTCTCTCTTAATTACTCTCGGCAAGGCCATATCAAAACTAAGCAAAGCTGCAAATCGAGGCAACGGCTCAACATGGCCAGGCCATATAGCCCTCAAGGGTAATCCACAATTTATTAAAGATATTCTTAGAAATTCCAACATTAAAACAATTATTGTCGCCGGAACAAACGGCAAGACAACCACTTCAAGTCTTATCCGTAGGGGACTTGAGCAAAATGGCAAAAAAGTTATACAAAATAATTCAGGCGCAAATCTTCTCAATGGAGTCGCATCTACCTTACTTTTGAACTCAAACAGACACGGTAAATTGAATTATGACTACGCAATTTTTGAAATTGATGAAAATGCCCTTCCAGGAGTTCTTGCACAAATAACTCCTGACTATTTGGTATTGCTCAATCTCTTCCGTGACCAGCTTGATAGATATGGAGAAATAAATACCATTGTTCAAAAATGGCATGATGCAATTAACAAAATAAACGGAAAAACCAAACTTGTTCTCAACGCCGATGACCCACAAATTGCCTATATTGGACTTACAAATAAATTAGAAACAGAATATTTTGGATTGGAAGCAAATAAGACTGAAAAGATACCTGTTGCTGCTGACACTATCTCTTGTCCAAAATGCGGAAACAAACTTACCTTTGAGAATGTCATCTTTTCTCATTTGGGAAGCTGGCATTGTACATACTGTGGACTAAAACGACCAAAACCTCAGCAAACAACATGGAATAATTATCCCTTATCTGGGACATATAATAAATATAATGTCCATGCGGCTGTAGCTGTATTGAAACAAACAGGACTTAAAGAAAATGAGATAGAGAATGCTTTTAGGAATTTCAAACCAGCATTTGGGAGACAAGAAATAATTGCGTATAAAGATAGACAAGTCCAAATCTTTCTTTCAAAAAATCCAACTAGTTTTAATGAGTCATATAAAACAATTAAAGAGCTCCATGCCACAACACTTCTTATTGTTCTAAATGATAGAATTCCTGATGGACGCGATATCTCATGGATTTGGGATACAGATTTTCCTGAACTTGAAAAATTCGACCATATTTTTGTCGCAGGAGATCGTGTCTATGATATGGCTCTCAGACTGAAATATGAATTAGAAAATATGACTAAAATAAAGACATTTGAGGATCTTGATGAAGCAATTACAAGTGCAATAGATACTCTCCCCAAAGATAAAACTCTCTATATTTTACCTACGTATTCTGCCATGCTTGATGTAAGGAAACTATTAACTGGGAAGAAAATATTATGAACTCACTCACTTTTATCACAGGGAATATGTATAAAGTTACATGGACACAAAGATATATCCATTTGCCAATTAAACACAAAAAGCTTGATTTAACAGAAATTCAATCACTCGATCCTAAAGAAGTGGTTGAGCATAAAGTAAAAGAGGCATATAAAATTATTAAGCAACCTGTCCTTGTTGAAGATACTTCTGTGGTTTTTAATGCTTGGGGAAAGTTGCCTGGCCCATTTATTAAATTTTTTCTTGAAGAATTAGGAAATGAAGGAATGTCAAAAATGCTTACAGGTCCAGATAGATCAGCTGTCGCCAGAGTTATTTATGGAGTTTACAATGGTAAAGAACTTTATTTCTTCGAAGGTGCCATAGAAGGCACAATTTCTAAAAAACCGATGGGAACTAATGGATTTGGATGGAATCCAATATTTATTCCTAACGGTTGGAAAAAGACATATGCTGAGATGACAAACGAAGAAATGGATAAAGTTGGCATTCGCAGAATTGCCCTTGAGAAAATGAAAAAAAAACTACAAACAAAATGAATAAAATAAAATATCTCTTTGAATTCTATATTCAAGCAGAAAAATTAAAAACAACGATGCGGCATTCTTGGACCAATGATAGCAATCGCCAAGAAAGTACAGCTGAACATACTTGGCTTCTTTGCCTGATTGCAATGACGATCTTTGATGAACTCGAGGTAAAAGTTGACCAGTTAAAAGTATTAAAAATGCTTATTATTCATGATCTTGCTGAGGCACTTATTGGAGATATTCCAGCGTTTGATACAGAAGGCAGAAAAGGTAAAAAAGAACGAGAGAAAGTTGCTATGGAGCAATTAACTAAAAATTTACCTAAAAAAACTCGAAATGAAATCATGGAACTCTTTGAAGAGATGGAAGAGAAATCTACACCTGAAGCAAAGATAGCACAAGCAATAGATAAATTCGAAGCTCCTCTTCAACACAATATTGCTGATATCTCGACATGGGATCAAAATGATTATGATATTCATGGACGTTATAAAATGGAACTCTATGAATTTGATCATTTTCTCAAAGAATTACGTGAAGAGTTAGAGCATATGACACGAAGAAAAGTAACAATGGCAAAGACACTGCATCGTTTCAGGCCTGAAATCCAAAAATATTACGAGGAATTAAATGCAAAGGAGGAAGAAAAATGAAATTTGAGTTAACAATCGGCTGGCTTTATCCAGAACTCATGAGCACATATGGTGATCGAGGAAACATAATAGTTCTCAAAAAACGCTGTGAATGGCGTAGAATCGACGTAAAAATACTTGAAATAGATCAAAAAACAACTGATAAAGAACTGGGATCTATCGATATTCTTTTTGGCGGAGGCGCACAAGACAGAGAACAAGAAATTGTTATGAAGGATCTTTATAAGAAAAAAACGCTAATAAAGAAATTAATTGAAAACAATATTCCTGCACTTTTTGTCTGCGGCGCTCCTCAATTGATGGGACATTATTATGAACCTTCTGCCGGAAAAAGCATTGATGGACTTGGAATTTTTGATATGTATACTCGTCATCCCGGACCAAAAGAAGATAGACTCATTGGAAATCTTGTTGCAGAAATAATTGAAAAAAATATTATAAATACAAATGCTCAACTATCAACTCCATATCTTGTCGGTTTTGAAAATCATGGAGGCAGAACATATCTGGGAGATTCAGTCAGACCACTTGCAAAAGTACTTAAAGGATTTGGAAATAACGGACAAGATGGAACAGAAGGTGTCGTCTACAAAAATGCAATTGGTAGTTATTTGCATGGTCCTTTGTTGCCCAAAAATCCACAAATTGCAGACTGGTTAATTCAAAAAGCATTAGAAATAAAATATAATAAAGAGATTAAACTCAAAGAAATTGATGATTCATTAGAAGAAAAAGCGAAGAAAGCAATTGCCAATCGGCTTGGAATTAGAGTATAATATTGATCATGAAACTTAATATAAAACACGTCGCAAAATTAGCAAATCTCCCAATTACTCCAGAAGAAGAAAAGACTCTTGAGACACAACTGACAGAAACGCTTAACTATGTTGAAATGCTTTCAGAAATTGATACAAAAGATATACAACCAACTGCACATGTCACAGGACTTGAAAACGTAACAAGAGATGACCAAACAATGCCTTCACTCACACAATCTCAAGCATTATCAAATAGCAACAAAACTCATAACGGACTCTTTATCGTAGACGCAATTTTGGAGAATGCATAAAAACAACGAGGATGTAACTACAATTTATGTTGTAAGGCACGGAGAATCAGAAAGTAACGTATACGCCCACGAAAACCCGACAAAACCTGCCTCGCATTATGGAGAATTTGGAAGTTCTCTAACCCAAATTGGAAGAATGCAAATATATGAACTTGCAAAACGTTTGCAGCATGTTCATTTTTCGGCTTTTTACTCTTCTCATCTTGCTCGTGCAAAAGAAAGTGCTGAAATAATCGCTGCCAATTATAATCTTCCTGTTAAGACAGATCGTGAAATACGCGAAAGATTCTTTGGTGAACCAATGTCCAATGTAAAAAAGAAAGAAATTGAAGAGGCACTAAAGACATTGAATGAACAAGAAAAGTTTTCATTTAAATACTTCCCAAATGGAGAAAGTGGCCATGATGTCGTTAATAGATTTAAAAAATTTATAAATGGGATTATTCCTGAGTATAAAAATAAAACAATTTTGATTGTAAGTCATGGGTACGTGATGCGATCTTTTCTTATTTCTGTTGGTTTTGCTAAATTTGATGAGCTCCGTGGAGGAACAATTAAAAATGCAGCATATTTTGTCATTAAAACTGATGGAAAAACTTTTAATATCACCGATCGACATGGAATTACTCGTGGAAGAGGGTATGATGACGAAGAATAAGATAACAACAATTTACATCGTGCGGCATGGAGAATCAGAATATAATGCACTAACAAACGAAAATCTTTATATTCCGGGACAATGGGGTGTTAAAGGAGCGCCGTTAACAAATGAAGGCAAAAAACAAGCCCGAAAAAGAGCAGAAGATTTAAAACATGTTAAGTTTGATGCAATTTTTTCTGCCGATGTTGCGCGTGCAATGCAAACTGCTGAAATCATCAAACTTGAAAGGAAACTTGCAATCCAAACAACAAACATAATCCACGAACGATTATCATACATGCTACTAGGGAAGACCTTTACTGAAACAGAAAAAGAAATAAGAAAAACTCTTGAAGAACTTGATGAAAAGGCTAAAATGGCATACAAACCCGAAGGCCAAGACGAAATGCGCAATGAAAGTATCAATGAAAACGCCACTCGTATGTTAACATTTTTGAGAGAAATAGCTGTTACATATGAGGGTAAAACGGTACTCGTAGTCAATCATGCGAATAACATGAAAGCGATTCTACTACATTTAGGTTTTGCTACCTTTGATGAAATTTCTCCAAAAGGTACAATAGAAAATATAGCTTATATAGTTCTTGAAAGCGACGGAGTAGATTTCTTCGTTAAAGAGACCAAAGGAATACACAAATATGGCAAATAATTTAACAACATTTTATATCGTGAGGCACGGTGAGACAGACTGGAATAAAAAAAGAATTATTCAAGGGCAGACTGATACGATACTCAATGACATAGGGATCGCTCAGGCAGAAAAAATAGCTCAAAAATTTAAAGAAATCAATCTTGAACTTGCTTTCTCTTCAGATCTTCTGCGAGCTAAAAGAACAGCAGAAATTATCGCTCTTGAGCACAAGCTTGCGGTTCAGGCGACAGAGAGACTTCGGGAAAGAAGTTTTGGGTCACTTGAAGGACAACCTACAGAAATTCTCCTAACACATTCGAAGCTCATGCAAGCGTTAAATGAAGAAGAGCGAAAGAAAATAAGAGTATCCCCTGAGGCTGAAAGCGATGAGGAATTTGCATGGCGTATCATAACTTTTCTTCGAGAAACCGCTATCGCCTATCCAGGCAAAAATATCCTTGCTGCAACACACAGCGGCGTCCTTCGAATTCTAGTTATACATTTGGGCTTTATGACGTATGAAGAATTTGATACAATGCGATTTATAAACGGAGGCTATATAGAGCTTCAATGTGATGGAGTTGATTTCTTTATTAAAGAGATGCATGGATTAGTACCTCGAGCAAACGAGCAAGATCCACAATCAGATTTATAAAATATAAACTATGGATATTAAAACACTTACAATCGCGCAGGCAAAAAAAGATCTTAAAGACAAAAAATATTCTTCAGTTGAGCTCACGAAAGAATATTTTAAGAGAATTAAAGAAATTGAAAAAAAAGTAAAAGCATTTGTGACAGTGACTGAAGATGAAGCGCTCAAGAATGCAAAAGAAGCTGACGAACAACTCGCAAAAGGCGCTGACCTTCCACTTCTTGGAATACCACTCTCAATAAAAGATAATTTCTCAACGATAGGGATACGGACAACTGCCTCAAGCAAAGTTCTTGATAACTACATCCCACCGTTTGATGCAACAGTTGTAAGTCGTTTGAAACAAGCAGGTATTGTACTTCTTGGGAAAACAAACATGGATGCCTGGGCTCACGGCTCCTCAACTGAGACTTCAGATTATGGCCCATCACGTAATCCATGGAATACAGATCATTTGCCAGGTGGCTCATCAGGTGGAGCTGCTGCAAGTATGGCGGCTGATGAGACCCTCGCTGCAATTGGTTCAGAAACTGCAGGCTCAATCAGACAGCCTGCAAGTTGGTGTGGAGTTGTAGGATTGAAACCCACCTATGGTCGAGTTAGTCGTTATGGAGTAGTTGCGATGGGATCATCTCTTGATAGTCCAGGACCAATCACCCGAACTGTAGAAGATAGCGCACTTATTCTCAACGTCCTTGCTGGTCAGGACCCACATGATGCAACAACAGGTCCAAATCCTGTGCCTGATTACACCAAAAATCTCACAAAAGAGATAAAAGGCATGACAATTGGAGTAGCTGATGATTATTTTGAAGGAGTTGATCCTGAAGTCAAACAATCTGTCGAAGATGCGCTGAAAGTATATGAGAAACTCGGTGCAAAAGTGAAAAAAATTAATCTTTTCCACCCAAAATACGCAATTGCAGTCTACACAATTTTGCAGAGAGCTGAAGTCTCATCCAATCTCGCCCGTTATGATGGAATTCGCTACGGAAATGATAGATCGTTCTTTGGAGATGAAGCAAAAAGAAGAATTATGTTAGGGACATACACACTTTCTGCTGGATATTATGACCAATATTACAATAAAGCTCTTAAAGTGAGAACTGTTATCATTGATGATTTCAAAAGAGCATTTGGTGAAGTTGATATTATAATCGGTCCCACAAGCCCAACTACGTCACTTCCAGTTGGTGCAACTGAAAATCAGTCGATGTTTGGTGAACTTGCAGATGTACTCGTAGAACCATCATCAATTGCAGGACTTTCAGGCATAAATGTACCTTGTGGTTTCTCCAAATCAGGCTTACCAATTGGGATGCAGCTGATAGGCGATCAATATGCGGAGGAGACAATTCTCAATGCAGCATATCAATATGAAAAAGAAAATCCATTGTACATGAAGAAGCCAAATTTATAATTTTCAATGTACAAATTGCAATTTTCAATCAAATAGCAATGTTTCAATTTTTAAACATTATCTCATTGAAAATTCACTGGAAATTGAAAATTGAAAATTTATTATGAAATATACACCAGTCATAGGACTTGAGGTCCATGTAGAATTAAAGACACAATCAAAGATGTTTTGTGCGTGCCCAGCTGACGCATTTGGTAAAGAGCCCAACACTCAGACTTGCCCAGTTTGTCTTGCGCTTCCAGGTGCATTGCCAGTGCCAAACAAGCTTGCAATCGAATGGTGTATCAAAATTGCGCTTGCTCTTAACTGCGAGATCAATGAATATTCTAAATTTGACCGTAAAAATTACTTTTATCCCGATCTTGCCAAAGGCTATCAGATCAGCCAGTATGATCTTCCTTTTGGGCATGATGGATTTATTGAGCTAAAGAGTGGTAAAAAAATTCGAATCCGAAGAGTTCATATGGAAGAAGACACCGGGAAACTCTCTCATCAAGAGGTTAACGGCAAAAAAGTAAGTTTGATTGACTTTAACAGAAGTGGTGTGCCACTCGTTGAAATCGTAACTGAAGCTGATTTTGATAATGCAACAGATGTTAAAGAATATTTAGAGCGCCTTCAACAGATTGTCCGTTATCTTGATGTCGCAAATGCCGATATGGACAAAGGTGAGATGAGACTTGAGCCAAATATCTCATTGAGAACCGGAGAGAAGAAAACAGAATATATTAAAGAAAGTGATTTGCCCAATTATAAAGTAGAGGTAAAAAATATTAATTCATTCAAATTTGTTGAGAAAGCAATCAATTATGAAGCGCAGCGACAAGAAGAACTTCTTGAAAAAGGAGAACGACCAGCTCAAGAGACCCGTGGATGGAATGAAGACAAACAAAAAACATTTTCTCAACGATCCAAAGAAGATGCTATGGATTACCGATACTTTCCAGACCCTGATATTCCACCAATTGTTCTGCCAGAAGGAGCAGTTAGCAGACTGAGAAATCAAGTGCCAGAATTACCGGATAAAAAAATAAGTCGCTTTGTCAAAGAATATAGCCTCACGTTGTATGATGCTGAGATACTCACTCGAGAAAAATCACTCGCCGACTACTTCGAGGAAGTTCTAAAACAAAACAGACAATCAACTGTCGATGCCAAAGCGATTGCCAATTGGATTATCAATAAAAAAGTTGATCACACCAAAATTACTGCAGATGATTTAATCAAACAAATCACCGTTTCCAAACAAGTTGCTCAAATTGATGAGGGTGAACTTAAAAAATTCATTGATGAAGTAATTAACGAAAATGGAAAAGCAGTCGAAGACTTCAAAAACGGTAAAGAAGCGTCCCTTATGTTCCTGTTGGGACAGACAATGAAGAAGATCGGACGCAAAGTTGATACACAGATGGTAAAAGAGATGCTTCAGAAGAATTTAAAATAGCAATGCATCATTTCGCTGCAACACTACGATATCCGTTTTGGATAAAAGCAGAGAAATAACGTGCAATATCACCTTCCAACATATGTAAACTAGACATTTTTGTACCATCCTGGAATACAGCTGGATTATTTCTTTCTAAAATAAGCTGTGTCGCTTGTGGCACCATCATTCTAGGATATGGCACCACTGTAGTTTCATAAAAAGTAGCTGCTAAACTCCCAATATCAAATAAATGACTACATATTTCACGACGATTTCCTATTGGTTTATCCAGTAACTCTAATACTGGATAAATATCGTAGCCAGTCATACTAATTGCTCTCCAATATAAATCTTCATACGTATTTAATCCTTTCGAGTAACCTTTAAACCTGTCTGCTTCTTGTTGAGAAATAGTAAGCGCAGTTTCCTGATAAAAATGAGGAGCACCTGCCTCGTCTATTTCTGTTCGGAAGCGATGATTTTT
The DNA here is from genome assembly GCA_035479415.1 of Saccharimonadales bacterium (SeqCode). GTDB lineage: Bacteria > Patescibacteriota > Microgenomatia > Levybacterales > UBA12049 > JACDET01. The sequence continues at coordinate 63,168 of DATIIS010000049.1, forward strand.
GTCGACAGAGTTCATTATTAAATTTCCATCTTCCGTTATAGCAGGCACATACATACCCTGCCTCCCATATGGGTCTACTCTCCCCGGGCGTAGAATAAATTGGCTATTTTGACGATTATAAAAAAGTCTCAAATTATCCCCAATTGGATGTCCCGTTGTAGGATATACATATAAATTATCGGTGTCATGACCTTGTATCTCGTGTGTTTCGATGACTGGGCGATCAACAAACTGATAAACAATTGGAACCAAAGCTTTAGCTGCTCTATTGTTTACAAAAAGATCAAAAAGTTCCTTGTCATTTCGTGCAAGCAAATGTTGTGCCACAATATCAATGCTACTCCGTTTGCCATCAAATGAGCTACCTAAACCTTGAGGATAAAAGCTAGAAGGTAGTCTGGAAAATATCCCTCTCACATAAGATTCCTTTATTTGTTGCTTTTCCTGGTATGACGAGGGTGTTGGATCAATTCCAACAAAAAAAACAGATTGATTGCTTGCGTTTAAGCTGTCAGCCGTAACACCATCAAGTTTAAATTTCGGTCGTGTTCCAAGAAATTGGCCTTCCTGATGCTCTGCTGCTCGAGTCATAACTGCTGCATTATAAAAGAAAAAAAATCAACTTACAACTATAGGTTTTTGTCTTTTTCCCATCGACAGCACTCGACAAGTTGACTTCAAAAATCTATAATAAGATAACTTCAATGGCTGATTTCGTTCATCTTCACAACCACTCAGAATTTTCACTTCTTGATGGGCTACAAAAAACAAAAAATATGGTCGAGTATGCAAAAGAGCTCGGCATGAAAGCTCTGGCGATAACTGATCATGGCAATATGTATGGAACAATCAAATTCTATAAAGCCTGTCTTGATGCAGGAATCAAACCTATCATTGGATGTGAAATTTATGTCGCCAAACGTTCCCTTCACGATAAAGAATCTGAAGATAAGGAATATAACCATTTGATTCTCCTTGCTGAGAATGAAACTGGATATAAAAATTTGATGAAGATCGTCACTGTTGCCAATCTCGAAGGATATTATTACAAACCTCGAACTGATCTCAAACTTCTTGAAAAATATCACGAAGGACTTATCTGTCTTAGTGCTTGTGTCAACGGATATGTTTCCGAGCCGTATTTGAGAAATGAAGATAAACAAGCTGAAGAACGGGCAATCAAACTCGCTGAAATCTTTGGTGAAAATAATTTTTTCTTAGAAATCCAGAAACATCTCAATGTCCCACCCCAAGAACCAGTCAATCAGAAGCTAATTGCTTTATCCAAAAAACTTGGGCTTCCACTTGTCGCTACCAATGACAATCACTACACAAGAAAAGATGATGCTGAAGCTCAAGAAATTCTTCTCTGTGTCCAGACCCAGACTACAATTGATGATAAAAAAAAGAAATTATCGATGATCTCCTCACCTGATTTTTATATCAAATCAGCAGAAGAAATGGAAAAATTATTTATAGACACGCCTGAAGCAATTGAAAATGCCAACAAAATTGGTGAGCGCTGCAATGTTGAGATCATACTTGGGAAATGGCACATGCCTATTTTTGATGTACCCAACAATATGTCAACGACTGACTACCTCACCCAACTTGTTTATCAGGGAGCCAAACTCCGATATGGGCAGATAACTGACGCTATCAAAGAAAGAATTGATTATGAACTTTCAATTATTATTAAAAAAGGATATGAGACATATTTCTTAGTCGTCTCTGATTTCGTCAACTGGGCAAAAGACAATGGTATTGCTGTTGGTCCAGGACGTGGCTCTGCTGCAGGATCTGTCGTTTCATATTGTCTAAGGATTACTGATGCTGATCCTTTTTTCTTTAATTTGCCGTTTGAACGATTTTTAAATCCGCTCCGTCCATCTGCACCTGATATCGATCTTGATTTCGCTGACACTCGTCGTGAAGAAGTTATCCAATATGTCACGCAAAAATATGGCAAAGACAAAGTTGCACAGATCATCACCTTTGGAACGATGGAAGCCAGAGGTTCAGTCAGAGATACTGGACGTGCGCTCGGTATGCCATACGCAGCACCTGATCGAATCTCAAAGATGATTCCCCCCGGCTGGCAGGGACATTCGATGACAATTGATAATGCGCTTACTCAAAGCCCTGATCTCAAACGCGCATATGATGGAGAACTTGAAACCAAACGACTATTAGATCTAGCAAAGAAACTCGAAGGTGTGGCACGTCATGCATCAGTTCATGCCGCGGGAGTTGTGATTGCTGATAAACCTCTTACTGAATATACTCCTCTTCAAAAAGAAACCAACGGAGAAAAAGTTGTCACACAATATGATATGTATACAGTTGGTGAAGATGGCGTCGGACTTCTGAAGATGGATTTTTTGGGACTTCGGAATTTAACGATTATTGAAGAATGTCTTAAATTTATCAAAGAAAATCAAAATGTCGATATTGATTTTACACAAGTTGATTTAGAAGATAAAAAAACATATGCACTTCTCTCAGAAGGCGAGACAACAGGTATATTCCAGCTCGAGTCTGCCGGCATGAGACGATACGTAAAGGAATTAAAACCAACTACAATTTTTGATCTTCAGGCAATGGTAGCGCTCTATCGTCCAGGACCAATGGCAATTATTCCAGAATTTATTAAACGCAAACATAATCCTTCTCTTATCACCTATCCAGATCCCAGGCTTGAAGATATCTTGAAACAATCATATGGCGTTCTTACCTATCAGGATGATGTTCTCTTAACAGCAATTACTCTCGCAGGATATACATGGCTTGATGCAGATAAATTCCGAAAAGCTATGGGAAAGAAAATTCCATCGGAAATGAAAAAACAGGAAGAATTATTTATCAAAGGTTGCATAAAAAATGGTTTGTCATCAAAAAAAGCAGAAGAATTTTTCAATTTAATTGCTCCTTTTGCCGGATATGGATTTAACAAAGCTCATGCAGCATGTTATGCGATTATTGCTTTCCGTACTGCGTACCTCAAAGCCAATTACCCAGTTGAATTTATGACCGCATTACTTACCGCTGAATCGAGAGGCACCTCAGGTCCTATCAAGAATGAAAAAATCGCACAGGCAGTACTTGAATGTAAAAGAATAAACATCCCTGTTCTTCTGCCTGACATTAATAAATCACGTAGTGACTTTAGTATTGAGAATAAAAAAGAAATCCGTTTTGGGCTCTCAGCTGTTAAAAATGTCGGACATGCAGCAATTGAAAATATTTTAGAAGTCAGAAAAGAACGAAAGTTTAGTGATTTTCAAGATTTTTGTTTGAGAGTTAATTTATCAACAATTAATAAAAAGACAATGGAAAGTCTCATAAAGTCCGGTGCAATGGATTCTTTCGGCAATCGAGCATCACTTCTTGTCGCATTTCCTGAAATAGTTCTTAAGATAAATCAGATAAAAAAACAAAAAGCAGATGGACAACGATCTTTGTTTGATGACGATCCTTCTGATACGGATACACATGCAGTCAACTTCTCCTTTAGTGAGATTGATGACTTTACTGAAAAGGAAAAATTACAATTTGAAAAAGATTTCCTTGGAATTTATCTGACTTCTCATCCACATATGGAAAAACTTTCATATCTAAAAAATTTTGGAGCACTGGATTTTGAAGAACTCGAAGGACAACTTCAAGGGACGCGGGTAAAAGTTGGTGGAATCCTTGATAACGTCAAACGAATCTTTACCAAAAGCGGCAGTGAAATGGCATTTGTCTCACTTACTGATGAGAAAGGTACAGCACTTGAATGTGTCGTCTTTCCAAGAGTCTTTGAAATGTACAAAAATACACTTATTAAGGATTCAGTTATTATTGCAGAAGGCAAGCTTGATACAAAAAATGACAAACCAACAATTTTGGTCGATACAATTACCCAAATTGACTCTCTGCTCCTTGACTTCCAAGCTCAGACAAATTAAAATATACATGCCTGTTGGTCGGGCATTTATTTTTTATGGCAGCCGTAGTTCTCGCACCTGAAACATTATTTACTATTGGAAGTTTTCCAATTACCAATACAGTCCTCGACACACTTCTTGTTGATGCAATAATTATCGCGCTTGTCGTTTATATTCATAAAAAACATTCTGTAGTTCCAACATTCTTTCAAACCATCATTGAACTCATAGCAGAACAATTTTATACATTGACTGAATCAACCGCCGGAAAATATACCAAACAAATTTTTCCATACGTTATGTCATTCTTTCTCTTTATTATTATTTCCAATTACAGTGAATTGATTCCAGTTATTACAAGTATCGAAGTACATAAGGATGGAACAACAGTCCCACTTCTTCGCAGTGCATCATCTGATTTAAATGTAACACTTGGCCTTGCTCTCATTTCTGTTGTCACAACACATGCAATGGGCATCCGAGCAACTGGAGTAAAAGCATATCTTCATAGATTCTTTTCGACCAAACCACTAGAACTTTACTCAGGATTGCTGGAGTTAATTTCAGAATTCACAAAGATCATCTCGTTTTCTTTCCGTCTTTTTGGTAATATATTCGTTGGTGGAATTATGTTAGCATCTATTACAGCATTTTTCGCTTATGTTCTTCCACTTGCAGTTCTCTTTGATGAATTATTTGTAGGATTTATCCAAGCTGCCATTTTCTCACTTTTGACAATGGCATTTATGTCGATCTTTACAACCGCTCACAACGGAATGGAATAGCATACTGTCATTCTCGCGCGACGGTTCGAAGAACCTAGTCCCTTGAGGGAATGCGGGGATCTAAATAACATGAAAAACATTTTTGAAAATCTTAAAGAAAGGAGGGAGGGTCTTAAATGACAATTACTCTAACAGGAGGAATTATCGCTGCGATCGGAACAATTGGACCAGGTGTTGGTATAGGTCTTATTGGAGCAAAAGCTGTTGAAGCTATGGGTCGTAACCCTGACGCATCAGGAAAAGTTATCCCAATCATGATTGTGTCCATGGGTTTTGCTGAAGCTTTGGCTATCTATTCCTTAGTATTCGCATTCTTAAAGTAATAGATTAGATAGTTTGAAGTGGGAGATGAGATATTCTTGATAATGATTTTTTTGAAATCTTGAATTCAAGAAATCAATTTGTCAAATACTCAAATTCAAAATATCCCACTTCTCATATCGAGAAGTCTAAATTGTTATGGAAATTTTAAAAACATTCGGATTAAATCCGTATCTTACAATTGCACAAATAATTAACTTTTTAATACTATTATATATATTAAAGAGATATCTTTACCCACCTCTTTTCAAGGTGTTCAAAAAACGCGAGGAATTAGTAAAAGAGAGTATCGAAAAAGCAGAAGCAAGTGAAAAAGCACTTGAAAAAGCAAAAGAACAAGAAAAAGAAGTTATCAAGAAAGCAAAAACAACAGGTGATGATATCATCAAAGAAGCTCGAGAGCAAGCAGATGAGATAATTAAACAAGCTGAAGTAACAGCAAAAGAACGAGCTGACAAAATGCTTAAAGATGCAAAAACACAAATCGAACTTGAAACATCTGAAGCTCAGAAACAATTGAATACCTATGTTTTGACTCTCTCAATGAACCTTTTGAAGAAAACATTGACCAATGTCTTTACTGAAAAAGAACAAAGTGAAATCATCGATAAAGCAATGAAGGAGATGCAAAAACTCCCAAACTAAGAACACTATGATTAAAAAGAAACTTAATGAATTGGTATTAGCAAGTTATGACGGAGAAGATTTGGATGAGAAGTCAGTCCAGATGATTGCAGATCGTCTCAATAGAAATATTCTTAAGAGATACATTAGTCTTATCAAGCAAGAAGAAAAAAAGAAAATGATTTTTGTGACAACACCAAAACCATTAACTGACAAAGAAAGAGAAAAGATCAAATCACTTTTTCCAAAGAAGAAAATTATCGAACAAATTGATCCCGCAATGATTGCAGGGATACGAATTGTAAAGAATGATGAAGCTTATGAAATGGATCTAAATCAAACATTTCATGATATAATAAGATCAGTAAGTAACAATGATTAATAACAAAGCAATAATTGAAAATTTAGAAAAAAGACTTAGTTCTTTCGACAGTAATCCCAAGACTCAAAATGTCGGAGTCGTCGAAAAAAACACAGATGGAGTTGTATCAGCATCAGGACTAAGTAAAGCCTTCATGGGAGAAATTATTGAATTTGAAGACGGAACTCGCGGTACAATCCTCAACCTCGACGAAGACCAAGCATCAATCATCCTCTTCAACAACGGTCAAACAATTCAAGAAGGCCAAAGTGTCAAAACAACCGGTCGTCATCTTACCATCGAAGCATCAGAGGAACTTCTTGGACGAGTCGTTAATCCACTTGGTATTCCACTTGATGGCAAACCAGAAATAAAAAAAGGCAAAGAAATGCCTCTTGAAAGAATTGCTGCAGGTGTAGTTGAGCGTCAGCCAGTTGATACCCCACTCAAGACCGGTATAAAATCAATTGATGCTATGTTCCCTATCGGTCGAGGACAGCGAGAACTTATTATCGGAGATCGTGGACTTGGAAAAACAGCACTTGCTGTTGATACTATTATTAATCAACGCGTTGCAGAAAAAGGCCTCAAACCAGTTATCTGCATCTATGTAGCCATTGGTCAAAAACAAAATACCGTTGCACGTGTTGTAGATAAATTGAAGCAAGAAAATGCATTTGATAATACAATTGTCGTCGCATCTGGTGCATCAGATCCAGCAACTCTCCAATATCTCGCACCATATGCAGGAGTCGCAATTGGTGAATACTTTATGGAAAAAGGACAAGACGTTCTTATTGTCTACGATGATTTAACCAAACACGCATGGGCATACCGACAACTTTCACTGGTTCTGCGAAGACCTGCTGGACGTGAGGCATATCCTGGAGATATTTTTTACCTTCACAGTCGTTTGCTTGAACGCGCAGTACGACTTAATGAAAAAAATGGTGGAGGATCAATCACAGCTCTTCCAATTATCGAGACCCAAGCAAATGATATCTCAGCATATATCCCAACAAATGTTATCTCAATTACTGATGGACAGATCTTCTTACAATCAGATTTGTTCAACTCAGGATTCAGACCAGCTATCAACACCGGTTCATCAGTTAGTCGTGTCGGTGGAGCAGCTCAGACAGGTGCGATGAAATCCGTCTCTGGAAAAATGAAACTTGAAATGTCACAGTTCCGAGAACTTGCAGCATTTGCACAATTTGGAAGTGATTTGGATCCAGAAACAACAGCACAACTCGAAAGAGGAAAAAGAATTAGTGAAGTCCTCAAACAACCACAATATCAACCATTGAGTGAAGCATGGGAAGTTGTCGATATCGCACTTGTTACCAACGGACTTATTGATGATATCCCAGTTGAAGATGTTGCTAAATTCGAGACAGAATTTAGGCCCTACGTAAAGAAACATCACGCCAAACTCTTGGACAGATTTGCAAATGGCGAAAAAGTAAAACCAGAAGATGTCAAAGATCTTGAAAAAGCAGCAAACGAATTTAAGAAATTATTTGGAAGGAGTAAATAATATGGCCGGTACATTACAGCTATTACGAAGAATTAGAACAGCACAAAATATCTCAAAAACAACAAAAGCGATGCAAATGATCGCAGCATCAAAGCTTAAAAAGGCTCAAGATGCAGCTCTTTCATCTCGTCCATATGTTGAGAAACTCTTAGAAGTTACAGGCAATGTCACCAAACATATGGAATCATCCACTTTGCCAATGTATATGAGACCTGCCAAGCAAGATGGTAAAACTCTCTATGTCGCCATCTCACCTGATAAAGGACTTTGTGGTGGACTCATTACAAACTTGCTTAAAGAAGTCATACGAAGCTCAAATTCTGGCGATTCTTTCGTCACAGTTGGACGCAAAGTCGAGGCACCTGTTGCAAGACTTTCTAAAAATTTAGAAGCATCATTTCTTTTTGGCACTACTCTACCTAAGTATGATGTCGTTTTTCCAATTGCCAAAATCATCGATGAGCAATTTACGAGTGGCAAAGTAGACAACGTGGTATTGATATCATCACATTTTGTAAGCCTTTTTTCTCAAAAACCTCACATAACTAATTTATTGCCGATCAAACCAGTCGTAAACGAAGAACCAAAAGAGAAAGTTCAAACAATGACGACTAAACAAGAAAATAAATTCCAATTATTTGAGCCTGATGTTGAGACAATTCTTCCTGATCTCTTGAAACGATATATGGAAATGACACTCTATCAAGAAATTCTTGAAAGTTATCTTGCAGAACAAGCAGCTCGACTCTTATCAATGCAAAATGCGACCAGCAATGCAAAAGAAATTATTGAAGATCTTAAATTAGAATACAATAAGACACGTCAAGCAAAGATTACAAGTGAAATTCTCGACATTACAGGTGCGAGTGCAGCAAGTAACTAAGAAACAAGAGTTACTGTTGAAATTTTTTGTTTTTCTCTGAGCTAACAGAAAAAGGTTATTACAAAATAAGAAATTAATAGTATAATATGGTTCTTAGTAAAAAAGACTAGCGAACTGAAAAACATAAAATTTTTAATAGTAACTTACTCAAATAAACTATGGCAGAAACAAAGAAAAAAAATGATGGAATAGTTATACGGGTCCAAGGGCCGGTAGTTGACGCTTATTTCGAAGGCGAAGTGCCAGAGATCTATGAAGCGCTCACGATCACCATGCCAAATGGTGAAACCCTTGTTCTTGAAGTCCAATTCGAAATTGGTGATCATGAAGTTAAAGCACTTGCTTTCGGATCAACTGATGGGCTTGCTCGTGGAGTAACAGTTACACGAACCAACGCCCCAATTAGTGTCCCAGTTGGCAACAAGACATTAGGTAGAATCTTTAACGTCTTAGGACATCCAATTGATGGAATGAAATTCGAGGGAACAAAAGAGACAAGTGTCATTCACAAATCTCCTCCTCCACTAACACAACAAGAAACAACACCACAGATTCTTGAAACTGGTATTAAAGTTATTGATTTGATCGCTCCATTCACCAAAGGTGGAAAAATCGGAATCTTTGGAGGAGCTGGAGTCGGTAAAACAGTTATTATCCAGGAACTTATCCGTAACATCGCTAAAGAACACTCAGGTCACTCAGTCTTTGCTGGAGTCGGAGAACGTACACGTGAAGGTACAGATCTTTGGCTTGAAATGAAAGGTTCAGGAGTTCTTGAGCAAACAGTTATGGTATACGGTCAGATGAATGAGCCCCCTGCCAACCGTCTCCGTGTCGCATTATCAGCACTTACAATGGCTGAGTATTTCCGTGATGAAAAAGGTGAAGATGTACTTCTCTTTATTGACAATGTTTTCCGTTTTGCACAAGCTGGATCCGAGGTGTCAGCACTTCTTGGACGTATGCCAAGTGCTGTTGGATACCAGCCAACACTTGCAACCGAAATTGGCGCTCTTCAAGAACGCATCACAAGTACCAAAAAAGGTTCTATCACATCCCTTCAAGCTGTATATGTCCCAGCTGATGATTACACAGACCCAGCACCAGCAACCACATTTGCTCACATGGATGGAACGATCACTCTTGAGCGTTCAATCGCAGAACAAGGATTGTATCCAGCTGTCGATCCTTTGACATCAACATCACGTATGCTTGATCCAAACATTGTCTCACAAGAGCACTATGACGTTGCTCGTGGAGTCCAACAGGTTTTGCAGAAATATCGAGATCTTCAAGATATTATCGCTATCCTGGGTATGGATGAACTTTCTGATGAAGATAAAAAGACAGTTGCACGTGCTCGAAAGATCCAAAGATTTATGAGTCAGCCAATGTTCGTAGCAGAAATCTTCACAGGAAGTCCTGGAAAATATGTAAGAATTGAAGAAACCGTTAAAGGATTTAAAGAAATTCTGGAAGGAAAACACGATGATCTACCTGAACAAGCATTCTATATGGTAGGAACAATTGAAGAAGCAGTTGAAAAAGCAAAGAAATCAAAATAATGGATCTACAAATTGTCACCCCAGAAAAAGTAGTGTATGAAGGAGAGGTTGCGGAGATATACATCAAAACAGCGGATGGTCCCCTTGGAATTTTTCCACATCACATAAATCTCTTTAGCAAAATCGTCCCTGGAGAACTCAAACTCAAAGTCGGAGGGCACGATGAATTTATGGCACTTACCGGCGGCTTCATGGAAATACAAAATAACAAAGTTACAATCCTTGCTGACTATGCGGTACCTGCTGAAGAGATCCAAGTAGAGAGAGCACTAGAAGCAAAAAAAAGGGCTGAAGAATTATTAAAGAGAAAAGAGACACAGATGGACGAAAGAGAATTTGCAACTGCACAAGCAGAACTTGCAAAAGCATTAATAGAGCTCCAAGTCGCAAATCGAAAACGAAAACGATCTGTTCAATAAATGTTATCAAAAAAATCGACAATATTTCCTCTTGAAAAACAAATTTTGTAATGATATAATATTTTTATCAAATAAATTGAGGCCATATAATATACTTATTTGAATACTAAAAGTTATCTATTTCAGCCCCAAAATCCTCTATAATAGGCAGATTAGCACTCCAATAAAAAATTTGCTAGATTTAACGCATCTTAATTTTGGCCCGTAATTTCAGGCTAAATATAAATTTTAATTGTCTTTATTTTAAAAATCAGCTTCCGGGCACAATTTTGGCGTATAATCATACTATAGACAAATTATGTTCACAAAAAATATTCTTTCGAGATGCGACCCTTCCTTTATATTGCGATTGAACTTCCATTTCATTACAATACTACGTATGCCGATGTGGCTCAGTGGTAGAGCAATGCTTTCGTAAAGCATGGGTCGTGGGTTCGATTCCCACCATCGGCTCAAAAAGTACCTCACCTATTTTGCAAATCACAAAAAATATGATATACAATACATGTATGTCACGCTCGCGTCTTAGCAATAATTTAGAGAAAAAAGCAATCCACAACATCATACTAGTCATCGTTGGATTCTTAATAATAATCGGAATAGCTATCTTTTTTGGTTACAAACTTCTCGTGGGATTTAGTCTGCTGGCTGAAAAATCACAAGGAAGCGATAATACCACTGCAAATCAACAGAACAATACATACATCGCCCCTCCTACTCTTAACACAGCAGCAACGGCCACGAATAGCGCTCAAATTGCTATATCAGGATATGCTCAAAAGAATCAAACAATAAATTTGTATCTTAATGACGATATGGTTGATACGACATCAGTTGATTCAAATGGTAAATTCTCATTCCCATCAGTAACACTCAAACAAGGGCAAAATTCAATAACTGCCAAAACAGATATCAACAACAAAGAAAGTGGCCCATCAAATACTCTGTCGATCACCTATTCAAAAAGCGCACCTGGCTTATCAATCGACAAACCTCAAGATGGACAGACAATAAGTAAGAATGATTCACCAACGTTTAACATCGAAGGGAAGACTGATATAGGCAACCAGGTCACTGTAAACGGATTCTGGGCCATTGTAGATGACCAAGGTAACTACAACTACCTCTATACCCTTCAAAATGGTGATAATGACATCAAAGTGGTCGCTACTGATCAAGCTGGCAATCAAACAACCAAGGAAATTCACATCCACGTACAGTAGATTCTTACATCATCAAGGCAACCATCAACCACAACCAAAACATAATTTCAGGATAGAACAAACTGTTAATAAAAAGTGAATTAACAAAAAGTCCAGCTATTGAAGAAATAAAAATTAATGAGAATATATTTTTCTTGTAATTACTTTTGGCTTTTTTAACTAGCCTAAACCATAAATATAAATAAGAAGCTAAACCGATAATCCCAGTGGTTGCTAAAACAAACAGAAGACTTGTGTCATCACCCGAGGCTGAATGAGAAGGAAAACGTGGATCGATCTTAATAAGATTGTGTCTTAATTGTGCATAACGATAGCTATCAAATCCAACTCCAATCAAAGGATCGGTTGCTATAATTTTTATGGCATTATTTGCGCTATTAAATCTAGAAATGCTTGAATTTACTCTCAATAAATCTAAATTCTCAATATAAAAATAAGGGGAAATAATAATGACAAAAACTACAAGTGCACCCAAAAGGTAAAAGATAAACTTTCTTTTTTGCAGCAGAAGAAAAAAAGTGATTCCTGAGACTATGAGCATCAAAAGTGCACTTCGAGAATAGGTCAAAAAAATGGCAATAACTGTCAAAATTGAGGTAAAAATATAAAAATAAAGTGTTTTTTTTTCAATTTTTCGCTTTTTTTGAAATAATAGACCCGCAATAAAAATAAAATAGAGAACAAAAAATGTACCTATGAAATTTGGATCGAGAAAACTTGAAAACATCCGATACAGATGTTCATCCCAGCCAAGATAATAAAGATTTTTCAAATTTGGATAGAAAAAGAATTGAACATATCCAACAAGAAGAAGGATCAAACCATCAACTACGAGAAAATTAGTAATTTTTTCTTTAAATTTCTCTTCAAAACGAATGACAGCAAAAAATATACTAAGATAACTGACCCAGCGAAGTAAATAAAAGAATGATGCGAGTAGTTCGTTGGGACGCAACCAATAACTATTTATCAGTAGAGAAACAAGTCCTACAAGTGGAAAGAAAAAATAGAACCATCTGAGTGATTTTCTGAAAGGCTTATTTTTAAGATAAACGATTATTGTCCAGAAAAAAAGGAGTACACTAATCAAATCAAGAGGTTTGAGAAAGATATTATTGCCCAAGTTAAAGCGTAAAATTTCACCAAACGGCAAAAAGACAATAAGTAAGGTAATAAGAATTTTTAGTATGAACATAAACCGCGACATTCCTCTTTTGGAGGCTGATACAATTGTACCATTGTTTTATCATTATTATAGATCAAGTGCCAATTGGCATATTTTGAGGGTAATTTTGTTTTTTGCGTTGCAATATAGTTGAATTTGTATCCTTTTTTTATCCATGAGCTATCAACAAATGGAAAATCTACATAATATAAATTATGAAAACCATAAAGTAAAACCCTATCAGTTGGTTTGATAGTCTTTTTAAAATAATTATCTGTATCATAAAAGTCTCCAAAGGAAAAATTGAGATGCTGTATAAGGAATTGACTAGTTGTTTGTCTGTGAAGTAAAACAGGCATGTATTTATAATTTGCAAGGAATCTATAACCGATTGAAATTAAAATAACAAAAATGATAGTAAAAAATAGCATTTTTGATAAAAATTTAGCATTTTTAGTTGTTTTTTTATCAAAATATGCGTACATCGCTCCGCAAACCATTGAAAATGCCGGCAAATATGGCAGAAGGAATCTTCCTCCACCAGTTTGAGGAGTAAAATACCACAGAATGAGACTCAAAACACAATAAAGAACAATTAATTTTATTTCCTTCTGAAGTTTTATGAATGTGATGACAAGAAGTGGGAAAAATATGAGATAGAGTGGAGAAATTGGATCGGAAGAATACATAAATATGTTCCACAAACCCACAAAGAACTGAATAATTCCAAACTGGGTCGGATGTATAGGATAAATTGAGGTAAAAAATGGATAAAACGGATTTCCTGTATGAATAAATGACGTAACTAACCATGGACTTGGAATAAGAAATGCAATAAAACTAAAAAGCGCCAAACTTATTAATAGTGAAATTAGCTTATTTTTAAAAGTATAGCTAAAAAGTTTGAGACTCATTTTAAAACTAGAAGAAAGGAAAATAACTGTTATAAGTGGCAAATAAACAAATAAATCACCAATTGCGAGTACTTTGGTAGTAATTGCACCACCCAAAAATAGAGCAGAAAGGATAAAAGATGATATTTTTTTATTCTCGACCCAGTTAAGAAGGCTCCACAATGCAGTGATCTCAAAAAATGTTCGTATTAAATCAATATATGCTGATATTGACTCTGAATCGACAACCAAATTGGAATAAAAGATAAGAATAACAACAAGTGAAACAAAAATGCTAAAAAATTTACGTGATACTTTATAGAGGGCAACTGCGCTAATAACCCCAAAGAAATAATGAATTACTTTGGCGGCAATTTCATTGCCAATTGATAATGCACCGATATAGAGTGTCTCACCTAATTTGGGCATATCACTGTAATACAAAAGACCTCCAGGAATATGAAAGATGGAATGATGTAACAAGTATAACTTTGGCAAGGTAAGATGATACCAAAGCGCATCAAATGCAAGTTCAGGACCAAGTGCACCGATAAGGTTGACTGCTGCGAGAATAACAAAAAGAATTACGAGCAAACTATCTAATTTATTACGATAACCTACTATCTTTATTTCTTTAATCTTTGTAAAACTTTGGATAAGAGAATTACGGAAAAAGAAAATTAAAAGAACAATAAAAAGAATAGTTAACGAAATAACATAAGGCTTATACAAAAGAGAAAAAATGCCGAGGGTAAAAATACAATAAGAATATATAAGAACAAAAGATGCGAATATAACCATTATCAATTTGCCTTCTCTACTTTTTTTCTGTGGAAATAGTAAGTAAGCATTTCTATAAATGTTGGGATAATGACACTTAATTTGCCGCCTGAGGCTTGCCCTGTTGTTCTTGGATAATGAATGACTAGTAGTTCCTTAACACGGGCACCTTGTTCATGCAATTTTATGAGCATCTCTGCTGGTAAAAATGCGCTTTTTGAAGATAAATTGAGTTTGTTAACAGATTTTCTGTTGATAAGCCGTATCGCGCAATTAACATCGCGACTATTAATACCAAAAAGAAAGCGGATAAGCTTGTTATAACATGTACTTTGAAATTTTCTCTGCCAGGTCAGTTCTCTCATCCTTCTGCATCCAACAATTGCATCATATTCATCAATATAGACAAGCATTTGTTTAAGGACATTTACATCATATTGACTATCACCGTCGGTATAAAAAACATAAGGATACTTTTTGGCGTGACGAAAGCCGCTTTTTAAAGCTCCACCATATCCTCTATTTTTTTTGTGATGGATAACTGAAACATAAGGATATTTCTTTGCAAGAAGATCTGCAACTTTTCCAGTATTGTCAGGACTCGCATCATCAATTATCACAATTTCATAAGACGCACATACTTTTTCCAATAATCGAACTGTCTTAGGAATCAGTACAGGCAAGCTGCCTTCGTCATTGTATGCAGGACAAAAGAATGATATTGAGGGTTTATTCATAATAACTCATTCATTATATAGCTTGTGAGGCTCTGTCGCCACTCTGAAGAATACTCTTTTGGTAATTTTATGCTTCTGATAACTTCACGTGCAGGTCGTGGCGCAAAAAATTTATTGGCAAAAAAGTCCGATGGGACAGGTATTACTGCGATATCTGTTTGTAAAAGATGTATCAGGTGCTGTGCAATATCATATCTTGAACAAATCCCCTCTGAGCCATAATGATATATCCCTTTTTTATTAGTGTCTAAAAGAAATTTCATATAATTTGCAAGCTCTTTTGCATAGGTAAGTGTGCCAAATGTGTCATTGATAACATGAATTTCTTTTACTCCATCTCTGACCTGTTTCATAATATGTGAGAGGAATTTCTTTTCTTTTCCTGGTCCTCCGACAATCCATCCTGCACGAATAATAATATAATCCTTAACAAGCTTCTGAACGGCTTTCTCGCCAAACAGTTTTGTCCTGCCATAGACATTGACTGGAGAAGGTTTGTCTTTTTCTGTATAAAATTTCTTTTTCCCGTTAAACACAGCACCCGTGGATATATAAATAAGCGTTGCATTGGCAGCATTGCATCCTTCAGCGATATGCTGAGTGCCTAAACCATTGACGAGATGTGCATCTTCTGTGTCTTTCTCGCATTCATCAACATTTGTTTTTGCTGCCAAGTGAATAACAGTTGTGGGTTGAAATGAATCAAAAACGCCCATCACAGTTCGTTTGTCTGTAATATCCATAGTATCTCTGGACGTCAGAAGTAAGGTATCTTTGGGGAAAGTAGAAGCGATATATGAGCCAACAATTCCTGTTGCGCCTGTCACAAGTATTTTTCTCTTTTTTGTCACCATAGAAGTAACTATTTACTCATTCTATCATATAAATAGATCATTCGAAGCTTGAAATTAATCTCAACGTTTTGTATTGTATATCAGTGATGACAATGTGGAGAAATAATGTGTTAACCAACGTCTTCCTAAGCATTTTGGCCTTAATTTATTACATACCATTTGTTAATAAAGGCCTAATTCTCTTTGACGAAGGATATATGATCCATTTTGCACAGAGAATTGCGACAGGACAAATACCTTATTATGATTTCTTTGTTCAATATACACCTGGATTTTTCTATCTCTTAGCATTCTTTTTCAAACTTTTTGGAACTAATGTGCTTGTCGGACGAATAGTCACTGTAAGTATCGCTTATCTAATAGTATTGTTAACGTTTTTCTTGTTGGATGAACTTGGTTTTCATAAACTATACTTTAAAATTCCTAGTCTTGTACTCATAAGCGTTTTTGGATTTCCACTTCTCAATGTTCCTATTGATGTATGGCCTTGTATTCTGCTGACTGTTGCGCTAATGATTGTCTTTGTACGAGCAAATCAATTTTCAAAAAAATGGAAGTATTCACTATATTTGGGTCTACTACTTTCTCTTATGATTTTTATGAAACAAAATTTGGGATTGGGTTATTTGGCATTGGTAAACCTTTTACTTTTCGTTTCTTGGAAAGAAAACTTTAAAACTAAGATAATCAATCTTTTGATCATCGATAGTATCTTTATCGTCTTATCAGCTCCGTGGATTTATTATTTCTTTATACGAAGTGGTGATCTCTCTGAATTTTTGAGATTTAGTCATGATTTTGTGACAACTCATCCTTTTTCGTATCCTCCATTGACGTATCTTTTTCAACCGTTAGGATTATTCAAACTATTGCCTTACTATATGCCGGCTATTTTTGTCCTAGTACTCTGTTATCAATATTTTTTCAAAAAGGATAGAAGTGTTCTGCTTTATACTTCACTTTTCCCAATCCTTGGATTTGCTCTTACTATTATTCCATTAACTGATCTTGTTCACATTTATCCATTTTTGGGATTGAGTTTGGTTATGTTCTTCTTAGGTATTCAGAAAATTAAATTACAATATAAACTATTTTATATCATATTACTTGCGTTTACTGTCATAATTGGCCTGTATCTAACTCTTTTTAGAGAACAATATAGATATGGATTGCCTTATCGAGTTGATACAACCTACAGCAATCTTCTAACAGCAAAAGGTATAATGGTAACCTCAATTCAGGCAAAAGAATTATCATATATCAACTCTTATGTAGATGCGCATTCGAAAAAATCAGACTATATTTTTGTCTATCCCTTTTCTCCAATGCTTTATTTCCTCACTGATCGGCAAAACCCAACACGCTATGGAAATCTTATCCCAGGCAATGTAACATATGAACAAGAAAAACAAATTGTCGCTATTCTTAAAAAGAAAAAGGTATCTATTGTTCTAACCGTTGGGAATAGTAACTTTAAAAATTCACCAATTGCTGACTGGGTACAGAAACATACGATTCTTATTGAAAATAATTCACTATGCCAAATACGAAAAGTAACAAATTATTGAGATATCAAATAATAATTCTTTTTATTCTCTTTTTTTTATCACGAATGGCTTTTATTAACTCACAAGCTGTTTTTTTTGATTCTGGAGAATATCTTCACTTGTTCTCAATTTCTAATATTATAAGCGCTCTTGGAAGTGGGCATATACCATTACATCTTGGATATATTTTGTTCTTTTGGCCTGTGTTTCAGACAGCACTCTTTCTCCATCTCAACCCAGGGAATACCGTAGTCTTTATACAAATAGTATTATCAGGCTTGACGCTCTTTTGTTTTTATAAATTTGTTATTTTTATTTCTGACAGCCGAACTGCACTACTCGCAACAATAATTGCAGCTTTATTGCCACTGTATTGGATAGTGACGGACACAATAATGATGGAGAATGCTTATATAAGCTTTTTCTTTTTTTCTCTCTACTTTCTTATTCAATACATTTCAAACTATAAAAAATTCTATTACATTATTTCTTTAATCTTTTTGCTCCTGTCACTTATGACACATACAATGGTCATTTCGTGGTTGCCTTTCATTTGGGTTTTAATATTTTATAAAGCGCGTACACTCTTTTTTAGACATATTATCGCTACTTTACTTACTACATTTTTAGCCTATGTTCTAAACATACTTTTTACTTCACTAGTTACTCATAATAATTTTTGGACTGTCGTCAATGACTTTTATGCGTTAAAAAATGATATTGCGATACTTTCATTTGATGCTAAAAGCATACTTGTTATTCTAAGAGACTTTTTTATTATCTCTATGAGAAGCAATACATCACTTGTCGTTCTTCTTGCCTTTGCATCACTCATACAATGTTTCCGTAAAAATAAAGAACTTTTTTTCTTAAGTATTTTATGGATTATCCCAGCACTTTATATTAATATCTGGTGGGATGGTCTTCTTCCAGGTAGATATGCTATGCTTTCGGGATTTGGATTTGCTTTTCTGACGGCGTATTTGGTAAGAAATTATAAATTTGCAACATTCTTGATACTCAGCTATCTACTTTTTACAAATATCTATGCGATTAATTTATTACGAGCACCAATTCCCTACATCGAAGAATCACATCTCTCATCAACTCTTCCAAAAGATAGTCTCCTTATTGAAAGTCATTTTGCTAGACCCCAAGTAGAACAATCCTATAAAGGCAAACTTGTCGTTGTAAATGAAAATATCTGGACAACTGACCAAATTGGAAAGGAAATAAATACCTATTTAGCGAAGAAAGAATCTGTTTTTATTTCAGCTGCTGCACTGTCTGATCCTTATGGACTATATACTGGACCGTATTTGCATTTCTTATCACTTTCGTATGCAAATTCACCAACACTAAAATCATTACTTCAAAATTATACAGTGGTAAAATACAAAACAATTGATGAAGAAAGTAATATATCAATTTATCAAATTATCTCAACAAAAAAATCTTCATATCCTACAATTCCAAATCTAAGAAATTCCAAGCGGAGAATTGATTATTATGATCCACTCTTTAGACTTTTCGTGCTACTGCAATAAGTGATATCCCAATTGGCATCGTTATTTTGGATTCTATAACTCTCAAAAATGGCACAATCATATCAAATGTTTTTATATGATAAGGCTTTAAATTGATATTATTTCGTTTCACTTTGTCACGAACATACCAACTTACAAGTCCAACAATATTAAAATAGTAAAGCTTCTCAACTTTATAACCATTTTCCTCTAACTTATCAAATAATTCTTTTTTTTCATATCTTCTAAAATGTCCCAATTGCTTGTCCAATTTGGAATATGCTCTTTTTTTGGCAGGAACCAACAGTACCAATTTACCTTTTTTCTTAAGTATCGTATTAATATTTTTTAGAGCTACAGTATCATTTTCTATATGCTCAAGCACGTTGATAGCGAAAACAGTTGAGAAAAACGACGTGAATTGTTTGGGTGGTTTTTTGGTTATATCAACAACTTGTGTAGTTATGTGTTTATTTTTTTTAAATTTATTTTCCAGATCTTTTACAAGTCCCTTATCACAATCAGTTACAAAAAGAGGATGTTTATGTAAAAAATAAGTAGTGAGATTTCCAGTCCCTGCTCCTATCTCCAACGCTGGTGGAGTCACATGAGCCAATATGCTATCAGCTATCCATTTATTGTAATTTTTAGCTTCTTTTAACACTTCAAGTGTTGATAATCCCTGATATTTGATCATGCTTATAAGAAATGATTAATGAGCCCGTGAGAATAAATATGTACAATAGAGAAATAAAATAAATAAAACCCAGATAGCAAATAATGAAATAAGTATTTTTTGTGAGGAAAACATATATCAATTATTTTTTTGCCACATGAGCCACAATTTCCCTCTGACCAAAAATGAATGAAGTGACATCATAAGTGCAAATACCAATCCAGGCAATCCATCAAGGAATCCTCCCAGAACAAAAAAGTTAATAAAAAATTTCCCTTTTGGATACGCAATAATTGAAAACCAATTGGATTGTGTTCTTTTCTTGAATAACTCTTCTGCGCGAAGATCTGTATAAAAATTTATTTCTTGAAGAAATTCTGAGATTGTCTGATGAGGATAATGATCAAGGGAATTCTTGAGAGTATCGGTTTTGCCTTTTACGATCCATTGTTCATGAACAAGGCCTTCCCATTTACCAACATTCTTACGAGCAAGACGAAGAAGTTTGATGTTGCCTAATTCACCGTGTTGTAGAACTTTGCCCCACATTGTATCTTGGCGCTTGATATAAAATCCTGAGAAGTCTTCAATTGATTCACTTGTATGCGCCATAATCTCATACCAAAGCGCTGAGGAAACTCTCTCATCTGCATCGATAAAAAATATCCAGTCCCCTTTTGTCTTGGAAAGTCCATAATTGCGTTGGTCAGCAAAGTTATTTCCCATCAGTCTGCTGTAAACTTTGGCACCCTTTTTCTTGGCGAGTTCAACTGTCTTATCAGTTGAGTGATCATCAATTACGATTTTTTCATCACACCAAGAGATACTATCAAGACATGCTTCAATATTGCTCTCTTCATTTTTTGTCAAAATAACTGCGCTAATCATTTCTTTTTTATTTCTTTTGTCAGAATAATAGTTGTCGGTGTCTCCTGAACAGTAAATGTTAGTGGAACTTTCTTCTTTGTCGGCCTATGTCCCATCCACCATGTCAGATATTCATAGCTCATGGTAAAGCTTATATACTGACTACCATTTCCTGCACCCTTTAGATTATACTCTTTTCCATTGGATTCTTTAACGATTTGCTTAGCAATTGCATTTCTTTGTGCATATGAGAATCCATTCCAGTCAGGTCTAAAAAGATAATTTGTCTGAAATAAGGTAACAATATTAAACCCAACAAAAGTCAATAACAAAAGAACACCAGGAATAAGTCCATATTTGATTCTCATCACTCGATCAACTAACAATCCAAACATAAACGCTAATATCGGAAAAAAAACAATAAGATACGCACCAGAATTTGTTTTCTCAACAATATATCCAACAAGCGGAATAAAGAAAAATAAAAAGAGTAATGAGTATTGTTGGACAAAAAATTTTGTTTTAATGAATTTCAGATTTTCAATAATAAGATTGATAAATCCTAACGCTAGGATACTCCAGGCAACGACACCACTATTAAGAAAAATCAATTGTCGGAGTTGAAACGTCCCAAATCGTGTCATTGTGGTGACCGTTTCTGTTGGGACATCAGGATGCAGTTGTGGATAGCCAAAGACCGTCACAATTTTATAGACAAGCCATTCCATGAATTTGAATGTCTGAGGATATCCATGATGAATATCATAAAGAATCATCGGAATCATAATAATCACCCAACTAAGTGCCGATAATATAAGTAATTTTGGGTTGTAAACATCTTTGAACCATATTGTCTTTTTGAAAAATCCATAGATAAGAAGAAGCACAAAAATTGGGACAAGCATAAATGTCGCTGTCTCAAAATTGTAAAGAAGTGTGTAAAGCAAAATAATAAATGGCAATCCGTACTTGAGCCCCTGAGTCCACTTGAAAAGTGTATAAAATAAAAGAAGAGTCAAAAGAGCAATTGGGAATGTATGATAAGGCATACGATTATTAAAAATGATTAGAGGTGATGTAGCATAAAAAACCGACGAGATAAGTCCAACACGCTTTGAGAACATTTCAGAACCAATTTTATAAATAAGATACATTGTCACAAGTCCTATCAAAACAGTAAAATATGCGCCTGAAACAGGGTTGAAATGAAATAGCCATAGCATCCCAGCTAGCATATACGTCCAGTAAGCACTCTGGTGCAGCCAGACATGACTTGAAGTAATCCCCACAAGTGGGATATGTCCTGTCAAAAGCATATCTCGAGCGGACATATAGAACCATGCTTGATCACCAATAAAAGACATAAGATCTGGTAATCGGTAGGTTAAAAGAAATAAACTTACTAAAAAACTTAAGAAAAAAAGAATTGAATACTTACTAAGTCGTAAAACAAACTCAGTAAGAATAGCTGGGATGAAACCAAAGTGTTTGCTGAAATAGTAAAATCTGCTTTGAAGAAAAATTGAAGATAAATTATGCACTCTCTCTGTCCCTCCTTTGCCACCTAAATGAATAATTTTAGCTTCTTTGGAGATATAATTTTTATAGCCAAGTTCATTAACACGTTTACAAATATCAAATTCTTCAAAATAAAGAAAAAACTTCTCGTCAAATCCTTGTATCTTTTCAAAGAGAGTTCGTTTTATCATTGCAGCACCTAGGGGCACTGCATCAGTCTGTTTTGTATTTTTTATATCTTTATTGTATGAAAAAAAATCCTTTGCAATTGGATTATTGGGGAATAACGTATGAATAAATGAAAAACTAAAAATTGCTCGAAGCGGTGTAAGCGTTGAACTTGCCAATATTTCCGGTTCGTTATTTTTGGGATTTAATAATACCGCACTCACAATTCCTATCTTTTTCTCTTTTTGCGCAGTGTTATAAAGCTTATCAATCGTCTTATCAACTACCAATGTATCCGGATTTACAAAACAAAGATATTCTCCTTTTGCTTGTTGTGCACCAAGATTGTTGCCTGCTCCAAAACCAAAATTTCCAAGACTTTTGATATACACAATTTTTGGTGAAAGCTTAAGAAGATCTTTGTTAATTGTTTGTTTTTCATCATTGTCGACGATAATTATCTCGTAGGATACTTCGGGTGATGATGCAAAAATTGAGCGTATAGAATCAAAAAGAACTTTCTTGGCATGGTAATGTACGATAATTATTGATACGTCAATTTTCTTTTTCTGCATACATTAGTGTAAATGTGCTCCGCTTCGCTCTCTAAATATTTTCACTGTGTAGTATACAATAAATGGAATTGCTATAACAGCTCCTGTAAGTGCTGAAAGTGCTGCACCAAAAATTCCATACATATGGATAAATGGAATAAGTGTTGCAAGCATACCCACAATTGTAACAACTGTAACTGTAGTTGAATAATTCTGTTTTACTTCACTCAAGAAAAGTGAGGCTGTTACGGTATTGGTCAGTGATTTTATTATTCCTAGTAAAGATAAAATCGGCAGAATAATAATTATATTCTTCCATTTCTCCCCCAAAATGAAAACAAAAAATTCAGGAAAAATGACAAAAAGAATGACAAAAGGAATAGACAAGATAAATACACTTACTATCGTTCGTAAAAATGCATTCTTGAGACGATACCTATCGTGCGCTAATTTTGTAAAAATAGGAAACGTTACAAAGCCAAAGACAACGCTGATCTGAATAAGTGGCATAACAGCTAATGAGTATCCAAGTTGATACACCCCCAATGCTCCCGCTCCAAGTAATCTTCCAACTGCGATATTGTCTGCATTGAAAAATAAATAATTAAAGATAGCCGAGAGAGTAATCCATTTCCCGCGATGAAAAATTTTGGATACATATTCTTTCTGAAATGAGAATGTCGGTCGTGGTGAAGCAAAAAGAAATGAGAATGCAAGTTCTACAGCAACTCCACTCAATAACCCAATAACAATTCCGATTGGCTGCCTCGTGATAAGTGTGACAATAATTGAGACTGCAGTATCAACAAAAAGGATAACTGCCTGATACCAAAAATATTTTCTAAACTTGAGTTCTTTTTGAAACGTTACGACTGCGGGATTGATAAAACCCCGGAGAAATGGCACAATGCTAATTAATTGTAAAAGTAACAACGAAGTCGGTGAATGAAAAAAAGATGCAATGAACGGACTTGTAAGATAAAGTAAGAGTGTGATCACGAGTCCTCTGCCAATTGAGACAATCCAAGCAGAACTTATGTGTGGAGCTGTTTCTTTTTCTTGAACAAGGACGATGTTAACGCCAGTTTCGGTGAGAGTTTCAAGAAGTCCTAGCGCTAAAAGAGCAATTCCATACGCTCCAAACTGTGCTGGAGCTAAAATACGGGCAAGAATAAGCGTCTCCAGAAACCCCACAGCCTTGGTCAAAAAACTCAACGCCCCCGCCCACGAAACCCCCTTGATGACGTCTTTTGTATATCCCATTAATAATATTATATCAGTCTTATATAACTATTGAAATTAAATCACCATATCACATATAATATGTTAAGCTTATAAAGCCAATCTAAACTTTATGCATACAACCCAAAGACGCCTTGAAGAATGCCGTTCGTGTGAATCAACAAATCTCATCGACATTCTCCTCCTTGGAAATTTTTATTTGTCAGATTTTACTTCAGATGATACTCTTCCTGAATCTTATCCTCTAGATATAATTCTTTGCAATGATTGTTTCTTGCTGCAGTTGCGCTATACCACACCACAATCGTTACTCTATACAGAAAATTATGGTTATAAATCAGGAATTAACAAAACAATGAACAAAGAACTAAAAGAAATTGCACAAAAAGTACTTATATTATTTAAAGAAAAAAAAGGAAAATTATTAGCCGTTGATATAGGCGCAAATGATGGAACACTCGTAAAGAACTACCCTGGAAATGTTACAAAAGTTGCAATAGAACCTATAAAGAAACTAGCAAAAGAAGCTAAAGAGCATGCAGATATTGTTGTTAATGATTTTTTTAATTATAAATCATATAAAAAAGCCTTAGGAGATAAAAAAGCAGATATTATTACTGCTATATCTTGTTTTTATGATATGGAAGAGCCAAATGAATTTGTTAAGGATATAACAAAAATTCTTAATGAGAATGGTGTTTTTGTTATCCAACAAAATTATCTTAAATCAATGTTACAACTCAATGCTTTTGATAATATTGTACATGAACATCTTGAATATTATTCACTTCTTTCATTGAATAATTTATTAAAAAGACACAATCTTGAAGTTTTTAAAGTAGAGGAAACTCCTATAAATGGTGGTAGCTTTCGAACATATATCGCTTTTAAAGGGAAAAGAAAAATTGAAAAATCAGTCTATCAACTTTTAGATGAAGAAAAGAACCAAGAACTTCATACTAAGAAACCATATAAAGCATTTGCAAAACGAGTAAAAGATAACAAAAAAAAGCTTAAAGAATTTATAAAGAGTGAAACAAAAAAAGGCAAAAAAATATACTTATACGGAGCATCAACCAGAGGGAATACACTTATCCAATATTTTGAATTGAATAACAAACTTATTTTGGCAGCAGTTGAAAGAAATCCTGAAAAATGGGGTAAAAAAATCGCATCGGTTAGTATACCAATTATTTCTGAAGAGCAAGCTAGAAAAGAAAAGCCTGATTATATGGTGGTATTACCTTGGTTCTTTAAAGAAGAATTTTTAGCGAGAGAGAAAAGATATTTACAAAATGGTGGTCATTTTATCTTTCCATTGCCTGACTTTGAAATTGTATAAAGATAAAATACCGGTAGAAGTTCCTAAGATAACTGCACAATCAGCCGTAAACTGTAACAATGGCAAAATGATAACGGCTCTCACATCCTTCACATATCTGTAATTTTTTCTCACCGACCAAACAATATAGAGAATTAGTATAAATGTAATAAATTCCAGTATCTGTTCCGATCGCGAAATAAAAAAATTAACTAAAAGTATAAGAGCCAAAACATATCTTATAAAAACTAAAAACACTTTGGGCCGCCAAATCCTAGCCTCAGCATCTCCATATGCAAAACGAAACATCATAACAAAAGCTTGTCTAAATGTATCTCTAGGAATCCAATAAACAATAGCATCTTCTCTAAGTACAATGTGTGCTTTTATTTTCTGCAATGCTTTTGCAAAAGCATAATCCTCATTGTGCGACAACTTTTCATCAAAACCTCCCACTTTTTTCCAAATTACTTTAGTAAAAGCAACAGATCTCGTCGCAGGAAGGAAATTCTGAGGATTTACTTGATCCGACATAACAAGCGCATATGGTATGACACATTTCTGAAAAACATTTTCTGCCTTTCCTTTATAATATCCGGCTACGACATCAATATCTTTCTTTTTAAATGGTTCAATGATATTCTTCAGCCAATCTTTATCCAAAATATTTCCAGAATCAGAGCACACAATTATCTCTCCAGACGTATGACGAATAGCTTCATTTCTTCCGACCGACCTATTCCCCCTTTTGACAAGAACTTTAAAATTCTTTATCTTTTTACGTGTTTTCCACTTCTCAATTTCCTGAACAGTATTATCACGAGATCCTCCATCAACAATAATGATCTCCTCAGGCATCCTCGTCTGAATCAACAAAGAATCCAAAAACCTTCCAATCGTCCCCTCTTCATTGAAAATGGTGGTGATAAATGAAATTTTCATACTTGCATCAAAAGATAACTCGTGTATATTATAACAGCATGCATGAAGGCTATAAATTAGTTATCCTAAGTATCATAAGTACTATTATTTTATTAATAGGAATAATTCTCTATCGTTATATTTACCCAAAGAAAAAAATTAACTTTCTTATACTTCTTGTTATAGTTTCTCTTCCTTTAATAATAAATATTTTTCGTCCTGGAGCATATGAAAGTGGAGACTTCAATATTCATATTTATAGAATAGTATCTTTTTATAATGACTTACAGCAAGGACAAGTCATGCCATCATGGGCATCTGAACTAAACGCTACATATGGGTATCCCCTTTTTATTTTCAACTATACACTACCATATTATATAGTCAGTCTTTTCCACTTTTTTGGATTCTCATTCATATTAAGTATGAAAATATTTTTAGCAATAAACTTTTTATTGAGCGGAATTTTTATGTATCTTTTTGCGAAAAATCTTTTCAAAAATGTATTTGCCGCATTCTCCGCTGCAATCTTTTACCAATTTGCCCCATATCATCTTATCGATGAGAATTTTAAGATTGTAGTTGGCGAAATACTTATATTTACGCTTCTTCCTCTTGCCTTTTACTTCTTATTACAATTTTATAAAAAAAGAACTTTTTTATTGTTCGCATTCTCCAGCTTAACAATAGCCTTTCTTATCATGAGTCATGTTGTTATAGCATTTTTTTGTATGGCACTTTTTTTCATATATATATCTTTTGTAAGTATTAAATCAAAAAATAAAAGATTTATTTTAGATATTTTAGGGATATATATTATAAGTGCTATTATGACATGTTATATTTGGTTAACTCCATTATTCCTGTCCAAATATACTATTTTAAGTAAAATGTATCTCTCAGCTTTTGATTCAATATCATTTGTTCAACTTTTATATGCTCCTTGGCGTTTCGGATTTCTTTTTCAAGGCCCTAAAGGAGAAATTCCATACCTTATTGGCTATACGCAAATATTTATTATTATAGTAATGATTATATTATTAATTACCAAAAAAATATCTGAAAAATATAAAAAATATGTCATTTTTTGGACTATTACGACATTACTGATATGCTTTTTGATAACATCTCAAGCAAATTTTATTTGGCTAATTAGTCCTTTACTTGCTGAGACAGGAAGTCACAGACTCTTTATACTTCTCGTATTTTGTATTGCAATCTTAGCAGGATATCTCTATACCATTTATCCTAAAAAAACAAAGTTATTATCTGTACTACTTATAATTACAATTTTCTATACTATTCTAAATTGGGGACAACGGGATGTACTTCCCAAAATAATAGATCAGACATTGATAAATTCTGTAGCATTAAGCACTGCCAATGGAGAAGGACATTTTTATGCTAATTCACTGTATCGAAATCCTAATCATCCATGGTTTACTAGTATTCCCAAAGATCACGTAACAATACTATCTGGATCAGGAGAAATTAAACAAATTAAACGAACTACCATATATCATAAATATATTGTGGACGCAAAAACTCAACTTAAAATACAAGAAAATACTTTATATTTTCCTGGTTGGCAGGTTTATAATGACTCAAAAATTATAGCTGTTAATCATAATAATCAAGGAGTAATAACATTTACAATACCAAAAGGCTTACATTTAATTGAGGTTAATTATACTGATATCGCTGTTTATGCGTTATTAAAACTAATAAGTTTTAGTAGTACAGCGATAATGATAATATTAATTTTCTTTTTCTATATAAAAGAAAAGAGGAAACTACTTTTTGGGTTTACTCGCAAGAATAAGTAAGTTTGTACCTTCTGTTTCATCTTCTTCAACATATTTCAAAAATCTTTTTACTAGAAGATCTTCAATAAAGCGAGGTCTAAATACTATTCTTTTACCTATTAAAGGTCTAAAAAGTTGAGGAGGCCAAGCAGTAATTAGTAATATATCAAACATTTTATTTACTTTTGGTGAAATGATATCTTGAGTTTTTTCTATAACAAAACCAGCTTTTTCAACTTTCTTCTTCCACTCTTTTTTAGGAAGTAAGGTATGTCTATGAAAAACATCATTATACATTTTAGTAGTTAATGTTCTTAACCATGGAAGACCTATTTTTTGAAATAAAGGGCGATAAAATGTAGCATCATCAACTTCATTTGTCTCTAGTGTAAGAAACATAATTCCTCCTGGTTTAAGTACTCGATATATTTCTTTTAAAACTTTCTCGGGATGTTCTATATGCTCAAGCGTACTAATTGAGAAAACTGATGCGTATGTATTGTCAGCAAAAGGTAACTCTCTTGCATCAGCAAGTGTAAGATTTTTATATTTTTTTGTTTTTGATGCAACATATAAGTCTTTACTACTGAGATCAATTCCCATATCAATCTGCTTATCGGCATAAGCTATTGCAAATTCTCCAAATCCACAACCAATATCGAGAATAGGATGTTTTAATTGAATTTTCCCCAAATGCTTTGCTTCAACTGAACGCCAAAGAGCAAGTCCTAATGGACCAATTCTTAAATAACGACGAAAATATTTTTCAACTTGTGATGATTTTTCCTTCATTATGTAAATCGTAATTTTATCAATGTATGAATTGCCTCATTTATTTCTTTTAAATTAAGATTTGTTCTTCCTGTGCTTACCTGAATAAAATTAAACGGAATTTCTGAAAAACTAAATCCCTTTTTGTAACATATATATACTATTTCAGAAAGAACAACGAATCCTCTAGAAGAAAATTCTTGACCTATTAGATATTCTATTACTCTTCTATTATAGCACCTATAGCCGTTTGTGTAATCAGTAATGGGTACATGTAAAATAATCCTTGCTGCTTTGTTCATAATTTTACTCATTACTAATCTTTTTATAGTTAACCCTTTAATTGTTGATTTCGGATGATATTTAGATGCAATAACAATATCTTTTTTTTGACCTACAGTAATAAGCTTCGGAATATATTTGGGATCATGACATAAATCCGCATCCATCTCAATAAAATATTGTAAGCTTTTATTTTCTTACGCTTCTTTAAAACCTGCAAGAACTGCAGAACCTCTACCATTTTTCCCTTTTCTCTGAATTACTTTAATATTTTTAGCCTTACTATATCTCTCAATAATAAGATTGGCTGTTCCATCAGGTGAGTTATCGTCAACTACAAATATTATTGCTTTGGGAACTGTTTTTTTTATTCGGTCGAGCAAATCAATTATTTCATGTGAAGCATTATATGTAGGAATAATAATTGCTGTATTATCCATTATTTTCCCCCTCCCATAAATTTATATATATTGTAACAAGATTTTCCCATGTCTGAAGTTTTACCCAATTATATCCTAGATTAATTAATTTTTTTTCTTGTTCAGGATGTTCTAAATAATATAAAACTTTCTCTGCAAGTTTTTTAGGATTACTTTCAATGATAATAAATTTTGCAAAAGGTGCCATTTTCAAATAGTCTTCTTTCACTGGATTATCATATACTGCAAAAATTAATCTATTTGCTGCCAATGCTTCAAGAATAGAAAGATAACGAGATACAAAAGTAAAATGATATTGTCTAATGAATTTTTCTGGATTTTTTTTAAAACCAAGTACATTATATTTCTTTATTAATAAACTTTTGTATTTTCCATCACCAACAATAGTAAAATTAAATTTTGAATATTTCTCTTTTAAAAAATTTGCTGCTTTTGCATATGTTAAAATTCCAGTTTGTTCATCAAGTCTTCCGAAAAAAAGTGCTGAATCTTTTTTAAATTTTTCTTTTACTATTTTTTCAGGAGTATCTGTGGCTCCATATGCAACATATGTGGGTTGAGTACCATACCATTTTTTTATGAAATCTCCAATACAAATATTTCCCCATGATAGTTTCTCAGATATTTTTCTAATAAGAATAGGGCCTTTATGAATTGGAAAACTTTCATATCCATGAAAAGTAGTATAAACAGGTTTTCTAAAATATAAAAAGCGGAAAGGGAAGTACCAAAAAAAAACATCATGACAATGTATGACATCTGCACTTTCTAATATTCTCCTTAATTTCCACAATTCACTCCAAATTTTAAATTTCTTAAACCAATCAGTCTTTCCAACAGGAATTCTGTAAATGGTTATTCTTTCTTTTTGTTCTTGCAAATCAGTCCCTTCAAGTTGCTCTGTGATAATTGTTATTTTATATCCTTTTTTTATAAGTATTTTTGAAATTTTCATGACGTGTTTCTCAACGCCACCGATATGTGGATCAAAAAGGCGAACAAAAAAAATTATAGACATTATATTAGTTAACATGGCTAATTATACATGAAATTAATTATAGATACAAAATGCCACTTGACAATGAATAGCTCATCAGTAAAAATATTATTGATGAGGTTGATTTTATGAACAAAATAGTGTTCTTCATAACAATATTATTTCTAAATGTAATTACAATAAATAAAATCTATGCAAATACGGTATTCTTTGATGACTTTAATGGGAATGATGGGACTCCGCTAATAACTCACAATAACTTTTGGCAGACAATAGATAATACAAATTTTGGAATACTAAATAATAATGAAGTTAAAAGTAGTAGTGGCTCGAATTCAATATATTATGTTCCATTTTTAAATAATTTAACAGATTATTGTGTTCAAGCTGATTTCACACATCCTTTACCTCAAACAGCTCCTCTTGACTTCTTTGGACTTCAAACAAGACAAGACAATATTAGTGAAAGTCATTTCTACGAAATGCAAATCGGCGCGAATGATAATATTTATTTTGTTATTTTTCATAACCAAGAAATCGGTGACTATCAAATAGTTTTACAACAGCCTATCACTATAAGCGATGGGCCCCATGTTGCAAAACTTTGTTCTATTGGCTCAAATCATAATCTTTATATAGACAATAATCTTATTAAAACTATCACAGATTCTACGTATATGTCAGGTGCACCAGGCTTTAGTTTAGGCAACAACACTCCTATAGACAATTTTAGAGTCGATACTGTGCCCTCATCCGATCTTGATGTGCCTTTATTAAAGCAAGGTATACTTCCCTTTAATGATAAAAATCCTTCCTGGGAGGGAGATGAGTTTGATCACGCATCGGATTTTGGTGGATTTGCATGTGGAACCACAATTGCACAATGTGGATGTGCTATGACTTCCACAGCAATGATTTTTGAATACTACGGTATAGATCAACTCCCTGATAAAACGTTTATCAATCCTGGAACTTTAAATGCATGGCTTAAAAATAATAATGGATATTTTAGAGATGAAGGATTAAATCCTTATGTTGCTGCAACAGTTGCAAAAAAAGCTAAGAGTTTAAACTATAACTTCGCATATGATGCTTTAGAATATACTCACATGGGAGAAGATAAAAATCAACTAGCGCAAGATATACAACAAGGAATCCCAGATATATTGGAAGAACCAGGACATTTTATTGTTGCTAAAGGAATAAATGGGAATACCTTTGATATCAATGATCCATACTACAGTAGGACAACATTAGATGCATACAATAATCACTTTCTATCACTTGGAAGGTTTGTAGGTGCCAACTCAGATCCTTCATATATTGTACTTGCAGTAGACAAAAATGTTTCTGCTACATTAACAAATCAACAAGGGGCTTCTATAGGAAATAGTTATCTCAATTATAGTTTGATTAATCCTTCAACTGTATCAGGTATAGCAACACCAAATCCCTCACTTAAAATTCTCGATTTTGCTAAACCATCAACAGGGTCATACAAATTTAATCTAAATGCATCCACTTTACAAACATACCAAGCTGATATTTATGTAATTGATCAGAACGGTAATAATAAAATGATTACAACTAGAGGTACAGTAGGCCCTGGTACCACAAATACAATCACACTTAATTTTGATAAAAATCAGGTATCAAATTCTCTATCCAAAAAAATTGTGACATTTGATAGTACAGTTCAAGACATTAAAAATGCAGATAATTTACATCTACTTAATAATATTCTTTCTCTCGCACTTATTACCATAGTTAAAAGTGCTCAAACAGAAGCGGTAAAACATCCTCAAATTGCAAAAACATTATTGGTAGGCGGAGTAAAAATACTAAATGACAACAAAAATCATCCTCTTTTACTCTCTACGGGTACATATTCTATATTATCTGAAGATTTTAGTTCACTTATAAACGCTCTTTAGTGGGGATTATTTATTCTGAAAAAGAAGGCTTGTCGTAATTGTGTCCTCCCATCTCATAGCTTGGAGCCTCTCGGGAGATACCGCCTCTCAATAACGTCTCAGCTGTAAAAAACGAATACTTCCAAAAAATTCTAAAAAGCCCATCTCGCTCAAATCTCCTCATTGAAAAAACACAATTAACATCTGAAAGAAAATAAGCCTTCACACCAAATTTATGTGCTGTCAAAATAAGATTGTGATCCTCAGAAATAGTTAAATTGAGATTGAATCCTCCTATCTTATCAAACAACTCTTTTTTAATAAGAATAAGAGGACCAATAGAAAAAGGTCTTCCTACAATATGCAGAAATTTCACAGCAGTTATCACAAATTTAACAACAACTCTATATCGTAATTTGGGATTGCTTGAAGAAATGATAGGAAGATATAGCTCATGCTTCTCACTTCGGATGTGACGAATCGCATTTTTCATCGCATCCTTAGCAATCCGCGTATCAGCATCAAGAAAAAAAAGATACTCGCCTTTTGCTTTTTGAGCGCCGGTATTGCGTTGTAAAGACGTATTTCGCTTGGGACATTCAATGAAATGGAGTTGTAAATCTTTTTTGAAAGACAGCGCTCGCTCTTTGGTCTTGTCATTGGAATGACCATCAACGACAATTACTTCAAAACTCTTATCAGTCTGATTTTTGAGGTCTTCAAGAAGCAATGGAAGATAATGTTCTTCATTCAAACATGGAATTATGACTGATATTACAGGCTGCATATAAGTATTGTAGTTTATCCACAGTCATTGTACAATATAGGTATGCCTACTATACGTTCAGGGCTGTCCGTCGTTGTGCCTGTATACAACGAAGAAAAATATTTAGCTGCTTGTCTTGATAGCCTAATGGCCCAAACCGAGCAAGCGGATGAGATAATTATCGTTGATAATAATTCAACCGATAATTCTGTCGAAATTGCCAAACGATATCCTGTGACAATCATCCATGAGAAAGAACAGGGTATGACACCTGCACGCAACAGAGGCTTTAATGAAGCCAAATACGAAATTATCGCACGCACTGATGCAGATACTATCCTTCCTCCAGGTTGGGTCAAACGTATCAAAAAAGCTTTCTTGAATAAAGATCTGGTAGCCCTTTCAGGTCCTGCATCTTTTTATGACCTTCCCAAAATAGTAAATCGCACGTCTCATTCAAAAGCCATATCCTCAAAATTTATTAAATCCTACAATACAATTGTCAGACAACTTCTCAAACATGACTGCCTCTATGGGCCAAATTATTCAATCCGCAAAACTGCATGGAACCAAATAAAAGATACTGTCTGTATGGATGATAAAAAAGTCCATGAAGATTTGGACGTCGCAATTCATATCGCACCACTTGGGAAGATAGCTTTCGTTAATAGCCTTATGGTGAAGACATCAGTCAGGAGATGGAAAAGACCTGAAGCGTATATCGAATATCTCTATCGAGGACTTTTATCAATCCAACGTCACAAACCACTTGCTATGAGAAGAAGAAGTAAATTATTTGTCAAAAAAGTAATGGAAAAGGCATTTTCTTTTGAGCAACTTCCCTCTGATTTTAAATAATCCACTCACCTATTTCGCTTGGGGTATTTATGATTGAAGCTATATTGCACTCTTCCTTTAGAAATTTTGATAGAAAACAATAAATGGAGCAGTGTAAATATATATTTAGAGACTAAATGCCATCGTCCTTCTACTTCATATCTTCTTAAAGACATAATAATTTTCTTTGAATGAAGGAAGCGGAATTTCCCAAATTTACTTGCGCGAGTCACATAATCAATGTCTTCTGCGACGACAATTTGTTCATCATAGCCACCAATCTGCTTATGAATATGTTTGTAAATAAATGTACAATATCCGACACCATGTTTGACGATTCGTTCTGTTGCTGAGAAGTAGAAATTTGCTATCTCTATGCCTATTTTGTCGATTACTTTGGCAGATTTTACCATGGCGAGACAGCATGCGACACTTATGTCTCTTTCTTTAATTTCTTCAAGCGTTGCCTCTAAAAATTTTTTATCAGGTAAAATGACATCTGCATCAAGAAAGAGTAAAAGAGTGGAGCTTGCAACAGCAGCTCCTTTGTTCCTACCGATACTTGGATGTATGCCTCCTTCAACAACTCGACAGCCATATTTTTTGGCGATTGCTCTGGTTTTGTCAGTGGACTGAGCATCTGCAACGATGATTTCTGTCGGTTGGCGGGTTTGGATTTTAATCGATTGGAGAAGAAGTGGCAAATATGCTTCTTCATTCTTGGTCGGGATAATGATGCTTAATGAAGTCTGCATTATTTCATTTTACTATTTCAACAATTCCATAACAATAAGACTACTGTAAGAAAGTGGATCCGGAGGGTCTCGAACCCCCGACCTTTCGGATGTGAACCGAACGCTCTACCCCTGAGCTACGAATCCAGCATGTGCTTATCGTAACAAATCAAACTAGCGTTGACAAATTAGCCATATTATTGAGATAATGAGCGAATGGAATTCTTACGAAAAGCCTATTTTTTCACACTTGATATCCTCCAAACTGTCCTTCTTGCAGCCTCAATATTTCTTGTTATTTACATTTTTCTTTTCAGACCATTTCAAGTCAGTGGTGACTCTATGTATCCTACATTCAAAAACGGTGAATATATCCTAACCAACCTCATTGCGGTGCGCGCAAGCGGTATTCAGAGAGGAGACGTGGTCGTATTTGTGGCGCCACCTGATCACGAAAAAGACTTTATCAAACGCGTCATCGGACTCCCGGGAGATACGGTACTACTGAAGAGTGGGTTTGTCTATCTGAATGGCAAGAAGTTGAATGAAAGTACTTATCTGACAAGCGATGTACGGACATATGGTGGGAGTTTCTTAAAAGATGGACAACCGTATACTGTCCCCAACGGCAACTATATCGTGTTTGGAGACAATCGTCCTTTTAGTTCGGACTCTCGTGAATGGGGACTTTTGCCTGCAAATATGATCATCGGAAAGTCATTCTTTGTCTATTGGCCGGTCAATCATACACGCCTCGTCCACAATCCATTCCCTGCATCATTACAGAAGTAAATTCTAATTTCTAATATCTAAATTCTAAACAAATTTAAATTACCAAAAGAGAAATGAACAAAACTTAAAAAAAATACCATTTGTATTTTGAGATTGTTTAGAATTTAGGAATTGGGATTTAGAGCTTTACTTTGTGAGGATGTCGTGGATTTGCTTTAATTTATCAGTAGTGACATCAGGTGTACCCTTGATGATCATGGTAACACGTGCCAATTTGCTTGATTGAAAAATCTGAACCTTGTCAAAGGTATATTTCTCTTCGATTTCTTTTGCCATTTGATCTTGTTCTGGTACCCACAACTGATCTTTTGGTGCAGGTGGTTCTTTCTTTTGGATATCACCCTTAACTTTGCGGGCCAACTCTTCAGTCTGACGTACTGTGTAATTATCGCGGAGAATTGTCTTAAACACATCCAACATCAACTTTGTGTCTCCAAGCGACAGAAGAGGCCTTACATGACCTTCTGTAATGACTCCTGCAACAAGCGCATCTTTAATAGCGTCTGGCAATGAAAGTAAGCGGATAGTATTGGAAACAGCTGGAACACTCTTACCCACTCGTTTGGCAACTTCTGTTGTGCCAAGACCAAATTCATCAATGAGGCGGCGATATGCGAGACCTTTCTCGATAGGATTCAAATCTTCACGTTGAACGTTCTCAACTATTGACATCTCGAGCATACGCTGTGGAGTTGTCTCTTTAACAACAACAGGAACTTCCTGGAGGCCCAATACTTTGGCTGCTCTCCATCGTCTCTCACCAGCAATAATTTGATATCCTGCTGGAGTTTTGGCAACGACGATTGGTTCAAGGATGCCTTGTTCACGAATTGATTCAACGAGATCTGTAAGTGAGTCGGGGGTAATAACGCCGCGTGGCTGAAGAGGATTAGATTGTAACTGATTTGTCTCTAATTTATGTATACTGTCTGCACTCTGATTATCCATGGATTACCTCTACATATTTCTTGCCTTTAAGAGTTTTATAGTTTACCTTTCCTTCTTGCATAGCAAATAATGTAAAGTCGCGACCCATAGCAACACCTGGGCCTGCATTAAAGCGTGAGCCTTTCTGTCTTACGATGATATTTCCGGTAGTTGCAGCTTCTCCACCGTACATTTTGATACCTCGGCGCTTTGGCCTGGAATCTCTATTTCCTTTTACTGATCCTTGTGCTTTTGTATGTGCCATATATTATATCGTTGTGAAAATTTAATTTATATTACGACAACTTTTCACGTATGTCAATACCTATACTAGTTCTCTTTTGTTTTTGAAGCAGATTTCTTTTCACCTTTCGTTGTAAGCCCTGTTATTTCAACTTTTGTTAAGTGAGCTCTAAAGCCTTGAACTTTTCGATATCGAGCTTTTGCTTTGAATTTTGCGACTCGGATCTTGTCACCTTTTACTTGTTCAAGTACTTTTGCTCCAACTGTTGTGCCAGCAAGGAAAGGTGCACCGATCTGGACATCTTCTCCATCAACTGTCAACAAAACATTTTCAAACACGTAATTTGAACCTGGTTCTGCTGCTACTTTGTCGATTTCAAGCACCTGGCCATCAGTGACTTTGTATTGTTTTCCTCCTGTTGAGATGACTGCGTATTTCATGTAGTGTAAATTATACCAAACTACATGCATTTAGACAACTAATAGTTACATCTTGTGAGTTCCACTGCTTTCAGATGCAGATCCTCTTTCTGGTTTTCTAAATTTAAAGATGGACCAGGTAGCATTAATTGGGCCGCGCAGTTCATCAGCATTAATTATTTGATCCTGCCAATGTTCAGCTTGTGCAGTCGTCAAAAGTGCTGCCTGCTCATCTATAGTCATGTTGGGAAAAGCTACTAATCTAAATCCTCGTAAAAATGTATGTAAATCTGCAACTGCTTGCACCCCAAGTTGATGACCCCTTTGTGCTACTAACTCCACCAGATACTCATACATCCTACCTTCACGACTTCTCCCTGATGATTCTGGCATTTGCATGACTTCACCAAGAACTGCAGGTGTGATATATGTCCTTATATCAAACCTCCGTTCAAATGCACTTCTTCTTGATAGGTCAGGCCTTTCAGCATTCATTCCCGTATTATAAGACGTATTTTTAATTTATACAAGCCTTTTTATCTTATTTCCAGCACATTCTTGTGTTTTTCCCGAGAGATCATCGCCGAGAGTAATCCGAGGAAGATAAAATTAGAAAGAAGTGAACTCCCACCGAACGAAACAAATGGCAAAGTGACGCCTACAATTGGCATAATTCCCAAATTCATACCGACATTTACAAAGGCTGGCACAAGAAAAAATGCAAACGTGCACGCAGCAAAAATTCTGACAAATCTATCTTTGGTGAGACTAAACATACGAAAAATTCGATAACAAAGAAATAATAACGCTGCCACAACAATAAATGCTCCAACAAATCCAAGCCCTTCGGCAATTGTTGCAAAAATAAAATCAGTTTGGCGCTCTGGAAGAAATTGGAGACCTGATTGTGTACCTTCTGAGAGCCCTTTCCCCAAGAATGTACCTGATCCGACAGCGATCAACGCCTGGATACTATTATATGAGACACCTAGAGGATCAGCTTGCGGATTGAGGAAGGTAAGAATTCGCGCCCGTTGGTATGTGTGCAATTTGGTCCAGATAATAGGCGCGAGAAGCAGAATTGGCAGAAATAGCGCTCCAAAATATTTATAAGGATATCCGGCAATAAGAAGCGCGAAAAGAGCAACAATCATATAGAGAAGCGCGTTCCCTAGATCAGGCTGGAAATAAATAAGAAAGAAAATTGGCAGAACAAGAAGAACTGAGATACAAAAGGATCTAACCGAAACTGTCTGCTCTTCACTAAGAAATGAAGCAAAAATAAATGCAAGAAAAGGCTTGAGTATCTCTGAGAATTGCAATTGTGCTCCCAAAATATTGATCCATCTCACGGCTCCATGACTTTCAATTCCGATTGCAAGAGTAATGAGAAGAAAAACAATCGATGCGATATAAATCGGCCATTTCAACTGTTTGATAAAGGTGATACTTACTTGAGAAAAAATAGTAAATGCAATAAGTGCAAGTATAAGATTGAGGATCTGACTCTTAAAAAAGGCGAAACTCAATGACAAGAGCGTCACAAGACTTATCAAAATTAATACAATAACAGGAAGTAATAACAGAAAATCAACATGGAGAAATTTCTTCATATGTATTCTTCGAGTGAGGCCATAGCCGAATCGAGAAGTTTATCAAATTATGTTCTCGACTTTGCTCGAACAATAACTACATCTCAAATGATGACTATTATAGCTTTTTTACCTCAAATTCGCCCTTTGTTATCTCTTTGACCAAAGCATGTTGTTTTATGTAGTCCTCAAACTCTTTGGGCCAGGATTCCAAACTGACCAAAACTTTTTCCGAGAGACTCGTCTCAAGCTTTTTTCTCTCTTCCTGAATCTTGCGGATGATCTCGCGTGCCTTTCCTTCAGCTTCTAATTCCGGGGTTAATTCTGTATTAATTGAAACTTGAATACTCCCTTCTTCTGCCATTTCCCATTTACCTTTTTTCCTCATATCTTCTGCTTCTTCGTTTACAAGTATTTTCTTTATATTTACTTCGTCTTGAAGCAAGAAGTCTAAATGGCGATTTTGCAAAGTATCATCGGTACTATTTATATTAATAATCATAGAAGCTAATGGCTGTTTTACTTTCAAACTTGCTTTTTTTCGAGCAGACAAGCCTAACTCAACAATCTTTCTGACCTGTTTCATCTCATCAAGAAGCTCTTTTTGCTGCGTAGAAACTTTGACGAGGACCGGCCAATTACCCAAGTGCACTGACTCTTCCTCTGTCAAATTTCGATAGATCTCTTCTGAGATAAAAGGCGCGATCGGTGCAAGCAATTTGCAAACAGTTGTTAGAACTTCATAACATGTTGCATAAAACGCGTTTTTATCATCTTCATCAGGCGCGGATGGGCCGACTCGATCACGACTTCGTCTGATGTACCACGTCGAGAAATCATTGACGAAAACTCTGAGACTATCAATCGCACGGACTGTATCATAGCCATCCAGACTCTTTGTGACGTCACTCTTTAGTTGTTCAAGTAGACTCAAAATCCACTCATCCAGGACACTTTCACTCTTCTTTCCTTTCGGTGCTTTTTTATAATCCCATCCGTCTAAATTGGCATAGGTAACGAAAAAATTGTAGACATTCCACAAGATAAGCATTGTTGAGCGGACCTGCATCTTGTATTGCTCCTCAGAAATAAGGATGTCTTCTCCATGCATGACAGGACTTCCCAACAAATATAAACGCAGTGCATCTCCACCATATTTTTCAAGCATTTCACGGGGATCGGGATAATTTTTGAAATTCTTACTCATCTTTCGCCCGTCAGTTCCAAGGATAACACCAGTTACTGTGACATTTTTGAAGGCTTGAGACTTATAAAGAGCTGCTCCGATAACATGAAGTACATAAAACCATGCACGGATCTGACCTGTATATTCTGAAATGAAGTTTGGTGGATAGAAATCTTCCAATTTTTCCGAATCATTGAAAGGAAAATGTCTCTCAGCAAAAGAAGCAGATCCCGCCTCAATCCAGCTATCAAGAACTTCTGAGACACGACGGGCTTTTTTACCACATTTTTTACATGTGACTGTGACTTCATCAA
The DNA here is from genome assembly GCA_035479415.1 of Saccharimonadales bacterium (SeqCode). GTDB lineage: Bacteria > Patescibacteriota > Microgenomatia > Levybacterales > UBA12049 > JACDET01. The sequence continues at coordinate 103,606 of DATIIS010000049.1, forward strand.
TCTCCGGCTTATGCAAATCATTTACTTTCTGCCCTGATGCTTCCTCAAGTTCTTTGATCGATCCTGGCACAAATCGTGCACCGCATGTGCATTCCCAAACAGGAACTGGACTTCCCCAGTATCGATTTCGTGAGATATTCCAGTCAGGAGCATTTTCCAAACTTTTAAGAAAACGGCCATTCTTGAAATGCTTGGGGAACCAATTTACTTGCTCGTTGGTCTCTTTCAAGAGAGGCTTAAGTTCTTGGACATTGACGAACCAGGCATCAATTGGTGCATAATACAGACGTGTATGACATCTCCAACATAATGGAACGCGATGAGGTTGGGTTTGGATTTTGTAAATTAAACCGCGTTTTGTAAGATCTTCATCGACTAATTTATTGGCTTTTAAGTAGTACAGACCTGCAAATTGTGGGACTTCATCTTTGATGTGACCTTCTTCATCAAGATGCATCTCCACATGGACATTGTATTCACGCATGACTTTCATATCTTCTTCACCATATGCAGCAATCGTGACGATACCTGTTCCTTCATCTGCCGTGACAAAATCTCCAGGGATAATTTCAAAGACTCTGACGCCTTCTTTGACTTTGCCAATGTAGTAATCATAATGTGGCTCAAATTTCATCCCGACAAGCTGTGAGCCTTTCATCTCTTCGAGAATTTTGTAAGTCTTTTTGTCACCAAGTGTTTTGATAGTAGATTTTGCGAGGATATAAACTTCACCGTTTTGCTCAACTTTGACGTAGGTAAACTTTGGATTTACAGCAAGTGCTGTCGTGACAAGCTTGTTCCAGGGAGTTGTTGACCATGCAAGAAAGTATGTATTTTTTTCTCCTGAAACTTTATATTTATATGTTGTGGTGTCATCTTGAATCTCTTTGTAGTTATCGACATCCATCGCAACTTCGAAATTTGAGATAGGAGTCGCACAATGAGGGCAATAAAGCGAGACACGAAGTCCTTTGTAGACATAACCTTTCTCATACATTTGCTTAAATACCCACATGACTGACTCCATATAGTCAGTGTCCCATGTCTTATAAGCATTTTTGAAATCCACCCAACGGCCGATACGATCGACATACCATTCCCAATCGGAAGAAATGACATTGACATAGTGTTTGCATTCGTCAATAAACTTTTTGACACCCACGACATCTTCAATGTCTTTTTTGCTTTTGAGATCCAATTCTCCTTCAACTTTGTTCTCAATTGGCAGTCCATGGCCATCCCAACCCCATACACGGCGGACTCGATATCCCTTCATCGTCCAATAACGCCCAAAAACATCTTTGGGAAGACTTGAGAGAAGTGAACCATAATGAGGCATGCCAGTTACAAAAGGTGGACCGTCAAGAAATGTCCAACGGCCGTTTGGAGCATCTTTTTCGACAGATTTTTCGAAAATCTTGTTTTTCTTCCAATAGTCGTTAATCGTTTCTTCTAATTGTGCGAACTCAACTTTGGATGAGACTGGTTTGAACATGGATATAATTGTAGTTGAAAGCTATGCTGAATTCAAGATCTCCAAGAAGAACTAATGAGACTATTGTGCGCACCAGTAGCAGTTATTGGTACCGTTTTGTGATTTACAGCTATTTCCAGCGCCACCATATTGGTTATACTTGGTATTTGGATCCAATTGTTGTGATTGTGACTTTGGCTGGAAACAAACACTAAGATCTGATGAAACTCCACCTGGTTCATTGACGTCAATTTGGTTTTGAATAGAAGTATTCAAATTTTGGAATGATGACTTAAGTTCTCCAGCGGTGACAAGGGATGTGACACAACCAGACAAAGCGGTTAATGTTACAGTAGTCGTTGTCCCATTTCCGAGCACATTGCCTGACGCATAACAATTTGCTCCACCATTTGCTACAGTAAACCATGGGAATGCATTATGTGTTGAGTAATAAGATGTATTTGCAGTGACAAATTGTGATGCAGCCTCTTTGATACTCGCATCATTTGCTTTGTTAAGCTGCTCAACCGGATTGATAGCCGCAAGAAGCGCTGCCGCGAGAATACCAAGGATACCAAGAACGACGAGTAACTCAATAAGTGTAAATCCTTTTGTGTAAGAAGTCTTTTTAAGAACTGAGAATTTGAAAATCATATGTTTAATGGTATATACAGTACAGCATATACTTATAAATGATGTCAAGTGGGCAAATTTTCTTTCTCAGATACTGATGCCTGGAATTGATCTCGACCAAAAGAATATAACCCCAACAAAAGTATAAATAATTGTAAGACTGCAATAAAATCAAATCCTGAAGAGCTATCTTTATCTGTCTGAGGAACGAAAGGACTAATGATGATCAAACCACTATATAATAGCGCATTGGCAACAAGTGTTGTACGCCACCAATTCCAGTGATACTTCTTAAAACGGATGAGTATCCAGAACCAAAAGATAACGAGTGGCGCAAAAATAATTGTAATAAAAACAGAGAAATCACTATCATGACCGCCTTTGGATCCTGTAAGAGGCAAGAATGAAATAATAAAAAAGAAAAAGATAAGGACTGTTGAATAACCCCACAGCGCCATTTGGATCATCCCCCACTGAAATCGAGGCTTACTCTTAGAAACTGAAATTATTTTCTCATGTTCAGTTTTTTCTTTCTGGAAGGTGCCTTTCCCCAACTGATACTGTGAATAAAGAAGAGGCACATAGAAAATAAGATTGGCGAATAAAAGGAAGATATTGGTTTTGGGCGGAATTGTCGTATAAAAGACATTAAGATATGTAAGAGGATATATATGAGGGAAAAAATCATGAATAAGAAATATGACTGAGATAGGGACATTTATCCAAAAAAAATATTTCCAAAATTGTGAAGCAATAATTTTTTTACTAAATGTATATGAGAATAATCCTACAAGTTGGACTAGTAGCCAGAGATGATACACGAGGATAAAGATATTTAGCTGCTTTAATCGGATGGTGAAAATATCAATCAGAGCAAGGATAAGGACCACTATATAGACCCAAAAATAAATTTTCCACTTCATAGACTAAACTCCACAAAGTATATACTCTTCTTACTGTATTTTGCAATTTTCAAAATAGTTTATATTGCAAAATCAGTCTAGAAGAAGTTACGACGCTTTGAAAAAGATAGTGCCCTTGTGGGATGCCCTTTGGGTATAGCAGAGAAAAGGCATTTTTGTGAGTGGTTATAAAAATTAGAGGCACGAGTAATCGTAGTCTAAGTTATTGGTAGTGTATTGTGTAAGAACGAGAGTTCCTCCTGAGGTGATAGCTGAAAGTGCTTTGCAGTTTGCTTGTGCACCATTTACATCTGATGCCCCAGGAACCCAACTACGAAGTCCATTTAACTTACTATCTGATGTGACATCGTTTCCGACAATTTCACTCCACATAGAACTTGTGGAATAAATTCCTGCAGTGATACTACGTGATTGGAAATATGCGATCATTCCTTCAAGGTCAGCGACATTTTTCTTAAGAGCATCATCAGATCCTGACTCCCATGAGTTCACTGTCTCGACATCAAGCCACCATGGATAATCAGATGGATTTGTGTCTACTGCTGCAGCTTGTGCATTTGGTACAAATCTATTCTGTACATCATCGACTGCTCTATTCCATCCATACTGCCATGAACATGCAAGTGAATCAGATCCGTCACAGGTGCCATCTGGATTTGGTGCGACATTTCCTGCTGGGTCAGTATTGTTGGTTGGCCATGAAGGTGTATTGAGTCCTCCTGGATTACCTGTATTTACATAAAGTTGAACTTTGTTCTGATTTGGTGTTGAGCCTGTTGATTGATTCGCCCAGAGAAGTTGAGTACTCAGACATGGATTGGTTGTGACAGCAATTCCACCGTTGACTCCAACAATTCCAAATCTTTGTCCAGTGGGGAGAGTCTTGTTGCATTGTGGATATGAGATATCATTGCCAATTTTGGTTGGGTCTGGAGTGGGAGTTGGTGTCTCAGATGCTGTAGGTGTTGGCGTCAATGTCATTGTAGGCGTATCTGTTGCCGTAGGAGTAGGGGTTAGAGTCATGGTAGGAGTCATACTTGCAGTTGGTGTCGGAGTTAGAGTCATAGTTGGTGTGATAGAAATAGTAGGAGTTGGTGTACTTGTTGGAATGGGTGTTTCTGTTGGGTTACCGCTGATCATAACAGTTGGCGTTGGGGTAAGTGTTGGTGTAGGAGTAGTTGTTATATCAATTGTTGGTGTTGCAGTTGGTTCTCCACTTATGGTACTTGTTGGAGCCGGTGTCATCACAACAGTTGGAGTCGGATTTGTTGTTGGATATTGGTGGTGCTTGATGACGTGTTGGTGAAAAAAGAAAACTGAAAGAAGATGTGTACAAGCGAGCAGAACTTTGAACATAATAAAATTAAACCACAATTTATATTGTCATGTCAAGCCGAATTTCATACTCATCCATTAACGCTTAGCCCAAAGCAAATTACTATATAATCTCTTGCATTTATCTCAATTTGTGAGCTACAATTTCAGTGTGAAGGTTTTATCAAACGCTAGCGCTACTTTTCGAAATATTACTTCAGAAATTCAAAAGTCCCCTACAAAAATACTTATCGTTGCGACACTTCTCTTCTTTGTACCAATCTTCTTGATCTACTACAAAGAATCTGTTTCATTCAATTTCATTGATGAATATAATAATTTCCTTGCCGGATATTTTCTTATCAAAGGATATACGCTTTACTCACAGATCTTCTTTCAACATCAGCCACTGATGGCATATATAAGTTATGTTTTACAAATAGTATTACATCCGACAACACTTTATAAGCTTGTTATGTATCATCGCCTTGCAATCATATTTGTTTCATTAGCCTTCGATTTGTTACTCGTCTATCGATTTCGATTTGTGGGTCTCGGATTTGTAATTATCTTTGAACTTTCCAAATTTTATCTCTTCGGCAATGTTTTCCTGGCTGAATCAATGGTCGTCTATCCGCTTGTGTATCTGTTGGGATTAGTATGGGAGAATTTGCACAAAAGAACTATTGCTCATTGGGAAATAATTTTTGCAAGTCTTCTTACCTTTTTTGTGGTCTTTATGAGGGAGCCATATATTCCAACAGCTCTTATCTTATTTGCAATAGTATTAATACCGAAGCGTCCACTGAAAATAAAACTTATCTCAATACTGCTATTTTTATTCTTATCTGCGATGGTTCTCCTAACACTTCCCATTCATGACTATCTTTTTGAATTAACATCAGTCAATGTAACAGGTGTTATCGCAGAAGAGGTACAACAGAGCCACATAGCAGGACTTGGGATAGTCACTATTTTTATTTACCCTTTACTTATTTTAACTCAGGGTTTGATGAATTATTTTAGGGGAGTTCTTGTACTCATTGATCTACCTTTCTTAATAGGAATTTTTTTCTATTCTGTCTCAGCCAAACAATGGAAAAAAGGACTACTGCTGCTCGCGATTCTCGGGATAAGTAACATCAGGATCGAACCTCCTGGAACAATTTTTTATGGAGCATATCATATGGTTGTGTGGTATGGACTATTTATTTTTATGACATTGTTTCTTGTCAAAAAGATGTATGAAACAAAACAATACATGGCTATTAAAACTATTACTTCAATCCTTTTGCTCTTACTTCTCACATATCTTCTTCTGCCCTCCAACGTCTTGCTCTGGCAAAAAATTGACAAACAAACAGTATTTGCTGCCAACTATGATAAGTATTACACGACAGGTGAAGTCGTCCACAATTTAGCAAACAATAAAACTACTTTCTTCGCTGATGGATGGGACAGTCTTGTTTATTGGCAAGCAGATGTACGAGATCCTTATCCATATCTGTTTTATTACCTACCGATGACCAACTATCCTCTCTATACACAAGCACGAGCGGTGATGTTTGGAGACAACCCTCCTGAATTCGTATACAGCAATTGTACACTCTATAAAAATAAACTTATGACCTATTCATTCAAGGAATACGCACGTGGGAACTACGAAGTATTCTATTTCGGCCATACTCCGACATGTCTTTACATAAAAAAATCAGCTATAGAAAGCCTCACACAAACCCAATGGAAAAGCATCAAACAGTTTGGATATTATCTAAAGAGTAAAAACTAATATTATTTAGGAAGGTATTCAAAAAGAGGATGTGTATCAGGATCATTACCATTCACATCATACGAAACAAGTACTTGTCCTGATGGGCTTGTCTGTTCTGGATGTACAGCAACACCGTATGTGACTGTGCCACTTGGGCTTGGAGCATCCCAGGTGCCATTCACAGTCCACGTACCTGTTGGTGAAGACGCGGTAAGTCTTTCAATTTGTGTACCACCATAAGCATCTCCTACTTTGGTGAAGATATCCCATGTAAATCCATTCTGCAATAACCCTAGTGTCGTGCCTATATTTGTAGTTGCAGGAATGACATTATTATAAACTTTCCAAGAAGTTGATGTTGCAATTTTACCAAAGGGAACAAAAGCCATGTCCCCTACTTTACAATCTGTTGCATTACTGCAACTGACATTGTGACTACCAGTAATCCACCAACCAGTTGAAGTTTTGGCAGCACCACCCCAGGTGGTAATACCGGTTGATCCGCCAGGTACCTGGACAATTTTTTGGAAAGCCAATGTCTTAGCATTAAATACAGCTACATAGTCTCCAACAACCGTAAAAGGATTTACTCCTTGAATTCTCTGCCCCAGGACATACAAAACACCATTGTCAACAATAGGTGTTACAAACCAGAAATATGTCCCATCAGACCAGTTAGGTACCTGTTGCCAACCGTAACCATAGTTACCTGTAACTGCCGTAAAGCTAAGAGAATTTGGTAATTGAGTAACAAATGCATCATGTGGGTAACCATATGCTCCTGATGTGGACGTCCCGTTCACTTGTACCGTATCTCCAAATATCCAAAGTATCTTTCCACTAGGAAGTGTCACTGATTGTGTAACATCTGAATGAATCACCTGTCCCAATGCAGCATTCCATTGATCAGTTGTAAATGCTGTTTTTTGTGTACTTGCAAAAGAGGTAACGCGAGAAGATGTAGCACTTATTACGACAGAAGCAATTAGCGCTATAACGCCAATAAAAGCTATTGAAGCTAAACGGAGATCATTGTATTTTCTAGTACCTTTCGCCATGTTCGTATGAAAATAAAGATATGTTAACTTTATTGATAATAAAGTACTTAACCGGATGTGTCAATAGTATAAATAGAGAATTTAGTTAAAAACTTCTTCTTTAGGCTTACTGGACATACATCTTGTAATTATTTATTTCTAATATTCCTAATGCTATTTTATTATTGATATGGTAATTCATTTATATAAATTTCCTGACTATTTACTTTCATTTTTAGCAACCTCTAGTATTGCATTGATAAAAAGATTGTGTCCATAATGTATGTGAAGTGCAGAGAGGAGGTGATAATGATTGAAGAAAATAATTAGTATAAGTATAGTAATTTTTAGTATTCTTGTTTTTGTGCATCCCACACCTGCTTCAGCTGTAACCCCTACGACACCATCTCAATGTTCTGGAATGACATTTGATCATATTATTGTCGGAACTTCAAAATCTGAAACAATTAATGGTACATCTGGTCGTGACCTGATTTTTGGTAATGGCGGATCAGATACCATTAATGGATTTGGAGGTAGTGATTGTATCGTTACCAGTACTGGTGCCTCAAGTAGGGTAAATGCTGGTGATAACGATGATGTAGTAGTTGCTCAAGGCTCTGACACGGTTCATGGTGGCAATGGCAATGACAAAGAATATGGTCAAGATGCTGCAACTTTTTATGGTGATGCTGGTAATGATTTACTCAGTGCACCTGGAACTGCATCTCTTGCCAATGGTGGTGCTGGATTTGATACCTGTGAATCAGGATACAACATCAATTGTGAAGTTGTTATAACTCCTACACTCACACCTACAGTTACCGTAACTCCTCCTGCTACTCCTGCCGAATGTTCGAATATGACGTTTGACCACGTCATTGTTGGAACAGCAAGTTCTGAAACTCTTACCGGAACAGATGGAAATGATTTGATTTTTGGTAATGGTGGGTCAGATACCATCAATGGCCGAGGAGGAGATGACTGTATCGTTACAAGCTCAGATGGAGCAAGTACAGTCAATGCCGGAGATGGCAATGATGTCGTTGTTGCAAATGGCGCTGATATAGTCCATGGCGACAACGGAAATGATACTGTCGTTGGGCAAGGCGCAGTGACGATGTTTGGAGACAGTGGAGATGATACTCTGCGTGTCCCTGGAGCTGCTTCCTTTGCCGATGGCGGTATTGGGACAGATACCTGCGAGTCTGGATGGAATGTTAACTGCGAAGTGCAGATAACACCCACTCCTACTCCTTAATTTTTCTCTGGAAGTCAAATCCTGGCTTCCAGATTAAAGGGAAGAGAGATTGCAGAGGTATACTTGAGGAATATAAACTATAATAGCTTTTTGTCGTCTTTATCAAGTTTTACTTCTACTTTTTCTACTGCTCTTTCTGTTGCTGCTTTTTCAGCTTGAGCTTTATCTCTATTTTCTTGCCCTTTTTTAAGAGCTTTTTCCAATCTGTCGTCATTTTTATAAAGCCCAGCCGCCCAAAAAACTATAGCAGCTTTAGGGATGAGTGTTATGATACCAGCCGTTTCTCTTATATTAGTTGACCAACTTTTAACGCGACTTCTTAGTGAGTATCGGCAGTGGCAGAATACGCTCCGCTATCTATCCTGTTATTTTGTACTATATCGGGCCTTGCCATATCAATCAAAAACCTAGACTTTAAAAATATAGTTTCTAAGTCATAAGCACCACAGTATTATATTGCTTATAGATTTAGTTGTAAGACAAAAAACGGAAGCTAATTTCTATTCGTACGAAGTATTAATTTTTAGAGATTTCAATACCATTAACCATTGCATTATCTGTTACGGTGTTAAATTGAATATGTATTTTACCGTTTGCATCGGTTGTTGTGTCAAAATCCTCAACAAGTGCCTTATTGGCTCCTCCTGCAGTTTGGTAAATATCAAAGTTGTTAAGTACTTGTGTTCCATTAATGCTTACGTTAAAGACTCTTTTGCCTGTTCCATCACTGCCATCTGTCCCCCAATAGAGTTCGTTAAAGTGAAGCCTGACGTGATAACTCGTGTTTGGTGAGTAGGTTGGGATGGTATAACTGAAGTTACCGTATCTGACTGATTGGTAGACAGATTCTGGTGCGGGGTTGGTAACTCCACCGGTATCAACACTTGCAATGGAAGTAAAAGGAGTTCCTCCGAAATTATGAGTATCCGCTATATAGCTTCCTGCTGTTTCTCCTCCTGCGTTGATTGTCTCTGAGGTGACAGGTGTTGGCGTGGGTGTTGGCGTTGGAGATGGAAGTGTGCCATTGTATACTTCTATACCGTTGACCATTGCATTATCTGTCACGGTTGAGAATTGAATTGTAATGTTTCCATTACTATCTGCTGTTGCTGGAATTTGTTCAGCAATTGCTTTGTTTGCTCCTCCTGCTTGTTCATAGATGTCGAAGTTTGATAATGCGGTGGTCCCATTGACTGAAACATTGAAGACTCGCTTTCCTGTTCCATCATTGCCGTCTGTCCCCCAATACAGTTCATTAAAATGGAGTCTGAGGGTATATGTCCCATTTGCTGTTAAATTAGGAATTGTGTAGCTGAAATTTCCATATCTGACTGTTTGATAGACTGATTGTGGAGCTGGATTATCTACTCCTGTTGTATCCACAGTTGCACTGGATGTATAGGTACTCCCTCCGTTAAAGCCTGTATCTGCACCATAATTCCCTTGTGTGTCCCCTCCCGCATTGATGGCAGTGACAGGAGTGGTTGTATTAATAAATGTAGGAGTTAGCGTATAGACATTGGTCTGAGGATTTAGTAATTCAAATAGTACTTCATATGTATCACCGGGGATGATATTACTTAGATCTGTGTAAGTTGGATCGGTAAAAGTACAATGAGTAGCATTACAACCGTAATTATTGGTATATTCTACAACTCTCTTAGACGTAGTAGCATTATATATCTCAGCAAAGGCAAATCTAAGACCATTTAAGGTGGTATCACCAGTATAATCCCAGTCCATCTGATTGGTAGAAGTATTAAAGACAACATTTGAGATATTGAAGAAATCAGTTATTGAAAAGTCCTGAGTATTTGCATTTTCTATGTCTCCATTATTATCAACTGACCAATATCTGATCGTATGACTTCCACTGAAATTCACAGTAATAGGACCAGTATATTCTTGTTGGGTACTCCCTTGTCTTGGATCAAGTATGTAGTATGTGTGAGCAATGCTAAAACCTGCTGCTGCTGTTGCTGAAAGTGTCACTATCGCTGGATCACTATATGATCCATCAGGATTTTGTGTAACCAAACTTGCTGTTGTGACAGGAGGATTTACTGGTGTTGGAGCAGAATAGACAAAATTAACATTTTCACGGAATGAGGAAGGTCCCAACGTACAAAATTCTGAAGCCAAATATGTACTTCCGGAAGTTAGACCCAATGTGCTTAAGTCAATCGTTTGAGGAAAAGATGGTGGGTTACCTTGGTTATAAATTAATGTACCTCCTATACTCCCTTGCCATATCTGTATGGAGTAGCTACTACCCACCTGGCAATTGGTTGTATCCTTATTAAAGACTAATGTGTTTGGAGCGGTATACGTTATAACATCATCTGCGAAGGCAGGAGAAGCAATAAAAAATGGCAAAAACAAAGAAATTAAGAAAGTAATTACTGGTGTTTTCCTAAATAACATTTATCTATACAAGCAGGAGCTAATCAAGCTTGCATCTACTATAAAAGTATATTTTTTAAATCCACCTGTCAAGGGTTAATTTGGAACGCCTTGCGTTACCTATAAGTATCTTGGGGGAAATTAGAGGATAGTGACCCATCTTATTTTAATTCCACTATCTTAAAATGCGGGATGTCCCATCCATCTTCGGTGCTTTTTTCATTCTGTTACTACGGCTAGTATTTTGCTGCCTGGAGTATAATAACATTCTCTTATTTAGCTTTTCCCTGTATACGTAATTTTGGAACTTTTTGTAGTATTGCTATGTCAACAGCTGCTCCCTCTCGTCCTTGCATTTTTCCAATTGGACTTGCTTCCGGACTATTTGGACAACCTATTGAGCAAACTGCCGTACAATTAGTATCAGTGGCAGCTACCCTTACTGAGGTATCTTCTCCCATATTTATTGGTAAATTAGTGCCTTTAAGCGGTCTTAGTTGTATAGGATCTTGTTGACCCCCTTCTTGAGGCTTCTGTGGCAATGAAATACCTAAATCTTTTAGCGGAATTATTCTTTCAGCAAGTGCCATAATTAATGTATCAACTATATAATACATTTCTTAATTTAATCTGTCAAGAGTTTTTTATAGAGTTACGGCTAAATTAGTTTCTTTGCCTCAAAAAAGCGGGGATGTCCCATTCGTCTTCGGCGCTTTTATCTTCCTTCTTTTCCTCTTGCTGTTGCTGAGGTTGCTGCATCTGTGGCTGATTGGTAAAAGGATTTGAACGCATGTCATCCTGATCTTGTTGTTGTGGCTGCTGTTGTGAGTTTTGCTGCTGTGGTTGTTGCATAAATGGATCTTGTTGGCGACTCAATGGAGTCTGTGAGATTTCAGGTGTTGGCTGTGGGATGACGAATTGCTGGAGGCGCTGTTTGGCTTGATCAAATCCTGTCGCGACGACAGTAATACGGATCTGATCATGCATCGTCTCATCAATTGTCGCACCAAAAATGATATTGGCATCAGGATCAGCTGCTGCAGAGATGATCTTTGCTGCTTCATCAACTTCAGACATTGTCAGATCCGGGCCACCAACGACGTTAAAGAGTACTCCTCGTGCTCCATCCATTGAGATCTCAAGAAGTGGAGATGCGATCGCAGATCGTGCTGCTGTCTGTGCTCTGTTCTCACCAATTCCTGAACCGATACCCATCAGTGATGATCCAGCATTGACCATAATATTTTTGACATCGGCGAAATCGACATTGATAAGACCAGGCATAGTAATAATTTCTGAAATTCCTTGAACTCCTTGAGTCAGAACGCTATCGGCAACTTTGAATGCGTCAAGAAGTGATAATTTACGATCCACAACGTCAAGGATACGCTGATTTGGGATGACGATAAGTGTATCGACTTTGTCTTTGAGGTTATCAATTCCCTCTTCTGCCGAGACCATCCTACGAGTTCCTTCGAACATAAATGGTTTGGTGACAACAGCGACAGTCAATGCACCAATTTCTTTAGCAACTTCAGCAACGATTGGTGTGGCACCTGTTCCTGTACCTCCTCCCATTCCGCAGGTAAGAAATACCATATCGGATCCTTCAAGAGCATGTTTGATTTTTTCTCGTGATTCCTCTGCAGATTCGCGGCCAATTTCAGGATCTCCACCAGACCCAAGACCTTTGGTGAAGTTGTCTCCAATTTGTATTTTTGTATCTGCTTTGTTGAGGAGAAGCGCTTGTGCATCAGTATTGACGGCAATAAAATCAACTCCAGATATATTGCCAGCTGATATCATTGAGCCAATAGCATTACTTCCACCTCCACCAATACCCATAACTCTGATCTTTGCGAAATTGGTTGCTTGAGGTCGAATTAACATAGTGTGGATTCACCAAATCCTAACAGATGTACATAATAATTGCAAGCCGGTAAAATGAATTTTTATTGATTACGAGGGGCAATTCCTACTTCGCTGATAGAAAGATTTTCGCAAGGACTTTCCGGAAAATCACTATCAAATGCAAATGTCAAAGACTGCCTAGGACCTATACGCTTATCCCCAGTTGCATAGACATCTGATTCATCATTTTGATTGAGTGTTACATATGTTGCCGTCAATGATGGATTAACGTTTTTGATTGTTATCTCACAATAATCCTCTGAAGCGTCACTAGAGGCAGGAATCACTTTTGTATTGGTAATATGCAAATCCTTTGAAGGGAAATTATTTGTAGCACCGCCTACACCCACTGATAGGCCTGATTGTGAACTATGTGGTAACGCGATAGCTGAGGTGACCAACCCTGCAAAAACAAGCGATTGACCCAATATAAAAAAGAAAAGTAGAGAGACGATACTTCTGCCCAAACCTTTAAAAAACAAACTTTTACCAAAAGCTCCTATTGCCTTTTTCTTCCCATTACGATAAATAATCATGAGAGGTATTCCAGCCACCACATAAAGACACCCAAAAAAGAGCGAAATACCAAATAACGTCCAGGTAAAAGTAACGATCTTATTTTCTATAAGAACTGTTACATTGCTTACATAATAAGCTCCAATTGCAGAGATGATAGTCCCTGCAATGCTGAGAAGAATAAAAATATAAAGTAGGAGATCAAATCGTTTATAAAATAGTTGCATAGCTCTCCTTATGGGATGAAGCTTTTTACCAAATTAATAGCTTTTTTGAGTGCTTTGCTTACTGCAAAATTGCCTCCAGGAAGTGAAAAACGCATTGCAGATTCTTTGGGAGCAGCGCCATTCATGCCATAGCGAACAAGACCAACTGCAGTTGAAAAAGCAGGATGTTGGACCTCATCAATAATTCCTTTGACATCAGTTGGCATACCGATGCGTACTGGCATCGCCAGAGTTCGACGAGCTGCTTCTCGAAGTCCGACAGTGAGCGCTCCTCCACCTGTGAAGACGACACCAGCTGGAGTTTGTGCAGCAAACCCACTTTTCTTGATCTCAAGTGCGATCATTGTGCAGATCTCATTAAGTCGTGGACGAATAATTCCATCAACGAGTGTCTTTTGTGAGACTTTACGAATCTCTTCTGATAAATTGAGTGATGAAAGATCCACTTCATCTGATGACTTTACTTCTTTTGCGTCTCCTTCCTCTCGAACCATTCGTTTGGACTGAGCTTGGGAGAAATAGAGCTTGATCTTCTCTGCGCTTTCAAGCGAGATACGAAGTCCAATTGCCAAGTCATTGGTAACATGTCGTGCCCCGATTGCGAGCACACTAGAGTATGCCATGGAGCCTTCTGTATAAATCGCAATATCTGTCGTCCCAGCACCAATGTCAACAAGAACTACTCCCAATTCTTTCTCAGTATCGGAAAGTACTGCAAGAGAGCTTGCATATCCACTAAAAGCAAAACTGTCGACATCCACGCCGACATTGGAAAAAGCTTTTTCAAGATTTCTGAGAGAGACAGTATTGGCTGTCACAATATGAGTATCAACTTCAAGTCGTGTGCCAGCCATTCCTACTGGATCTTTAATGCCTTCCTGTCCATCGACGATATAATTTCGTGGGAGGACATGAATGATATCTCGAGTTGATGGGATAGAGATTGCTTTTGCAGCATCAATCACTCGCTGGAGATCATTCTCAGTTATTTCACCATTGGGTGTTGCTACCGCAACAACTCCTCGAGAATTTTGACAACTGATCTGACTTCCACCAAGCGAGACAATCACATGTGATGCAGAATATCCAGCCATTCGCTCAGCGGACTCAAGTGAGCTATTAATTGCTTGGACTGCTTCATCAATATCAACAACTTGTCCTTTGCGGATTCCTTGGGATTTCACTTCCGAAACTCCCAGCACACTGATAACATTCTCGACAACTTTTGATATAACTGTGACGATCTTATACGTTCCGACGTCAATTGCGACGATAATTCTTCCTTCCATAGTGAAAACGCGGTTTTACTAACTAAACGCAAAATAAAGCAGAACATTCACGACCTTCCGCGTATAATTTCGCGTTGTTCTGCGCTATATTATTAAGGCTTTAGCACAATAACGGGCTGATCAAACCTTAGATCCAATGTACTAAATTGTCTCCCTTCCATTGTAAGATGAGAAAGGATGTATTGTAAAGAGGCTATTTGCGTCATTATATCTTTTTGCGATGAAAATGTCACTTTCCCTCCATTTTGTAATGTAAGAATATATGAATCATTATCGCGAGTGAGTGATGTATATTGTATCTGATCTTTCTGAAGTCCGTCTTGAAGCTCACTATAAAATTTGATTGATTCTTGTGATTGTACAGGCTGAGATGTCTGCATGCCTTGAACTGCATGCGGCTTTTGCGTACGAAAAATAAAGAAATAATATGTAAGACCGCCGGCAATAAGCACTGTCGTAAATAAGACAGCTATTAGAAATGTAATTTTTTTGATAAATCGTTTGCGCTTACGCGGCAGCTCTTGTTTCTTTCTCATACTTTTTTTGTGAAGCTCTCACTACTTCGGCAATAATTTTTTGTGTCGCATCGGCATGAATCAGTGCACGAGCATCATCCTTATGTTTTTTGTAAGTGTCTAAACGTTGAATCATCTCATCAATTTTTTGTACCAATTCCCCAGACGTCGTTCTCAATTGGTTGACATACTCACCAAGTCCAACTTCTTTCACAAATGATGCATTGACAAGCTGCTCATTGTGTTGACCATATGGCAAAGGAATAAGAAGACATGGTTTGCCGATATAGAGAAGTTCAGTCAGTGTATTTATACCAGAGCGTGAGATCACCAAATCTGCAGCAGATACATAATCCATCACTTCATCTGGCTTGATAAATTTAAAGAGTTTATATCGCTTATGCAAATGTGCAGGCAGACTTTCTCTCTTCTTCTCCAAACGATCAAAATCATTAAATTGCTGTGAGTCTCCTGTCTGATGAACTATAGAATATTTTTCTAAAAGTTCGGTTAATTCGCCTTCAATAAGGACATTTATGCCATGTGCTCCAGCACTTCCACCTGTGACATATAATTGGGGCAGGTCATTGTCTTCTTTTTCCCTGTTTATTTTCAAATTGAGAAACTCTTTTCTCAATGGATTTCCTGTCAAAATTGTTTTGCCTGCAGGGAAAAATTTCTTTGATTCAGGCCATGAGACGCAGACAGTTGTTGCGAAACGCGAAGCAATCTTATTTGATAATCCGACACGTAAAATTTGTTCATGGATGATAATCGGCACTCGTCTTGCTGCAGCTGCCAGAATAACGGGTATTGTCACATAGCCACCAAATGAGAGTATGACATCTGGCTTAAAATTTCCTACAATTTTATTTGCTTGAGCCATCCCAATTGGCACTTTGACAAGAGACGTAAGAGTATGTTGAGTAAATTTTCTTTGAAGTCGTCCCGTGGTAATTGCTTCAAATTTGAGACCCAACCTATGTGCTGTTTGATATTCTAGTGACAATGCTGTGTCTCCTTCAAATGCATATTTGCGGCCGACGAGTTGAACTTCCCAATCTTTTGGCATACTTTCAATAACTGCCAACGCAGGAGAAAAATGACCGCCACCACCAACCGCTATCAAAACTTTCATTCATTTAGTATAAAGCATTGCTGAGGAAAATTAAAATAGATGCGGCTTAAATTTTATTTTTAAACCAATCGACAAGTATTTCAACATATTGCACATTTGAATTTCCACTTCGTAAACTATGATCTGCGTCCGACAAAAACTTGTATGTGAACAAGTGATTATCTCTCATTGCATTTTTATAATTCTCAATTGTCTGATGCGGGATAAAATCATCATGCTCTGATTCTACAATCAAAACTTCACCAGTAAATTCATGAATTGCTTTGAGTGATCGGACTTCTTCAAAAGACTTCTCTTCTGCTCTCCACGGAAAAATTGATGAGGGATCATCAGGTTTGGGATCGTTAAATTCGTTCTGGATAATTTGCTGGCGCTTGAAGGGCAAGCCATTTAACTGGACACTTTTCAGTTAATAATGATCCGAGATATCCTCCAAAACTTGATCCGACAATTCCTATTCGATCTGGATCAACATGCTTTTGCATTTTGAGAAAATCATATGCAGCAATCACATCATCAAGATAGTCTTTAATACTCAACATCGATCTGTCTCCGTCACTTTTTCCATGGCTTTTCAGATCAAATGTCATGCAAATAAAGCCTAATGCAACAAGCTTTTTTGCGCGTTCAATATGGCGCCCCTGACTACTTTTCCATCCGTGAAGAAAAAGGAGTGCTGGATTTTTGGACTTTAAACTTTCAGGAAACAAAATATTTCCAACTAATGTCTGTGCATCAACTGTAAATGTTATTTTTTTCATTATCAAATATTATTTTCCTTAACTGTTTTTGCGATAATCTCAATCAGTTGATCATGAAGAATTCCATTACTTCCAAGAAAACCTTTTATCCGTCTATCATATCGTTGTTCGTTACCAAACAAATCACTCGTTTTCCCACCTGCTTCTTCGATAATGATCTTCATCGCTGCACAGTCCCATTCTTTGTTACCTGAATAAAGTGTAGCAATAAATTCTCCACGAGCAACAAAAAATGATTCATATGCCGTACTCCCAACGGTAAAGACTCTCACTTTATTGTTATACATTGCTGTCCGAAAAGCATCAAAATTGTAGACACTTACATGAGACGACTCAAGACCTATTCTCTTATTTTCAAAGGTCTTATCTTTTGAGACATGAATTTGTTCCCCATTAAGATATGCACCTTTCCCTTTCTCAGCAACGAACATTCTTTTGAGTACTGGATCATAGATAACTCCAAGAATCGGTTCACCATCATGAACTAGCGCCAAAGAGAATGCAAATGTTGGTATACCTGTACTAAAAGGCATCGTCCCATCAAGAGGATCACATACCCATACATACTCACTTTTTTTAAGAGCACTTTCTTCCTCGCCAATGATGCTATGTAGTGGATATTGTTTTTGAATTTCCTTGATAACCAATTTATTTACTGCAAAATCAGCAATTGTTACCGGAGTCTTATCTTTTTTCCATTGTTTTTCAATACCGACATCGAAATACTTGAGCATTATATTGCCTGCATCTTTTGCAAGCTGTATCGCAAATGTTTTGTAAGATTTCATAAGTTATTTTGATGACTGTTTGGAGATATTGAGAAGTATCCCAATCGATGCAAGATCGATAACAAGCGCTGATCCACCATAGGAAATAAAAGGCAGAGGAACTCCAGTGAGCGGAAGAAGCGATGTCATCGCGCTTAAATTGACGACAACTTGCATCCCTATAAAGGCGATTATACCACCAGCGAGTAATTTCCCAAAGCTATCTTTCGCACGTCCCGAGATAAAAATTCCCCTCCAGATAAGACTCGCAAAAACTAAAATCAAAATAACAGATCCTATGAATCCAACTTCTTCAGCAATGATAGGAAAAATTGCATCAGTGACATTCTCAGGAAGATAGGCATATTTTTGAATTGAATTTCCAATGCCAAGTCCAAAAATCCCACCTGAACCAAGAGCGATAAGAATTTGTTTGACTTGATACGATGTCCCATTGATTGAACCGCTCAAATTAAGAAAACTCGTAAGCCTATGCAATCGATACGGCTCCAGCATGATATAAAAAAATCCAATAATTCCTACAACTGGCGCCGCAATAAGGAATTGAAAGATATTTCCACCTGAAAGAAAGTAAACAATTGCTGATTCACAAAGAATGATTGAAGCAGTTCCAAGATCTGGCTCAAGCATGACAAGAAAAAGAATCGCTCCCATCAATAATAAAAACGCAAAAAAACGCCCTTTTTCTTTATGAGAGAACCACGCCGCAAGATAAATTGCCAAACCCAATTTTACGAATTCAGCAGGTTGAAGAGTAAAGAAACCGAAATTTACCCAGCGATTTGCGCCTTTCGCACCCGATCCAATATGTGGCGCAAAAACTAAAACTAATAATATTAGCGCGATAACAAGAAGTGGCAATGCGATAGAATATAATTTGTGATAATCAATCCGATAAAAAATAAAAAGAGCTGACATGCCTAAGACGGCCCAGATAAGCTGACTTTTAATATACGCATATTTATCGCCAAACAGATCAAAAGCAATAATAGAAGACGCATCATATACCATTAGTAATCCAAACAAAGTGAGTGAAAGCGTGAGGACAAAAAGGACAATATCAAATTTCCCTGTAGATACTTTTTTAAAATGAAATCGTGACTTCATTGGGCAGTGTTACCATATCTTATCAAATCAGGGCGATAAAAACACCAAGAACAGCGAGAAGAAAACCGATAAGCCATGCACGCATGACAATTTTGGGTTCTTCCCAACCTCTTTTCAGAAGATAAAGATGCAAAGGGGCAGCAGGCAACATTTTGCGCCCGAGATATTTTTTACTTAAGAGTTGGATCATAGATGACCCAACTTCAATCACAAAGACTCCACCAATAATCATAAGAGCAAATGCTTTTCCTGTGAGAAGTCCCGTCACCGCAAGCGCTGCGCCAAGAGAAAGCGATCCAACATCGCCGAGCCAAAGTCGGGCTTTGTAAATATTGAAATAAAGAAATGCTGCTGCGCTTCCGACAAGAACTGCAATAAAAATTCCAAGAGGAGCATCAAGTTGAACTGAACTAATCGCCAGAAAAGCAAGCAAACAAATGATCAGAAGTCCTGTGGCAAGTCCATCAAGTCCATCGGTGATGTTAAATGCATTAACAAAACTCACGATAACAAAAGCTGCAAATGGGACAAATAATATCCCTAAGAAAAATAATCCTGCACCGTGAATGAAAATAAAATTGTAATGAAGTTGTGTATAAAAAACGATTGCGATAATAAATGCCAAAATCCACTGAATAATGAATTTATAACGGAATCGTAATCCAAAAAATTTCTCCTGTCCTGGAGCTGCCAACTTCTTTAAATCATCATAAAATCCAAGAGCACCAAAACTAATAAATGAAAAGAAAATAACAAAGACTTCCCAAGGATTTATTTTTATATTAAATATCCCATACGACCAAGACGTCCAAATGACAACAACAAGGATAATGAGAAGTCCCCCACCAAAAGGAGTGCCAACTTTCCAGGAATTAAATTTGTCAAAAAGTGGAGTCTTTTTATTAAACATATCTTTTGTGACTTGATTGCTGCGGCGGAGTTTGACTTTGTAGAGGAAATCGATGAAAGGCACTAGAAGGATTGCTGTAATCAGCGAGGACGAGAGCATGAGCCCGAGAAGTTGTATCATAATACGTCTATTATACTCTATTCCACTCAATTAAAAAACACAAGAGCTTCATAAGGGAAGAAGAGGGAGGAGCTCATGTAAATCTGAAATCACGTTATCAGGTATAAAATCATCAATAACTTGATCATCAAAAAATATCGAATCATTAAATTCTCTTTTGCGTTTTATCCAGATTGTCATGACATTTGGATCAACCTTTTTGGCTTCTTTTAGGACATGTAGCATATCATCAACAAGAAATACAGTATTATCTTTATACTTTGACAGGATTTTTTTCAGTTCTGGGACTTTATCTCTAAATATGTGAATATGTTCATTGTTAAGATATTTTTGAAGCGCACGTATTTTATAATACTGAAATTCCTTTTCTCCGGTAGATAATAGAGCAACTCCAACATGTCTTTTTGTAATGAGCTCGTCAAAAACATCAAGCACATCACTATATAGTGACTTCTCATAGAACTCTTCATCGAAAAAAATGCTTTCCATCTCTTCAAGCGAGATATCGCTTTTTGCCTTCTTTTTGAGGAGAGATAGAAATACGCGTGGAACAAAATGCTTTTCTTTTTCCTTTGTCTCTTCCTCAGTCTCTCTGGCAATTGTCAGAAATTCATTAAAATCGTCATATCCAAGACGTTTTGAAAAAATTTTATAGCGGTTGTGTCGTAGTTGTGCAGTATCAAAAATCGTAAAATCAATATCAAAAATAACAATAGGCTTTTTATCTACTTCTTTCATAGATCAAGGCGGTAGACATTGGTTCCTCTTTTTTTGAAGCCTAATTTTTCATACAGACTAATTGCTGCCACTCTTTGTGGACTTGAAGTAAGCATAATGTATTCCGCATTATGTTCCTTTGCAGTTGCATGTATTTTTTCAAATAATAAACTCGCAATACCTCTCCCTCTAAATTGTTCATCGACAATAATATCATCAAGATAGGCTTTTTTCGAATCAGGAATTCGATAAATACATATCATAACTACACCTGCAATGGTATTGGTTGAGACTTTACGAGCAATAAACAAGAAATTTTGCTTCGGCTCTATCATTTCTTTGAATTCATCATCTGTAAAGGATTTAAAATCAGGAACAAGTTGTTTGACCAAATTTCTTACAGCTTCAGCAACCTCAGGGGAAAATGTTGTAACTCGTTCTATAACGATTTCATTATTCATTGACTATTCTTCTTTCAATTCTGCGAACAATCGTTCAGCTTCTTGTAACTCTTCTTTTGTATTTACTCCTCGCCAAGCCATTTTTCCCCCTCTGACTGTTTGCACTTTTACTTTGCTCTGAATTGCCAGATCAATGAGACTTGTTAAATAATATTCTCCAGTTACTGGACTTGGTGTCACCTCGGGAAGATATTTTCTTAGAAAATCTGCACTAAAGACAAAACATCCAGGATTAATTTCTTTAATTTTTAGTTGTTCTTCTGTTGCATCTTTAGATTCGATAATTGCAAGAAGTTGACCATCCTTATCTCTGACAATTCTCCCAAGTCCTGCGGGGTTGTCTTGTTCAATTGTGAGAAAAGTAAATGCCGCATCAGATGAAAGTTGTTCTTCAAAAAGTTGTTTCATAATGGGGACATGTTTTTTATTGTAGAAGACAGCATCATCACCATAGACAACGAAAACATCTGTTACATCTTCAGGTAGTACATTGACCCCAACCTGAAGCGCATGTCCTGTTCCGAGACGTTCTGTTTGTTCAGCAAAGATAACATTTTCTTTTTCGAGCGTTTGCATTACTGATTCTTTGGCATGACCAATGACGACAACGATATCATCAATTGAAATCCCCTTCATGAAGTGGACGATATGGGCAATAATTGGTTTGTTGTTGAGATGCAGAGTGACTTTATTTATGCCATCCACCTGCATTCGTTTTCCTTGCCCTGCTGCCAGAATAATTGCTCCTAATTTTCTTTCTTTTGCCATAGTTTTAATTATATATTATACCTTATCGTCTTCAACGCGTTTGATATCTGCACCAAGACTTGTTAATCGAGCCTCAAATGCTTCATATCCACGATCTAATTTCTCAATTCCAAAAATCGTTGATGTGCCTTTTGCAATAAGCGCGGCAAGGACAATTGCAGCTCCTGCTCTGATATCAAGAGTTGTCATAACAGCATTATGAAGTTTGGTTGGTCCGGTAATTTTTACTGCATGGAAATATTCTGGTTTGTCATCATCCAAATTGAAATTATATACAGCTTCACGATCGTCGACTTCTGGGCTGAAAAGTTCGACTGTTGCTCCCATTCGTTCAAGATCATGAACATACCCCAATTTATTCTCAAATACTGTTTCATGAATTGTTGAGGTACCTGTTGCTTGAGTCATAAGAACTGCCCAAGGAGCCTGCCAATCAGTAAGAAATTCAGGAAAAATTCCTGTTGTTACATCAACTGCTTTTAATGTGCCATTGGAGAAGAATCGTATACCATTTTCTTTTTCTTCATATCCCGCACCTGTATTTTTGAACTTCTCCATGAACGCATCAATTTGTGCTTTATGTGCATCCAGAATGAAAACATCTCCACCAGTGATAACAGCAGCAATTGCAAATGTCGCAACTTCAATCCGATCAGGACTTATGGTAAATTCACATCCATGCAATTTTTCAACACCCTTTATTGTGATCTCTCTTTTTGCAGTTCTTTTAACATCTCCTCCCATTGCATTAATAAGCGCAATCAGATCATCAATTTCAGGCTCTTCTGCTGCATTGGTGAGAACTGTTGTACCTGTTGCAAGAGCAGCTGAGAGAATCATAGTCTCTGTTCCTGTATGAGTATTCTTGAGGAAATGATATGTTGTTGCCTTCAGGCCATCTGTCTTAGCATGAAAATAGCCATCTTCGCTATGATACGTGATATTAACATTCATTGTTGCAACGCCCTCAACTGTTCTATCAATAGGACGTGCTCCAAGTCTACAGCCACCTGGATTTGGGATAATTGCTTCACCAGTTCTCGCAAGAAGAGGCGCCATAAACATCGATGAAGTCCTTGCCTGTGCTGCTTTATCAAGGGGAATTGATGAATGAGCAAATTGCTGCATTTGAATAGTAACTGTATGATCCTCAAGTACGACATCAGCACCAAGTTCTTTCATGATCTCTACCATCACAAAAAGATCAGCGATAAGAGGCACATTGTGAATGACAACTTTTTCACTCGTTAGACATGCACCTACAAGTACTTTTAGAGCGGCATTTTTTGCGCCATTTACTTGTACTGTACCTTTTAATGCATTTCCGCCTTTAATTACAAATTTCTCCATAATTTAAGAATTTTTTGTTATATCTTGTTTATTTCTCCATTGAACAGCTTCTTCAGCTCGCTCCCACAATATTTTTTTATCCATCGGAGTTAACTTAAATACTGCTGACAAAATAACATCTTTTGATTCTTGCAATTCATCATCAGTATAGACAAAATATGGGACTTCTCCATTGTATGTCTGTACTTCACCAGTCTCACTCAACAATGTCACAGACTGTAAGGCTTTGTTAACTAATAAATACTTAGGCTTATATTTGGCATTGGTAAAAATTGCGCCCCCTACAGTCCCTGGCAGACCCAATTGATATTCAAGCCCAGACAGCCCTTCCTCAATCGTAAATCGCACAAGCTGATTCATCAGAACCCCGGCTTGAGCATAAACTTGGACGTTTTCGACTCCAATCTCATTTTTCCTGATCGTACCTTTAACACTGGCTTTATCAAATCGTCTACACAAATTTTTAATGACCAATCCTTCTATATCTTTATCCGAGCTAATCCTTGCACCACTTCCCAAAATAAAAACTGGAATTCCCAAACTTCGTGCTGCATTAATGGTCTTTATCAATACATCCTGAGCATCAATCTCAAGATACATCTCAGCATTCACAGGTAATTTTAGAAGTGTGTGCTCAGAGAGCGACTCATGAACTGCGACTTTTCTTTTTATATGTTCTTCTAATTTCCCTGCCTTGTCAATCATTATGTTGCGAATTCCAATTCCGAATGGATACTGTACACATCTCCTGCTCCCATAGTCACGAGAATCGTATCAGTCCTGTATTTTTTTTCGTTGATATATTGTACCACATCTGTGAGTTTGGGCAGATATATGACGGCTTTATGACGGTTGCTCAAGGCAAATGCAAGATGTTTGGAAGTGACTTCTGGATCAACTTCTTCACGAGCAGAAGCGAAGATATCGGTTAAAAGAACTGTATCAACACTCCCAAAACAGGTAATAAAATCTTGAAAAAACTGTTTGGTTCGTGAATATGTATGAGGCTGAAAAACGCACACAATATGTTTCTTTGGATATTGCTGACGGAGAGCAAGAAGTGTTGTCCGAATTTCGGTTGGATGATGAGCATAGTCATCATAGATTTTGACACCAGTTCTTAGGTCTCCAATGAATTCAAGCCGTCGTTTGGAGCCTCGAAATGCAAGAAGTCCCTTCTTTATTTTTTCAATTGATAAACCTAATTCTAAGCAAACTATGAGTGCAGCAAGTGCATTGAGCGCATTGTGTTCACCAGGAATTCTTAGTACAAATTCTCCAAGAGGCACACCATGAGATTTTACCCAAAAAAATGTTTGTTCACCTGAGACAGTTACCCGATCAATAACATAATTATTTTCTTGACTAAATCCATAAGTAATAACTCTTTTATCATAGGATTTGAGGAGAGTTTTGATCTCTTCGTTATCTCCACAAGCGATAAGAAGCCCCTTATCTGGTAGTTTCTGAGCAAATGACAAAAATGTCTCCCTTATTGCGGTAATAGTTGGATAGATATCAGGATGATCATGTTCGATATTGGTAAAAATCGCAAATGTTGGGTGTTGCCAAAGGAAGCGAGCACGTTTGTCGTGCTTTGGCTCAGTTGCATATTCATCCGCTTCTGCCACAAAATAACGTCCTTTTCCCAAATGCCCAGGAGCACCAAGAGAACCGACATTGCCGGTACCAATGATATATGTCGGATCCAATTTATTTTCATTAAGAATAGTTGTGACCATGGCAGTAGTTGTTGTTTTGCCGTGCGTCCCGGCAATTGAGATTCCGACAAATTTTTTACCCAAAAGACTCCCGGACATAAATTCGCCTGTCGCTTCACCGGCTGACATCACAGGAATATTTTTTGTTTTGGCGGTGACTACTTCGACATTGTCATATCCACCATGTGCGCCAGTGGTAACGACCAAATCCTGATCGCTGATATGCTCTGCCAAAAAACCAACCTGAGGCCTAATGCCAACCTTCTTAAGAGCAGCATCAGTGATAAATTCTTGCTCCACATCAGATCCAGTCACATCCCAACCAGCTTCCTTTGCTATAATGGCAAGAGGCGTCATATTGGTCCCCTTAATTCCTACAAAATGTATTTTCTTCTTTTTCATAAATAAAAACTAAACAAGACTTATCAAACTTGCAAATCTCTTATCTCCATCTCCTCCTCGATATGAATAAAACTGCTCATCACATTTGGTACAGATATCCATGATTTCGATATGTACATCAAGTATACCTTTCTTATTGAGAGATTGCAGAGCGATTTGTTTCAAATCGAGATAAAACTTACCCTCTTTTGTTATATACATATTTTTGTATTTGGGAAATGCTTTGGTGAATTTATCAATTACTTCTTTCCCAACTTCATAACACATAGTCTCTATACATGGCCCAATTCCCACCTGTATATCATCAGGATCACTTCCAAATTCTTTTGTGAACTTATCAATCATATGTTCAATAATATGAAGAAGAAGTCCACGATAGCCAGCATGAGCAATACCTACAATTTTTTTCACTGGATCATAAAACATAATTGGCAAACAATCAGCAGTCAGGACAGCAAGTGGGATATTTTTTTGATTTGTGATCAGACCATCTGTTTCAGAAATTCGTTTTTGCTGAGTGTGAGTAACGATTGAGACATTGCCACTGTGGATTTGTTGCATGACAACGACATCATCACTACTTCCTACAGTATGAGCAAATTTGGAGAGTGCTACGCGATCTATCTGCCCATCATCTACATGTTTCATTGAACCGTACGCATTTGTTGAGATTCCATGAGCAATATGAGAATACGTGAGGAACTTTTTAAATTGGTATTTCTCTTTAATCATTATTGTCTACGTATGGAACAATTCTTACCCCTGATTTCTCATCTCAATAGCCTCTTTGGCTGTCTTCGTTTCATCCCAAGGCTCTTCACCTTTTCCATAATTTATTGATTTCTCATGCCCTTTTCCTGTTAGAAGAACAACATCGCCTTTCTTCGCAAGACGGATGGCAAAGTGTATTGCTTCTTTTCGATCAGGAATTTTGAAAAGATATTTTTTACCGAGTTTCATTTCAAATTTCTGGTCTCGAAGCTCTGCTTCCCCAACGACTTCAAAATTCTTAATTCCTTTTAAGATATCTGTATATATATTCTCAATTGGCTCATCTCTCGGATCTTCACTGGTGAGAACAATGATATCTGCATATTTTGAAGAAAATTTCCCCATCTCTGGACGTTTGAAAGCATCTCTTTTGGCAGCAGAGCCAAAAACATGGATTAACTTATTCTTTGCCAATCTTTTGGACTCTGGCAAAATGACAGAGAAAGAATTTGGGGTGTGAGCAAAGTCATTGATGACCATAAAATCTTTGTTGTAAACAATTTCTTGTCTGCCGACTGGTGGTTTGTACGTTAACAAACCTTTTCGTATTGCAGTATCTGGGATATGTAATGCCTGCAGAACAGAGATAGCAGCAAGACAATTATATTTATTAAATGTCCCAAGAAGCTTGGTTTGGAATGGAAATACATGAGGATTCATATCACTATCTTTCTTCATGCCGTATGTCATGACTTCGTTATAACGGTTTTTCAAATGATGCTTTTTAAGAAGTTGATATGAACGATCATCTTTATTAACAATTGCGATTTTTGCTTTTTTGAGGAGTTTGGCTTTGGCAGTCACATACTTTTCGTATGTCTTGTGATAATCAAGATGCTCACGAGTGATATTGGTCACAACTCCTACATCGATATGAACTCCCTGGACACGATGCTGGTCTAGCGCATGAGAAGTGACTTCAAGGACAATATATTTAACTCCTAATTTTTTGGCCCTTTTTAGATAGGATTGAACATCAAATCTCCCAGGTGTTGTTATATGAAATCCAGTATCGAATTTCTCCCCATCAATTGTTGCTCCTACACTTGAGATAACAGCTGCTTTCTCACCAGCAACGTGTAATACATGATAGATGAGATTGGCCGTCGTCGTCTTGCCATCTGTTCCTGTCACGCCGATAATTTTCATCCCCCGCGCAGGAAAACCATAAATGATATTTGCAACAATTGCCTGATTGAAATGATAAATGTTTTTAGTTGCTTGCCACATCTGCCTCTGTATTATAGAAAAATGGAATCAATTTGGAAAGTCTGACTATTTACTTCAAATAGCTATGGAGAAGGAGCTTGATCTTATCATAATGGAGATAAATTAAATAAACAGTAACTAACATAAGGCCAGGAAAAACAATAAATCTTTCAATAAGTCCATCTGTTTGGATACGAAATGCTTTAATAGGCGGGATACCAAACTTAAAAGGTATCGGCAGAAGCCATGGGACTCCTTCAGTTGTTAGTGTATCCATAATGAGATGTGACCCAAATCCAAACATAAACGCCCACCAAATGATAGTCATGTTAAGATTGGGGAAGCTCGGTCGCAGCACATTGAGGATATAGTGAAAGAGGAATCCAAAAATAAATGCTCCCAGAATCGAATGAGAAAGAAATCTATGCCCACCAAGAAATTTATCAAATGTCCTACCCACATATCTGCCAATTGGCAAATTTTTCCAAAGTGGCGCAGTCGGCTGATCGATATCAGGAGCAATTCCACCCATGAGATTGGCAACGACTGCCGTTATCCCTGTTGCAAGTGTCATATGAGGCAGGCTCGACATAACAACGACAGCAGTAAGTGTCGTAAATGCAGCCATATCATGTGTTCGCCCTGTCATATATCTCAGTATAGCAAATCTGCTATGATGAGCAAATGAATGTCATTAATCAAACTCAAAATACTACACTTGCAGAGAATATCATTGTTCCAAAAACATTAATCGATCAATCACTTGGATTATTGAAATATAAAACTCCCACTGCAATGATCCTCAAAAGCCGTTTTGGCATCCATACATTTGGGATGAGCTATCCAATTGATGTTCTGATAGTGAATAAACAAAACCAAGTCGTCACGATGAATGAACATATGAAGCCAAATCGCATCTTCCTATGGAACCCTACCTATGAAACAATTCTAGAGCTCCCCGCCGAAACAATCAAAAAAACAAGGACAAAAATTGGTGACGCTCTTCAATTTCTTAAAAAGGATATATAAACATAATAAAAAACTCACCTTTGCAAAATAATCCATTATGTATATATACTTAGAATTAGATATACTTAAAGAAGGATGAAAGGTACACCAGATAAAAAAATAATTATCATAATATGCGCTGTTATAGTTGTTCTACTTGGCGTCATATTCTTTTTAAAAAGCTCACAATCCACACAACAGCCACAAAAAGACGCATCATCTGATACGACTTCTACCAAAACTGCTACCACCTATCATACAAACTCATATTCACTCTCCTATCCACATACTTGGACAAAAAGTGAAAAGCAATTAACAGATGACCAAGGCACTGTTATGACACTCTTACCTCAAAAAGAGAATTCAGGTCAATTCTCGACAATTACTATCGAAGTACTAAACTCCGAACTTACAACGATCGAATCTGTGTCAAACCTCTTTGAAGCACTCAATTATGCAAAAACAACAACCACAGTTGCTGGAATTAGCGCAGAAAAATATACAGCAGTTCTTCCCACCCAGGATGGCAGTCTCCATTCAATTGCCTATGTATTTCAACAGAATGAAAAAATTTACTCTCTCAAACTTGAATATATAAATTCCAATACCAATGTCCAACTTGAAGGTAAATTCTATCAGCTTGTTAGCTCATTCTTACCACAATAACGAGGAGATTATTTATCTATCACTCCACCCCATTCAACTGAAGTAAATCCTATACGTTTTGGTGTGGGAGGAAGGATAAGTGGTGAGCCATAGTTTGGAGTACTGACTGGTTTAAAATATGCAATAAATGCAATTTGAGTATCTGGTGTAGGAGTTATAACGACATGATCAATTGCATCTTTTACTGATGGTGACAATACAGAAAAGAAAATGTATGGTGAGTTAAGCGTTTGCAATTTAGGAAGCCAATAGGAGATAAACTCTTCCTTTTCAGCGCCGATTAATCCTAATTGACTGAGTACGCCATTGAGGTTTTGTACCAGATCCTTTGTTGGGATGACAATTCCTTGCTCAGGTTTTTCAAAATTAGTTACCGAAGATTCATAAAAAAGTTCTGTATATGTTCGGTTTTGATAATCAAATGAACCGTTGGGATAGGCTAGGATATTCTTCCAGCCACCTTGTGGGTATATAGGATCTGATACGACAATGCTACCACTTGTCTGTACCTGTACACTTACGTATGTCGGAACTTTTGGATAAAGATAAATAACTGGCTTACCCACACAATAGCGTCCGTTAGCAGCATACGGTGGAGTACCGCATGAAATCAGTCCTGTCACAGGGAGTTTACTGTAATAGCCTTGCCCAACAGGACTAATATTTTCAGGTTGTCCATTGACACATTCCACGGTAAATGCCAAACAACGACATGAGGGAGAGACCATTACTCCATCATCATCGTCAGCGCAAATTGGAGCATTTGGCGATGATGTTGGAAATGAACCAGGATTAACTGGTGGTGGTGGCGGAGCCGAAGTCGCAGATGATGGAGGAAGAGTTGTTGCAGGCACACTACCTGTTGGTACTGCCGTAGGAATAGCTGTCGGTGCAAGTGTTGTAAAACCGAAGGTCTCAAGCTGGAGTGTGCTATGTGAAGGATCAAGAGTCGGAGTCACAATTTGGACTAACTTTCCAGTCTTAGGCGCAACCACAGAAGGCAATCCTCCCACCGCAGTTATACCTACGGCAATAAGAAGGACAAGTACTCCAAAAACAAAAAAATTCCCAACTGTTCCGCGTTGCAATTTTTTGCTATTACTTCGCTTCTTTCTCTTTACATTTTTTTTCATATATATTCAGACTAAATTAAAAGACTACCTGTGTCAACACACTTCCATGCTTCCCTAATATAGTTGGCGTTAAATAATAAATTTCAGCAGAAAGTACTAAATAAATTTGATATAATACATACATGAAACCCATCATAACAATCGATGATTTTGCCAAACTCGATCTTCGAGTAGGAACAGTTATCGCATGCGTTGAAAAGGAAGGATCAGATAAATTGCTTAGACTAACTGTTGATTTCGGCGAAGAAGGAACTCGAAACATCTTATCCGGTATCAAACAATGGTACAAACCCAAAGATCTGATAGACAAGCAATTCATCTTTGTTTTCAATCTCGCACCTCGTCGCATGATGGGAGAAGAATCAGAAGGAATGATTCTCGCTGCTGAAGGCGAAAAGAAACCCTTGCCTCTCAAACCCAAATCAAAAGCCAAACCAGGCGCAGCAATTAGATAAATAAATATTCTTCGAGCGAACATAGTGAGTCGAGAAATCTTTTTAGACTAATTCTGAATCTAACAATGTTCTCTACCAGCTCGAACAATAGCCCTAGTTACTCGGAGGAATTCCATAATACATGAGGATATCTTTCGCAACAGCATAGAAAACAGGCGCTGCTGTCTCTGCTCCATAGATGGAAGATGAAGGCTGGTTGAGAACTACCAGCATAACAAACCGCGGATTCTCTGCTGGGCCAAACCCCACAAACGACGCAATAGTTTTGGTAGCATCATAATGACCAGCGACAGGAATTGATGCAGTACCTGTCTTCCCAGCGATATTGTAACCTTTAAGTCTGGCAAAGGATGCTTCTCCCTCATTGGCTGCATCTACCATAATTTGCGTCATCACCTGAGCTGACGTCTGTGAAATAGGCTGATCAATCTCTTTGGGAGGAATCGGGATAGTCTGACCATCAGGCGTCTGAACTGCTGCAACAACTTGTGGTTCCATTCTCTTCCCATTATTAGCGATTGCGTCAATCGCATCGAGAAGCTCCATGGGCGTCACCACAATTCCCTGACCAAAGCTCGCTGTTGCCACATCAATTGGATACCACTGATTTGCAGGTCGAAGTCCGGGAGATTCTTCACCCTGAAGATCAATTCCTGTTGTATCTCCAATCCCAAATTTCTGCAAATAATCAAGCATTCTATGAAGCCCCAACTTCTGACTCACAAACACCATACCAGTATTATCTGAATGAACAATAACATTGGTCATTGTCGTATTTGGAAAATAATGATCATCCCAGGTATGAAGTTCATATCCCCCAATGGGTACAGGCCCGCTACAGATATTACATTCGGTATTGGGCTGAATAAGACCAGCATCCATGGCAGCAGACATAATAATTGGCTTAAATGTAGATCCCGGCTCATAAGTGCTGGTAATAAAAGGATTTATATATGATGAATCTGCATAATCCTGATAGTGTGATGGGTCAAAATTCGGAAATGATGACATCGCAAGAATTGCCCCAGTCTTTGGGTCCATGACAGCTGCCATACCACTCTTTGCACCATATGTCGCAATCCCTTTCTTAAGTTCAGTATCAAGCATATATTGAATTCTTCGATCAATATGAAGCACAAGATCACGTCCATCTACTTTTTCTGTACTATTGTTCATCTTGGCAAGAATTGGATGACCTGATGCATCATGGACAACAATTGCATAGCCATTTTTACCACTCAATTGCCTATCATAATATCCTTCAAGTCCAAAGTAGCCCTGATCATTGCCATTGGCATCTTTTCCGACAAATCCGAGAAGCTGCGCTGCCATTGATCCCTCAGGATAGAATCTTACTGTCTGCTCCTGGAAACCAACTCCTGGCAAATTCTTCGCAGCAATTTTTTCTTTAACGCTATTGTCGACACTTGATTTAATGGGGACCCAGAATTTATTTTGTGACAGAATTGCACTTACCGTCGCACTTTTGATATCTAGTAATTTGCCGAGTATATCCGATTCTTGATCTTTATCTTTAACTACTTTTGGGTTGGCATAGACAAGATATGCGAGCTTATCAGCAGCCACAGAAAAATCATCTGATGTCTTGATCTCTCCACGTTGAGCAACGGATACAACTTGTTGATCATATTGAGCTTGTCCAATTGCTGAGAGTTCCTGTGCTCGCACGACCTGCCAATAAAAAAGACGCACAATAATAAGTGAGAATAATAATAAGAAAAAAAGTAATGTAAATCTATAGCGCCAACTCATATGTACGTTTATAAACCCACTCAAATGGGCATACTATTATATAGTGTATCAGAGTATAAGAAGTATCTAAAGAGAATTATTTAGCGAAAGCGAGAGGTTGTGGGGCTGAAAGATCGATTTCTGATGTAACAGGCACATACCCAAGCTTTTTCGCTTCTTTGCCAATGGTATTGTATGATGCTGATTGTAGATAAGCTACTTTAAGAAGTTCATTTTGCCTTTTATATTCTGCAATTTGATTTTGAATATTAACAAGAGTAATGCCAGTTGTTGAGATACTGTTGACCATCGCAATTCTAGCAATCAATAAAGCAACAACTACAACTCCTAAGAAACTAATGATAAAAATTGGTTTTTTCATAGTACTAATTGTATGTCTATCTCTTTTTAGGCAAACCTAACTAGAAGTATGCCAAACTTATTCACTATGAGTCATGCCCTTCGTTCAATAAATTACAGAAGGGTCTTGATACTCAGAAATTATTTTCAAACTCTTTCAAAAACTCTCAATTTTGAACTTCGCGCTCTGCTATTTGCCTCAATCTCTTCCTCAGTTGGAATAATTGGCTTTTTGGTCACAATTTTTCCCAACCCTTTTTCTTCAAATTTGATAAATTGTTGTTTGACAATTCTATCCTCAAGCGAATGAAATGTGATAACAGCCAACCTTCCAGTTGGCGCGAGTAATGAAACTGCTTTGGGCAATGTTTCGGTTATGACATTTAATTCATCGTTTACGGCGATTCGCAGTGCCTGAAAAGCTTTTGTTGCCGGATGTATGCCCTTTTTTGCAAAAGGCACTGCTCTTTTAATAATCTCAGCGAGTTGTGTTGTTGTTTCGATCTTTGACTCTTTCCGTGCGTTCACTATTGCTCCTGCAATCATTCGTGCAAATCCTTCTTCACCTAATTTGGTAAAGAGTTCAATCAACTCATTTTTTCTTAAGCCGTTTACAAGATCTCCTGCAGTTACCTCCAAATCTTTGTTCATTCGCATATCCAACGGGCCGTCTTTTATAAAACTAAATCCTCTCTCTGCACTATCAACATGACGACTCGAAATTCCCAAATCAAGTAAGATACCTGAGACCTTATCAAATCCATTGTTCTTCGCTATCTTGTTAATATCCCTAAAATTCCCTTTTACTAAAATAACATTATTAAATTCCGGCTCTAATCTCTTTCTCGCAAACTCCAGCGCTTCATCATCTACATCAATTCCCAACACTTTTCCTCCGTTTTTTAGTATTTCGTATGTATGTCCGCCTCCTCCAATCGTTCCGTCTATATATAATTTTCCGGTTTCAATATGTAACTCTTCAATTGTTTCGTGTAAAAGAACGCTTGTATGATAATTATTCATCCGTCTCCTGTAATTTCTCTGCTATCGATTCAATATTTTTTGCTAGATGCTCCTGATGCTCTTCCCAACTGTCTTTATTCCATATTTCTACAAATCTCTGCACTCCTACAAAAACAATGTCTGTATCTATTTGAGCAAACTTTCGCAAATACTCGGGAACAACAAATCTACCTTTCTGATCTAATTCAACATAGGTTGCGTTCCCGAGTAGAAATCGTTGTAACTCACGTATCGATTTATTGGTAAACGGTTTTCCCTCGGTTCCTTCTAACAGTGTCTTCCAATTGTCCTCAGAGACAATGATAAGACAATTTTCAAATCCTTTTGTAACTATTAGTTTTGTGCCTAATACGTCTTTGAATTTTTTGGGCAGTCCTGCTTGATGTTTTTCTCCAATTCGGCTTTCGTATTGTCCTAATAACATATATTCTCTTTTTAAAAGTGCAAGTAATCTTCTGCAGATGACTACTTTTTCCTACTTTTGACTACCTTTGATTATTTTGAACCTTTTAGGAAAATAAGTCAACAGCCTAAGGACATAGTCTAGTGTGTCATTACTAAAAGAAGTACAGTATGTAGTGTTTGGGAATGTAAGAAAAAAGTAAGAAATTGATGAGTTTGGGAGAAGATCTAGAAGATTAGAATTTTAGGGTATCTTGTACTTGGTAGATTTTGTTATTTGCCTTCGTGATTTTGAGAGTGATATTTACGGATTTAACACCGGTATCATATCGGACCACATTTGCAGATTGGCTACCAAGTATGAGCCAGTTTGATTGATAAGAAGAAGAACCGGATTTGATATTTTCTTGTCCTGTAATTCCTCTCTGAACGCGAGCTTCTGCTCCTTCACTCTTTTCTTGAGCTGTTGAATTTGCTTCATATACCAATTCATATTCAATTTCCTTAATATCTGAAGCCTGAGAGATAGTAAATCTTACTTTCTTATCATCAGGAGATGCTTCCATCTTAAGCCCGATTGCGCTTGGAGAGAGAGTTTGGACAACACTACCATCATCAACTGGGGTTTGCTGTGCTGATTTGGAACCTGCGCTTCCTGCAACAAAATAATATCCGCCTGCACCAACGATAATGAGAGCAATAACCAGAACAATTACAAACGTCTTATTCTTGAGTATTTTCATATCTTAAGCATATCCTAACATTATCTACCTGTCAAGATTTGAGCTTTTCAGTAAAATAGGTAAGCAACTTATCAATATGTATTCTTTCCTGCTCCATAGTGTCTCGATCACGAACGGTAACTGTACCATTTTCAAGCGTATCAAAGTCAACTGTCACACACCAAGGAGTACCTATCTCGTCCTGTGCAAGATATCTTTTACCGATATTTCCCCGTGCATCAAATGAAGTCATAAATTCCTGACTCAACGAATCAAATACAGCTTGTGCCTTTGTGACCAATTCTTCTTTATTGGCAAGAAGTGGAAATACAGCAACTTTATAAGGAGCAATTTTGGGTGCAATTTTAAGTACTGTTCGCTTCTCTTCTTCAGTATAAGCATCAGCAAGAACCATCAACATAAGCCTATTAACTCCAACAGCCGGTTCAATCACATGTGGAACGATCTTTTTGCCACTTTGAGGATCAACGATAGATAAGTCTTTATTTGAATGTTTGATATGTTGCGTCAGATCATAATCAGTACGATATGCAAGTCCCCACAACTCTTTAAAACCAAATGGGAACTTATATTCCAGATCCTCTGTTCTTTTGCTATAAAAAGAACGTTCTGCGTCACTATGAGTTCTCCATCGGAGATTTTCCTCTCGGATACCCAATTGTTGCGTGACAAAATCATTCATTCTCTTTTTCCACTCTTCATAGAGAGGCTCCCATTCAGTCTCTTCAGGGTCAAAAAAATATTCAATCTCAGCCTGTTCGAATTCGATTGTCCTAAAGATAGAATTACCCGGAGTTATTTCGTTTCGGAAGGATTTGCCCTGTTGAGCAATACCAAATGGTAGACGTACTCGATTGGAAGCTATGACATTTTTAAAATTGGTGAAAATAAGTTGTGCTGTTTCTCCACGAAGATAACCTCTCCCTTCGTCTCCTTCAACGATACCAAGTTGGATTGGGAAGAGCTGATTGAACTTTCGAACTGTTGTCCAATCGAATTCTCCACATTTGGGACAATGAATCTTGTTCTCTTTGATCAGTTCTTCAAGCTCTTTAGTGGAAAGTCCTTCGACTTTTTTTTCTATTCCTTCTTTCTCAAAGAATTCTTCAATGATATGATCGGCTCGAAAACGAGATTTGCAGTGCTTACAATCTACCATCGCATCAGCAAATCCTGCCACATGACCGGACGCCTCCCAGATCTTGTGATGAGAGATAATACTACCGTCAAGTCCTACCATATCAGGACGAGTCTGGACGAAGTATTTCCACCACAGATTTTTGATATTGCGAAGAAGCTCTGTACCGACTGGACCGTAGTCATAGGTATTGGCTAAACCGCCGTACAGTTCTGATCCTGGATAAATAAATCCACGTCTTTTGGCAAGTGCTACAATTTTTTCCATTATGTTTTCAGTCATGAAAGTATTATAACAAAAAATATGATTTGATGATAAACAAAGATAATAGATAAGCTATAAACGAATCGCTATTTTACCTTTTATGAGGAACTTGTGTAGGACTAGGACGTAGGCATAGCCATCTACCATGATAGCATGTTGTTTTAATATAGCCTCTAGGACACGTACCAGTACAAAAGTAAGCATTTGTATGAACAGTTTGTGTTTGTTTACTAGTAGTATACATTGAAGCCAGAAAAAGTCCATATACCATAACAGCAATTGCAAGAATACTGAATCCAAACTTTGCCGGAATTGGCATATGCAGAACATGTGTTGTTTTTTTCTTTGCCATATAAAATAAGATTATAAGAAACTGTACAGCTTGTCAATAAGAGAATTAATGTTACTGGAGCTTGGCAAAGATGGAACGACTTTTGAGCTTTCTCTCAAGGATATCTTCAATCATAGTATGAGTATTAAATTGCCTCTGGAAACGATCGTTCTGGTCCCAATACCCAAGCTCGGAAAGAAGCGATACCTCAAAATTTTGTAGAATGTCATTTTGGCTTTTTTCGTTGCGAGAAATGGGTGCATCACTGACCGCAAATCTTGATTCTCCCAGGCCAAACGTCCCAATTGTATAGTCATCAATATCTGAGGATATATGCTTTGTGGGTGCAAATTCTTTTTGCCCTGCAAGCAGGGAAAGTGTCTTATGCAATAATGAATATACTCTACTATTCTCTTGATTATCTGGACATAAGCCATCCACAAGTTCACAAAAATGATAGGCAAGTCCAACTTTTTCAAAGTTTGATTTAACAGCTGAAAAATCATCAATCATTTTTGCCTCTGTGAGAAGTGAGAAAGTGTTGCCTTTATAAAGATGTAAAATAGTATGATTGAGAAGCTCTACATGTGCCGCTCGACGACTTGTAATTTTTCTCACACCAACAGCTTTTATTTGCAACTTCCCATAGTCACGAGTCATGACGGTTAGGATACGGTCTGCTTCATTAAAATTGCGGCGTTTGATAATAATCCCCTCAGTTCTGAAATTTTTCATAGGCAGATAATAAAATCTTAGAATGAAACTTCTGTTATTTTATCTGTATTAAGCGTCAGTTGATTAACGGTCTTGCCGTTAACAACCATAGTGACGGGGTTGTTGGTTGCACCAGGCTGTTTTTGGATCATTACAGGAAGTGGTGAACCTGATTTAACTTTGAAAGGCAATGTATAACTGATAGTAAATGTCTTAAATCCTTCAGGTCGAACTGTCACAAATCCTTCAAAGACTGTCTTTCCAAGTTCATCATATGTATTGATCTTGATTTGTGAACCGTCACTATTTACGAGTTTACTACCTTGTGGGACATAAAGTCTCAACCAATCTCGATACTCTGCATTGAGACACAAGCCTCCATCTTTAAGACTACAATCGGATGGTGGGAATGGATCTTTATACGTAATTGTCACAGTCTTGGTAATCGTGCCATCACTTGCGACACTGTATGCGTTTGTTACAGCTTCACTCAAGAAGATGTTGACTTTTGCACCTGAGAAATTGGTGTCATTGATATGGAGATAGTCTCCATCAAATGGTTTGATCTGACCAGCGGCATTGAGTGACTCAATTCCCTGCTGAGATTGACTATCAAAGAGATCAAAGAGAATATCTTTTCTTTGCGTTCCGGTAATCATATATTGGAAGAGATTACCCCAATAGAGCTTCGGAGATGACTGCAACGCTTTAACCATAATTGCTTGCATCAAGTCACTGATCAAACTCTTTCGTGCTGTTTTGACATAATTTACAGGTCTGGAGATACTATTCTCCAAAGCGTAGATTACTTGAGGACAAGCACAATGTGGATCGGTATTCGTGGTAAATGTCTGTCCATCTGCCTCTACATTGTTGTCAAGAATTTTGATAATTGAGACAAGTACATTGGTATCAATTGCGACGATACCGTCAATTGGGACTGTCTTTAAGCCTGCTTTGTTATACATTTGGTTGAACGTCTTCATTGAGACC
Organism: Saccharimonadales bacterium (SeqCode); assembly: GCA_035479415.1. Classification (GTDB taxonomy): domain Bacteria; phylum Patescibacteriota; class Microgenomatia; order Levybacterales; family UBA12049; genus JACDET01. Next base: position 142,085 of record DATIIS010000049.1, read on the forward strand.
ATATAGTCAGGTGAGATGTTACTATCACGTAAGTTGAATTGATACACTCCTGAGAAGTATTTAAGAATCGGTGCTGGTGCTGGTGGTTTGTCAGGGATTGAATCATCTAAGTTGTAAATGTCATCTGATTTTTCAAGTGTGATTGTACCTTGATCGATATTAAAGACCGCATATGCTGTTATAAATCCACCTGTTGGACGAAGTTCTTTGTCATTCTGGAAAATCACAAGATATTTTTCAGGTTTATTGGCTCCAAGAAGAGTAGGAAGCGTCTTGATAAGAGGTTTTGCATCAGTGACGCCAACTGCACTCTCATCAGTAAAGGTCTTAAGAGCTGTAAGGTTGGATTGAATTTTCTTTCCAAAAATAAGTGTTGGATAATGATTTGGATCTACTTGATCCATTTCTTTTTGCATCGCATCAAGCGAAACTCCAATCTTGTCTATCTGAGGAGTGATCTTACTAAGACTCAGGACTGCTGTCTTGATACGATCTGATGTTGAAGAAGCTGCACCACCAGCGTTCCCTTTAAGCCCTAAGACATCAGCATATGGCTTAAGAGATGTAGCAACTGTTTGTGCACTGTCCAAACCATCAGATGCGGCATTCATCAAGTGATCTGCATCAGAATAATACCATCCAACAAGTGGTACGAACTTCAAAGGAATAAGCCAGTGGAAGTTACCTTTTGTTTTATTAAGAAGAGTTTGAGTCTTAGTAATTTCATCAGATGCGAGATCAACGTTTTGAGCTTTTGCTGCCGCGGCGACTAATTTTGCCTCTTTGTATGTTGCGAGTCCAGATTTGTACGTTGCATATGCAGGGATACTGATAAGAACGATAAGTACCACAACTACTCCCAAAGCAATTGTGAGCTTCTTGTGGAATTTAAATTTAAAGTTTGTACCTTTCTTTCTTTTTGGCATAACTACTGGCGCACTTTTACTTTTTGCAAAATCAGGTGTTCCTTTTGCTCTTGCTGTATTCCCCGTCGAATTTACAGCTGGAGCTTGTGTGTTATTCTGATTCTTAAACTCAATTTTATCAAATCCTGACATCTCGTACTGTCTATCATATCTAAGTTATTAAGCATTTGTCAAATTTTAAACCCAACAGTACTACTCACAACGCTCCTTTTCCTGAGATCATTGCCCAAGGAGTTTTTATGATAATCCAAATATCCAATAAAATAGATTCTTTCATCGCATAGTCGGCATCCATTTGAATTCTCTTATCAAATTTCACTTCACTTCGTCCACTTACCTGCCAATATCCAGTAATTCCGGGCTTCACAGAGAGCACTTCTTTTACTAGATTTTTTGTCTGAGGATAAATTTTCTGTTGCTTTTCAAGTTCTTCAGGATAATATGGTCGTGGCCCAACCAAACTCATCTCCCCTTTCAAAACATTAAGTAATTGGGGGATCTCATCAAGTGAATATTTACGAATGACTCTTCCCACATTTGTAATTCTAGGATCATTTTTAATTTTGTAATTTCCACCGTGCTGTTGCTCATCATATGCTTCTTTAAATTTAGGATCGGTTTTTAATAAATAATATGCATTTACGATCATTGAACGGAATTTATATGGATAGAAATATTTATTATCCTTGCCAACTCTTCTTGGTGTATCTGCAAGAATTGGACCTTGAGAATCCATTTTTATTGCTATACAAACAAGAAGAATTACAGGTGAAAAAATAGTTAAGAGGATAAGCGAAGAGACAATATCAATAAGTCTTTTTGTGAAGTTAAAAACTATACTTTTTCGTATTTTTGTGTAAGCCATGGTTCAGTCGGTGAACGGAAATAAGTTATACAAAATCACAGAGAATTTTTTGGGAGGTTCTAGACGTCTAATTGCGGTAGTATACGGCGTATACTTGAGCAATTCAGTAACGACGAAACTCTCAAAAAAGACCTGTCAGTTTGGGTAAGTTATTTTTGTTCATCGACTCATGCCAAGTGCTCGTAAGATGTTCCGTCGAGATTTTGAACGAATTTTTTAATCTTAGGCACGGAGTCCTTCGGACAAATAAGGATCACATCATCCATACTAACGACAACAAGTCCTTCAAGATCAATGCCTACGATCAGTTGTTTGGTCTCATTGTGCAAAATTGAATCGTGACAATCTTCAAGCAGAATTTTTCCTTTTGTGACATTTGCGTCCACCGTATCACTCAGAGCTTCTTTAAGTGCCTCCCATGCTCCAATATCGCTCCAGCCGATATCAGCTGAGATAACACATCCAGATCGTGGGTCCATTTTCTCAAGAATTGCATTGTCAAACGAGATCTTCTCAAGGGTTGGGTATACTTCATCAAGAACTTTATCGTATTCGTCTGTTCCAAAAGCATCTTGAATCCTTTTCAATTTAATAAATAACTCTGGAGAAAATTCTTCAAATAACTTCCAAAGGAATCGTGGAGTAGTTACAAAATATCCCAAATTCCAGGCGTGTCGGCCATCTGCCAAAAATTCTTGTGCTTTTTCAAGTGGCGGACGATATTGAAAACCTGTGAATGAATGAACTGGAAAGTCTTCAATAGTTTCCATTTTGTCCCCAAACTCAATATAACCTAAATTCTGATTTGCAAAACGTGGTTTCTGACCAATAAATACAATTTTATTTGGATTATCCAAAATTAATTTTTCGGCTGCTCGAAGCATTTTTCTAAAGAGTGCTTCTTTCTTAACGAGGTGGTCACTTCCCCAAAGAAGAACAAGCGGCTCATCAGGACTCACTTTCTCCATTTGTGCAACAACCAGTCCAACTGCTGGTCCGACATCTCGTGACTCTGGTTCTACAATGACATTGTTGTGAGGAAGTTGTGGAAGTTGTTCCAGAATATGCTGTGAGTATTGTCTACCAGTCGAGATAAAAACATCTTTCCATTTAAATTCAGGAAATAATTTATGCACTGCAATTTGCAGCATGGATCTATCTGCAATGATTTTCCCAAATTGTTTTGGTGCGTTCTTTCGAGAAAGAGGCCAAAGCCTACTTCCAACACCACCTGCAAATAATACAATCTTCATAAGCGCTCTAGTATTATATACTCTTCTTGCAGTATTTTGCAATTATTGCAATCACAACTATTACATTACTGTCTTTATAAGCTTTAAAAATGAGGAAGTAAATTGTTTAGTACTAAATCTTTTAGCATTCTGCCTACAAACTATTTCGTCAAATTCCATTTTATCGAATAACTGCAGAGCCTGTATCAAAGATTCTTTGGTTTGCTGGTTGAAAAACAATCCTGTTTTTCCTTCAGCAATTGTCTCTGTTGCTCCTCCTCCACGAAATGCAATAACTGGCTTACCAAAGCTTTGAGCTTCAACAACAGTCAAACCAAAATCTTCAAGTGCAGGAAAAAGTAACGCTTTACAATGGAGATAATACTTTTTCAGTGTTGCATCATCTACTTTGCCAACAAATTCAACCGTTGGCCCAGCCATACCTGAGAGTTCTTTTTTCCAATTGCCTTCACCAATTATTTTCAATGGCAATTTGAGCTCATTACATGCTTGTATCGCCAAATCAATTCTTTTATATTTTGTGAATTTGGAAAGTCTCGAAACAATCAAAAAATATTTACCCTTATTACTTTTTGAGAATCTCTTATCCCTAGTCACCAATCCTTCCAAATCAACAGGGGGATAAATAATGACAGATTCGGCATTATAATATTGTTTTATCCGATCCTGAACTTCTTTTGAGATAGCTACCATTTTATCTGGTCGCTTGGAAGCTACCTTATCCCACTTCTGCAAATATGAAATAGCAGGTGATGCAAGTATTTTAAGTGCTGGATCCTTAAAATATTCTTTATATCCACTCCACAAATAACGAGTTGGTGTCAGACAATAACATATATGCTTCGTCCCAGGTTGAGTAATAATTCCTTTTGCAGCCTCACTTGTGAGAGAAATCACGAGATCATATCCTGCAAATGAGAATTTCTCAAACGCCATTGGCATAAGGAATGGATATAGTTCATGATGGTCTACAGCATGAGGATATTTTTGAAGAAAAGAAGTTCTGATATCCATACCCTGCGCCCATTTCGCATTGTTAGGAGAATATACTGAGGTGAAGACTGGAGCTTTAGGAAATAATTTATGAAGTGAAAGAAGGACACGCTCCGCGCCGCCCCATTTATTGATCCGATCGTACACCAGTGCAACTTTCATAGATATTCATTGTTTGTTCGGCCATCTTTTCCCAAGAAAATGTGGCAACTCTCTTTTTTCCTTTTTCAATAAGAGGTAAGAACTTTTTTTTGTTCTCCAAAACTTCCCGTATTGTAGCATGCATAGACTCAACTGCAAGAGGATCAAAATAAATTGCCGCATCTTGATAAATTTCTTTCAACGACGGGATATTGGATGCAAGAACGAGACACTCTTCCTGCATTGCTTCAAGACCAGTCAAACCAAATCCCTCCATAAGGGATGGAAGAATTAGAGCAACTGCTTGCTGATAAAGAGCTGATAACCCCTCATCATTTATATTCCCTGCAAAAATAATGCGTTTATCAAGAAGCATACCTTTAACTTTGTTCTCAAGATGTGTATAAAAATAATTTTTCTTTCCAACAAGAATCAATTTAAGATCAGGATACTCTCTTTCAAGTTGCCCAAATGCGCTAATCAGTCTATCTAAATTTTTATGAGGATATGCATTGCCGACATAAAGAAGGTATGGAAATGAAATTTTTTTATCTTTTGCTATTTCTTTTTTATGTCGTCTCTCTACTCCTTCATGGGTTACCGCAATTTTTGATTCTGAAACACCAAGATGCTTGGCTATTTCACTTTTGGTCGCTTGGGATACTGCGATGACCTTTTGAGCATGCTGAGCGGCGGATTTGATGATATATTTATAACTCATCAATTTAAAATAATAAATCGGAGAGGGGAGAGTTGAGGCTTTTCCTGTCGGATAGTGATTGATGATAAGATCATGGATGGTAATAACAAATGAACCTTTATAAAAAATAGGTACAGAAAAATAGGGAAAATGAACAAGATCAAGTTTTTCTTTATTTAAGACATGCGGAAATTGGAGTTGTTCTTTGAGTGTATGCCATCTGATATCTGTCCTAACAATCTTCCACCGCTCATCTTTTAATTTCAGGTCCTGTTCATTGAATACTTTGGAGACAAACAGGACATACTCATTTTTTTTATCAAACTCTTGAAGATTCCAGACCAAATTTCTAATGTAACGCCCAACCCCTGTTTCATCCCAAAGTCGTGCATCAATTCCAATTTTCATAGTTATTTTTTATTAAGCGTAACTGTATATACTTCTTCCAATTTCTTCCCAATTTCAGCCCAGGTATAATTTTTTCCTATGAGATCTCGGCCGTTTTTAGTAATTGTTTTATATAAATTTTGGTCAGTTAATAAATCAACAGTTTTTTGTGCGAGTATATCTGCAGTTGCTCCGACCACAATATTTTCTCCATCTTTTGCATCTATTGCATCAGCACTTAGTTTCATTGTAACAACTGGTGTGCCACTGGACATTGATTCCAAGATTTTATAACTCGTCCCTCCACCGACTCGGATGGGCGCAAGCAAGACCGCTGCCTGATGAAATATTTTTTCGGTGGACAAACTAGAACTTGCCTCATCAAAAATCACATCCGGATCTTTTGTAAGAGTTCTCACACCATGTGGAATTGTTCTCCCAACAATCCATAATTTCATTTCACCCAATTCTCCATTTTGCTTTCGCAATTCCTGAATCTTCGGCCAAATTTCCTTAATGATAAACTTGACTGTATCTTGATTTTGGATCCATTTGAAGTCGCCAATAAAAAGAATTTTCTTAGTACTATTTTTATCAAAAGTTAGCGGCTGAAAAGTAAATACATGAGTATTGACTCCATTTGAGACAAGATGCGGCGTAAGACCTGCTTTGGACATAATTTCTTGATCTTCACGAGAGACAGCAACAAGAGTGCTCGCATTTTTCCAGAATGTCTCCTCTTCTTTTTTTATTTTGCTGATATCAATTTGGAGAAGCGATCTGACAATTATCGGCGATCGTTCCATAAAACGTTCATACACTTGGTATTCGATGTTGTGCTCCACCAGAACCACAGGCACATCTGTCTTTGGGAGATTTTGCATAACGTAATATGTCTCGACATGGATAAAATCAAACTTCTCTTTATCTAGTGTCTCCTGAATCTTTTTTTGTAATGCAACACTAGTATGTCCTGTCACAAGAAATGAATTGGTGGAGAAACCTGCTTTGAGAACATTTGAAATACTCCATTGTTTTCCTCTATCAACAGTTATGACATCCTTGCAAATCTTTTTGACTTCATCAATATCAGCATCTTTTTGAAACGGACGCTTCTCACAAATAAGAGTTATCTCGTGCTTCTGAGACAACTCCCTTATCAAATTGTAGAGACGTACATGACCTCCATTAAAAAGTGGATATGGAAGATACGAAGAAATTACTAAAATTTTCATACATTAATAATAACAGATGGGTGACAGAAGTTAAGGCTCTGCCAATCATTTAGCGTTTAAATTGAAAATAACATATTGTGGAGTTCTGGCGATAATCTTATATGTCTTTCCAAATTGCATGTCAGATGATGTAGGATTGGCAAGAACGAGATAATTCGCACCCAATTTGATCATGTCTGGCATATCATGCTCGTAACTAGCCCAGCCTTGACGATCAGTTTGATAAAGGAACGAACTATCACCATTATAATTTGCGATAACGAGAGCATTTGGCGGAGTCAACTCCTGAACAGCTTTTCCTGCAGCAATAATTGATGGATTATCGATATCAAAATATGGCTGCACTTGTTGCCACGCGAAATAGAAGCTTAAGAGCATCCCGATAAAAACTATGGCATAAGAAATTTTCATCGGTAACCATTTTTTCAGTAATGAAACTAACCACACAGCTCCAAATCCCATACAGATAGCAACAGTTGGCATAATTGGGATTTGGTAATAATCATGCTGGACATTGCCTGTCGCAATGGTACAAACATAAATAATTGATGATGCAACGAACGATAAGAAAAACCATCTTTCTTTTTGAGATTTCCAGATGCCTGCAATACTGAAAATAAGAAATAAAACGCCGACGTACCCAGAAATTAATTTAGTCAGTCGTTCATACAATATCCATCTAAAAAAAGCCGGATGGAAACGGATATGATTGCTATTAAATAGCCACAAAAATGCTGGAATTCCTTCAGGATAGTGACTTTCCCACCATCTCCACCAGAGAAGCGGCGCAATGGTAACGATAAGAAACAACCAAAGATCCCATCGAATCAGAAATCTAAATCCATACTTTCTCCATGCAAGATAAAGCATTGGAAGCACGAAAAATGCTGCAGGGGGTTTGAGAAGAAAGGAAAGTGTCGTAAATCCTATTGCTAAAAGATAAAACAGATACTTTTTGTTATTGTGTGTCTTCTTTGAAGAAGAGGTAATTTCAAACGAATCAAGATACCGATCAAAAAAATAAGTGCCCCCAAGAATGGCCATTGTCATTGAAGGATCGGAAAGAATAACTCTCCCATAATAAATATCAAAAGGGATAAACACATAAAAAGCCGTAGCAAAAAGACCTGTCTTGATAGTACTATGCTTTTTAACAATTAAGAATATAAACAGTGCCGCAATTATCGATGAGACATCGGTTACAATTCTCCCCCACTCTTCAATTGTTAATCCATGAAAAAGAGTAAATAAGCCTGCTTGTGTCGCATTATAAATTGGGAACTCGGCAAAGAAATATCCTTGAGGATTCTCAAGTCCTGATTGGACATTGGAGATGTTGTTCATGCGAGGATGCAATAAATCAAACCCATACTTCACAAAATTGCGCGAGACTGAGGACGTATCTGCTTGTCTCCAGCTATGCCAATCAGCAACTGGATTGTTTATGCGATATAACCTGACGAGAAAGCCACCGAGAAGTATAAGGATCAGAATAAGAAGAAAACTTTTTTCTATACGTTTGGTCATATCTATTGCTTCACTTCCGAAATGTTGCCTTGTCTATCAAATTGGAATATATGGCTATCTTTGTTGGAACGTGAATCCATGACTGCTTCTTGCACTGAACCAACTTCATGTACTTGTGGCATTTTCTCTCGATAAATGAACCACAATCCATCTGACAATCCTACAGGGAAAACCCATGTACCATTCTGGGTGATAGGAGTATTAACAAAATAAAGATCAGTTGTGATGGTAAATGCATTGTAGTTCTTTCGGAAGAAGAGTAATGTATTCTGAGTCAAATCGCCTGATCTTTCCCACTGTCTCTGCTCATTTCGATCACTAACAAAATAAACAACTCCTAGCACCACACAGACAACAATAAGAGACCATACAGCATATTTTTTCACTTTCATCCAGCTGACAAATAATAATTGTAAGGCATATACAAGTGCAATTGCATAACCTGCTGATGCTAGATAAAGATAACGAGGAGCAATATTGCCAAGTGGCAAGAACGGCAAAAGTGAGACGCCAGCAAAGACGATACAGAAGATAAGAAGTTGTGTTTCACTACGATGCCACAATGTCCTTACTTTACTCCGATATGATCTGAACATCCAATATACATACACGATTACCAAAATCAAAATAACTGTAAAGTAAATCCATTCTGTCCTAAGTCCTCCACGAAGGAAATTATATAACTGTATAAATGGCAAACCACCCAAGAACATCCCAGTGTAACCGAAGAAATTACCAACCATATTTGGAAGAATCTTTGAGAGATGATAACTATAATCTCCTCCACCTGAGAAAGCATGAGACACATATCTCATTACAAAGTATAAAATGAACAAAATGACAAATGGTACATAAGAAAGATATGTCTTGGAATTCTTTTTTGGCTTTAAGATAAAGATATCTAGGGCAATAAGAACAAATGGAACGATTGGAGATATCTCATAACTAACAAACGCCAATGCTGCAAAAAGAATTGATACTATGTAGGCAATGACAGATTTCTTTTCACGGAAATTCATGAAAGCGATCATCATATAGACGATAAATGTTGAACTGAGGTCATCTGAAAGCGTTGAGAACCAGAAAATATTTTCTGTATGAGCTGGATGAAGGACGAAAAGAAGAGTTGCAAGTACACTTACCAATTTATTTTTGGTCAGTTTCATTGCAAGGAAAAATACTCCAATTGACATTATCATATGTATAAACAAAATTGTTAGATGATATCCTTGAGGTTGGAACGAGAAAATCATATAAAGGAAATATGTTACTGCTTTATCTAATGGTCGATAGAAAAAGCCTTGTGATTGAACGAAATACTTTGGCAGATCAGATGTCGCTGCACTTGCTGCCCAATGAAGCCATGTAAAATCATCAGCTACAAAGAAATTGGCAATCGATGTAATAAACGCTGCAATAACTAGAATGATGATGTAAAGAGAAATCATTGCGCGTGAAGTAAAGAACGCTATGAGTGATTTCTTATATGGTATTGGTTCTTTGTGATATAGCTTGGCTGCTCCAAGTCCAATTCCCAAAAGGATCCACAAGGATTCAGCAACTTTGGACGCCTCAAATACATCGATAAGAACTGCGTTGGCAAGAAGACCGACGACTCCACCAATAAGCCCAAAAAGAAGCGCACGGATAATTGGGTCTTTTATTGTTTTTAAAGCATTGTAAGCAAAAATACCAAAGATCAGGAAAATGAAAAGAAATGAGATAGCACCTACCAAACCAGTCTCCCCAAGAGCTCGCAAATAATCATTATCTGAGGCCAATGTCAGAGATGAGTATCCTGTCCCAAAAATAGGACTACTCATAAATGCTTGCCAATCACGTGGCCACTCCGCCTGGAAACGAGTTGTAAAAGAAATATCAAGTGCATAAGCTTTTCGCAAAAGGAATGATCCAGAGACAGACGAGATATCGATATTCTGATCTTGAAGAGATTGAATATCAGCGTTGGTAAGAACTTGGCCACTTCCACTTGCAAGCCCATTTTCTGCACCACTTCCCACTGTCACTGTACCTGGAGCTGGGGTTTGGGGGGCTTTATTTGCTTGTGTTTGTTGGGTTTTGGAAATAATTTTTTCAAGTGATTGATCTGCTCCGGGTTGTACCTGGACAATCTGTACTGGCTGAACTGTTTTTGCAAAACGTTGAATCGTTGCAGTACTTAAAAGAAAAAGCACACCAATACTGACGATAACTACAGGTATAATCCACAATTTCTTTTTCCATAGGATAAGCATGGTTATTGCTCCAAAGAGATAGGCAGCAAATGATGTACGTGAAGATGTGAAATTGAGAAGCTCTAGTGAAAGAATTACAAGAATTGCGATAAGAACTTTGATTTTGATTCGTTTAACTGCAATAAATAATGCAATAAACAACGGGATAACGACAGCAAGATATGTTGAAAGATCATAATTTCCACCGAAGGTTGAGGCGATTCGAGAAAGGCTGTTGAGACAGAATGGGACACCTTTTGCAAATTCTTCATTTCCTGTCAGATATGCTGGGAAGCAGTAAGGATATTGTTTAAAGAAAGCCGGCGCAATAAGCCAAAGTGTCGTGTAGAACTTTTGTCCAAAACCATACAATGTTATCAAAGAGAGCGCAACACCAAGCGTTATTAAATAAAATGTGACATCTTTAGGCTTTTTAACAGAAGAAAATGCGGCAAAGAAAAGAATCATATACTCAATTCTTCGAAGATATTCAAGAACTGCTATTTGAGGGAAGAAATTTGCTAAATGAGAAGCAATAAAGATGAGACAATAAATAAGAGAAATAAGCCCCATTGCCCAATAAACCACGAGTGCATAGCCTTCAGGACGTGGAAGCGAAACTTTCTTGCGGATTAGTTGAACAAGCCAAATGGCGGTAACTAATAAAATAAGAAAATCTTCAAGACGGATATATACCCAGACATGAGGGATACCGACACTTGGGAGTTTGGGATATAAAGGAACAAATAAGATCGCAAAAGCTATACTTATCTTTAAAAGGCTATTATCAAGAAACGAAAGAAATTTCTTCATGGTGCAAACTAAACTATTGCAATAGTAAAGTATAACGGATTTTATTATATATTCACAATATCAAAACAAATTTTTAAGTTGTATTCGCACTAATTCGAATACATTAGTTCTATCTAAACCACGCAGCTCTCCCCAATCGATAATGAGGATCCTTGAGACTCCTTTCACCTATTACTTTGGCGGGAACTCCTCCAACTATTGCAAATGATTCAACGCTTTTTGTCACAACTGCTCCGGCAGCAATAACGGCTCCTTTACCAAGAGTTACGCCAGGAAGAACTATTGCTCTTGGACCAATAAAAACATAATCCTCGATAATAACTTCCCCACAGGACGCATGGAAGTCATCACTCGTTATGTCATGCTCACAGTTATAGATCATCACCTCAGATGCTATATCGACATGATCGCCAATTTTAAGAGTCGCTCTCCCATCAAGAACCGCACCTTCTCCAATGATCGTATCTTTGCCGACAGTTATATTCGAAGGATTATAAAATCGTGTCCCCATATGAATTGATGAGCCCCTACCAATCGTTATTCCTGCCATTCGGTAAAAAAATCTTCTCACAAAATGTGATGGAAAATGTCCGATCAGATGCAGGAGAGCAACTACAAATTCACGCCCCACAGTTGAGACACGTTTTTTGCCTTTCTGCATTAACTCTTCTGATGATAATTGTCGACCTGTTTTATCTTTCATAAAATTAGGTGCTAGGTAATAGGTATTAGATAACAAATGTGACTAGCACCTATTTACCTATCACCTTTTTTTGCCACGTGTTTCAAAACTTCTAACGTCTCTTTGGCTGCTTTCTCCCAGCTAAATTTCTGGACCTGCTTTTTACCTTTTTCAATCATCTCATCCCGTAATTTTTTATCAGTTATTACTTTCTCAATCTTCTTTGCAATATCATCCACATTGTTTGGATCGACATACAGTGCTGCATCTCCTCCAGCTTCTGGAAGACTTGAAACATTACTTGTTACCACTGGACAATTCCTTTGCATCGCTTCAAGAACAGGCAGACCAAATCCTTCATAGAGGCTTGGCAAGACATAACACAATGCGTGCTTGTAAAAGACATTTAATTCGTCATCCTGTATGTTCTCTAGAAATTTAACACTATTTTCAACTCCAAATTTCTGTGGAGCCTCCAAAATATCCTCGTATTGCCAGCCTTTTTTGCCAATAACAATAAGTTGTAAATCTTGAATTTTGTGATCTTTGTCTTTAAGTAGTGAAAATGCCTCGATAAGTCGAGCGATATTTTTTCGCGGTTGAAGCGTCCCAACAAATAAAATGTAGTTATCAGAGATATGATATTTTGATTTCAGTTGATTCATACCAAAAACCCGAGGTTCAAGCGACACAATTTCTTTTATCCCCGGATAAATTGTAATAACCTTATCTTTCGGGACAGTATACGATTTAATTATATCATCTCTGCTTGAGTTACTGATAGTCAACACCTTCTTTGCATTTTTCACCGAATAGGCTGTCCAGTTACGCAGTTGATAGAGATCAGATGAATTGAACATCTCAGGAAACTGAAGATACGAGACATCCATGACTGAGATAACAGACGGCACAGGAGAAAACCTCGGAGCATAGTGAGTCATGCTGAAAAAGACATGAGGTCGAGGCCGATGAAGGAATAAATCGAGTGGCAAACGCCACTGTGTCCACAATTTGCCTGGCTTGACGACTCGATATTGCCAATTCTCAGTTTCTGGTGGGAGAGAATCAAGAGGCTCATCTTTGAGATATATTACAAACTTTATATCCTTATCTTTAGCATAGGTAGGTGATGAAAATTGCAGCAATAATTGATATGCAAATTCACTAATCCCAACTCTTTTTTTTACATTCGCCTCATTTCCATCAATTCCTATTATCATAGTATTAGTTTATATGCCAGGGTAAACAACCTGCAAGTTTTTCTCTTCAATTCCCAACATCTCTACAGCATCCTTTTTAGTCGCATCCGAGATACAAAGCACCATTGCTGTCTCTTTTTTGACCCAAGCCAATTTTCTTTTTTGTGTTTCAACAATTTTGGCATCTGTCTCTTCAGGATGTTTATAGACAATCAAGTCATAGAGAATTGTCATTTTTTTTGCTTTTTTAGAAGGCGGTTCTGTCCAATCGGAAGTAATAAAAATATCGACATCTCCAATTAAGTTCTCAATCGGCAGCACATGTAATTTATTCCATAACAAATCTAAGACTGTAGGCGGAAATTTAAATTGTTTGAGAGAAACATGTGGATGTGACTTCAGATCAAAATTCAGATCCGGAAGACTTCCACGCAACGAAGAAAAAAATAAGATATATTCATTCTCTCGATCACTTTTTACCAAACTTGAAACTAAATTCTTTAGATAATTCGCAACACCCGTATTGTGATAAGCAAGTTGGGAGACATCAATTCCAATTTTCATATGTTCATCTCAACTTTATTGTAGCACATACCACGCTTGTTACGTCTTGTGTCTGTCACTTGTATACTTAAGAGGGAAGTTTCGAGAATCATTGGATTCTCCGGCTGCTGAATGAGAAATATTGATCATCAGGTCTGCGAGAAATCCAGTAAAAAAGATTTGTAAGCCACTGATAACAAGAAGCATTGCAAAAATAAGAAGTGGTCTTCTACCGATAGAATTACCCATTAACTGATAAACAAAAAGTCCAAGAAGAATAACTCCACCAATAAAGAATAATGAGCCCCCTAGATTTCCAAAAAAATGAAGTGGACGATTGCTATACTTAACAAGAAAAATCATTGTAAAAAGATCAGGAAGATTTTTCCACACTTTAGAAAATCCATATTTTGATTTCCCAAAATTTCGTGTATCATGCTCAACAACTATTTCATCAACGATGTAACCTTCCTGGTACAAAAGAAGAGGGATAAATCGATATAAACCTCCATAAATTGTGATACTTTGAATTGCTTCTTTGGTAAATAATTTATATCCGCAATCAATATCATGAAGTTTGAGACCAAAGAGAACTCCAATTAAATAGTTAAAAAACTTTGAAATAACGACCATCTTTTGTTTATCTTTTCTTTTCTTCCTCCAACCGCAGACCACATCAGCTCCTTCTTTATGTTTGGTTATAAATTTCTTGATTTCTGATGGCTTGTCCTGCAGATCTGCATCCATAGTAAGGATAGTATCTCCTTTTGCATGAGCAAAACCAAATGCGAGAGCATCTGCTTTGCCACGATGACGTTTGAAAGAAAATACTCGGACGCGCTTATTTTTTTTAATAAATGTTTGAAGAATTTTTAGAGTTCTATCAGTAGAGCCGTCATCGATGAATATAATTTCGTATTCCTTCACTGCATGTGGAAGATATTTCATTGTTTCATCATAAAATGCCTTAATTCCTTCTTCCTCATTTTTTGCTGGAACAATAACACTTAGCATCATACTGGTGCAATTGTATCATTTTCTCATCCTAATCCAAAACAGGATAATTGCGACGAAAAAGAATCCAGCAGCATACATAACCAACCGTTCTGCAGTGAAAAAAACATATTTATAAAATAACGGCATTGATACGAAGAGGCATAGCATAGCCGCCCAGATAAACACACGAGGTTTTCTTAGAAAAAGTAATCCGATAAGTATAATAATAAATAGTATATCCTGTGGTTTCATATGATTTTTCTTTTTTTCAAACCCAACAAACACGCGCCGATCACAACAAAAGAAACAAAACTAATTACTTCTCCACTCTCTACCCATTTTTGAGGCTCATAAAAGATATCCATTGTATAATCTCCATCTTTAGGCAGAACAAAACTATTAAATTGTTCGTCATATGTCTTACTTATACTCTGAAATGTACTATTAGTAATTGTAGCTGTCCACCCATTATCAAAACTTTCAGAAAAAATAAGCTGGCCATTCTTTTTCGCATTTTTCAGAGTGACAATATAATGTGTTGGATTTATGTATATGTATGAAACAGTTGTATTTTTTGAAGTACTCCAAAAATGATCTTTGGGATGTGGCACTTGATAAACGACATTTCCACCAAAATCGTTTACTCTTTTCAACCACTTATCAGAGTTAAGAGTTGAAATAACTTTCTTGTAGCTCTTCTCATCATATTTCCTGTCTCTCAAAAAGAGTTCCTTTTCACTATCAAATGGGACAATAATATACTCAACTCCTGCATCTTCTATCAAATGTTCTGTCTTCTTTTGAGGTAACATAGTTAAAACTTTTGAGGTACTAGTTACATGCAATAATTCATTAGGTGAGACAGCTGGGTGAACAGGCGAGAAAAATGCATACCGTTGTACTTGTGGGATCCACAACGTCCTTGAGAAATTCTTTTGACTATAAAGGAATTTCTCCAACTGAACATATCCATCAGGAATTTTATGGAAAGTCATTGATCGATATTGATAAACAAATACTGGACTAATTAAATAAACAAAGAAAGCACCAACTACGACAAAATAAAAACTGCTTATGAGCAGACTTTTTTTCTTTGGTAATTTCTCAAGTAAAAATTGATAGATAAAATAAAGACTAAAAGGAATAAGGATACTATACCCAATAGCAATAACCGTATACCATTTTGTCGAATCACGGAACATCCGCATCCCAGGAATTGACGAATAAATAAATTGATTTACTTGTTCAAAAGGTGGGTTGCTTCCTTTCGCAAGAAAAACACCAAGCAATAAAAGCACTGAAAAAAATAGAAGTGTCTCCTTCTTGATTTCTGTTTTTTTAAATTGCTTGGTATCAATAAATAACAATCCACTAAATGCCACCACCGGCAGAAGAAGAAATTGCCAATTCATAAAATATACTTTCCCAAAAATATTTTCTGGCCAATTTGGATGCAAAAATCCAAGCGCATGGGGAAAATCAGCAAAACTAAAGAAGGAAAAACTATTCGAACTTGCTAAATTTGAAGACACGGCACTTCCGCCATGGAAAAGAGTTGGCAGTATCCAAAAACTATTTAGTAAAATAGTACAAACAGCAGGAATAACAAAACTATAAAGAAGAAAGCGAAGTTGTATACTGCGAGAAATAAATATCCAATACGCGAATACTACTATAAGTGTCATATACACAAATCTCACATCAAGCAATAGCTGAAGTGCCAAGACCAATCCAGTAAGCAGACTTGCTCTAAGAGTTGGACGGTTGAACGTTTTAATAAACGAAAGTAAAACCAATGGGACAAGAGAATATGCAAGTCCTACTCCCATCTGTCCACCAAGTACTACGAGTAAAATATATGTGTTAATGGAATAGATAGCACCAGCAATAAATGAATACTTCGCAATTTTTGGAAAAAGATATGCGAAGAAAAATTTCATAAAAAAGAATGAACCGAGAAATGTAGGAAGAAGCCAAAAAATAATTGTAATAGCAATCCATGAAAGTCCGAGGTAGCTGAAGGTAGTCGTAAAAGAAAGATAAGTATTGATCCAAAGAGAGAGGTTGAAGCCACCCAAACCGTTATTTAGAATATTGTCCCAAGCATAAGGTAGCTGAGCTAAGTAATGTATATTTTCAGGCCAGAGAAATCGAAAATCTCCACCAAGCAGAGTATTCATTTATTCTTACATAGTATGATACACTACATCAATATGAAGAGCAATGGTCATCGTCTCATGAGTATTGATTTTGAAACGTGGATCTTTTCTGAAAATATAAATAAGGAAAAACTGAGTATCAAAGAACTTCGAGAACTTGATAACGGCCATGCACCAAAAGCACTTGATTATCTCTTGAAGATCTTAAAAAAAAATAACCAAACAATAACCTTCTTCGTCGTCCTGCAACTTGAAGAAATTTATCCAGGAATTCTCGAAAAAATTAAAAATGCAGGACATGAAATTGGCTTTCATGGATATACTCATTCATTTATTTATAATGCAAAGATACTAGAGCAAGAACTTGAACAAGCTAAAAAATATATAAAAAAATATAACATCATCGGGTATCAGGCTCCAAGAATTCTGCATGTTAAAGAAGGATATAAATTGTTGAAAAAATATGGTTTTGTTTATTCCTCTTCAATTTATGGAAATCCAAATAAGATATACAAATTTGATGGCATACTTGAGATCCCGGTTTCTGTTTCAAATACCAAGTATTCACCAGATCCAAAGACGATAGCATTCCCGAGCAATATGACATTTGCCAATATCTTGAACTTTGGTATTCCTTATGGATCAAGTTATTTTTGGAGTGTTCTGAGAGAAAATTATTATCGAAGAAAATTGCAGGAAACAGAAAAGAATGACACAACAGTTACTCTTTTTATGCACAATTGGCAACTGATAAGACAAGTCTCAAAATCAAACAAATATAAGCCACCTGAGGATAGTAATCCGTTTTTACAACCTTTATACTATCCATACACAGTCAATGTCTCTCGTATGTTTGAAAATCTCCTAAGAGATTTTAAATTCCAGACATACAAAGACTATCTTTATGAAAAAAAATATCTATCTCATCCTCGCTGACGAACAGCTCTTTCATCCTCACTATGTGAGATATATTCTTAGAAACCTTGATAAGAAGAACTATGATGTTGTCGGGATTACTATTGCGAAAGATCGCATGAAAAAAGGTTTGCTGTTCTTCCTTCAACAACAAAAAGTACTGTGGGGAATAAAAGGCTTTCTTTTTTTTGTTGTCATGTCCATAAGCGCAAAGATACAAACATTATTAAAGCCGCATAATCAACTCAGTCTTTCAACAATTGCAAAAGAAAATGGTATAGCACTTACCGAGATGTTTAATGTAAACAGTCAAGAACATCTCGCATATCTCAAAGAAAAGAAAATCGATATTATCGTCTCTTCCAATGGACAAATTTTCAAAAACGAATTGTTGGCACTACCTAAGATAGCATGTATCAATCGCCATACAGCACTTCTTCCCAAATATGGTGGTGTACTTCCTGTTTTTTGGGCAATGATGAATAATGAAAAATATTTCGGAGTAAGTATCCATGTTATGACAAAGAAAATTGATGAGGGAGATATTATTTATCAGGAGAAGATTGAATTCAAGCATGGAGTCTCACTATTTAAAAATTATCTTAAAGGATTTGATAGAAGCGGCAGTACCACTCTAAAAGCTCTCGATTATTTAGCAAAGAACAAGGTTATGAAAAAATATACTAAAAAAGAAGCAACCTATTTTACTTTCCCGACTTTTACACAAATGAGAGATTTTAGAAAAGAAAAAGCTTCATTTTCACTAAGTGATATCAAACCTTTTTTAGCCTATTACACAGGACTATAATTCTCTTTTTACCTCTTTTGAAATATCATGGAAGGTAAAATTACTTTCATCATACTCTAATCCAATAACTATATTTTTATTTAATTTATTTTTCTTCAATGTCTCTGTTAATAACTTTTTATCAATGAAATAGCCAAACCCATAATCCCCTTTCTTCTCATACCCCTGTGTACCATAATCCCAAAGGAATTGTTTGCCATTAACAGTTGCAAAGAATGGTGCATAGGCATCTTCATTTTGTCTTGCATACTGCAACATAAATATCCATCCAGGGCCTGATGAAAAAGGAAGAACGACAGTATTGGGTAGTCCAAATTCGCTATTTCTGTGGCACGTACCTTGGCATTGTACAAAGAAAATTGTGTTATGTGGAATAGTTGGATAAAGGGTAATAAGGCTTTTGACAATTGATTGCCTCGCTTGTCCCCATTGTTGCCATATCTGCATTTTTGCATGCAACTCCTGATAGGATGTCATCAAAAGGAAAATGACAATACCAATCATAAGAAGCCTTCTTAGTAGCTGTAATACCCAATGACCATTCTTTCTTTGCCATACAGCAACAAAAATAAGAGATATAATAAAACTCGTTACAAAACTCGCATGGTAAAGATACCGCTGTTCAATAACGAACATATACCTCCCAACTCCTGCGAGAAGCCCTGCATTGATAAGTATCCAAAGAAGTCCAAAGGAGATATTCTTCCAAAGAAGTGTGTCTTTCATCTTGTACGTTAAAAAAACAAAAAGAACAACAATAAAATTAAAAAGAACGAGAATAATAAAATCAGTACCTACAGTATTGATAATTGGTGGCGGAATTATTGCAGAACTTGAAGAATAAAAAAGTGTTATATGACTTACAACATAATCAAGAACATAGTATATCTCAACAAGACTTTGCACTATCAACTTAAACGGAAAGGTAACTAAATTATAAAGATAAATATGATGAGGATCATCTGTTGTCACAAGAGTTGAGGGCTCATGCAATGCGATAAAAATTCTCATCCCAAAAGTGATAACAACGAGTGCAAAAAAACTTACAAAAAATAGTATATTTTTTTTGCTAAATATTTTTCGATTGTAGACAAAGAAAAAACATAGAAGTAACGGGATAAGCATAAAACCATCTTCACGGAGAAGTATTGCTGTTAAGAAAATAAGAAGTAAAACTATGGTATCTTTGAGCGTTATAACATTTTCTTTGGTAAATTTTGTAAGATATAAAATAAAAGCCATCATGGCAATAAAACAAGTAACTGTTGCAGGAAAAACGGCCAAATGTGTAAAAGCATCACTCGCACGACCATTGGTTGCAAAAAGAACTGCAGTAAGGATTCCTACCAATTCATTTTTACTTAATCTTTTTGAGACTTGGTAAACTAAAAACGAAGCAACCACATGAAGAAGATATGCAGTCAGTGCAAAATAAAATGCCTGATAACCAAATACTCTATAAAGTATGTACCAAAAAAATTGTGATAACGGAATGACATGATAGAAGCCCAAAATACCAAACCAACTCCACCATGGCTGATGGCTTAAAGAAATTACGAGTCCAAATCCGTTCCATTCATCTTGCTGAAAATATGTATTGAACAAACCTCGTGTATAAAAAAAGATTAAAATGGCAAGGCAGAAAAAAATAATACTGTTCTTTTTCATTATGTATTGATTGCAGTAAGACTTTCATGATTCATCAATTCACTGAATTTTTTTCTCCTTCTAATAAAATAATCCCAAATGATACTACCTTTATAAATTGGCATCTTTGTTATATTTTCTGGTTGTAAAATTTTTTGATTGGTTATTCGTGATTTATAAATTTGAGGAATACGTGTTATAAGAGACATATATGCTTGTATGACCGAAAGACCAAGTTCTGGAAAACCATTTACAATATAATAAAAAATTGAGACAACATCTAAAATAATTCTTGGTAATAAAATATAAAGTAATGTTGTCAGTCGGAAATTAATGAGAAGAAAAATGATGCTATTTCTATGGTGATAAAATGTTTTTTTCTGCATGTTCTTACCAAGAATAGCACTTCCGTAATGATAAACAACGGATTGTGGGATATTTACAATAGAATAACCTGCACCATATATTTTGTAACATAAATCCATATCTTCTCCATAGTTAAAATAAATAGTGTGAAACAAACCTATTTTCTTGAGGACACTTTTTTTAATGAGGATCACTCCTGCCCAACCGATACGAATTGGATTATCATATTGTCCGTTATCTTTTTCAACTGATGAAAAAATTCTTCCCCGAGCAAAGGGATATCCAAAAATATCAAAGAATCCTCCAGCTGCTCCACCATGTTCAAAATAACCTTTTTTTTTCATATCATTCATTTTTGGTTGAACCGCTCCTACTTTTTTATGGTTCCCAAGATATTCAACAAGAGGACTCAGCCAATTCTCTCCAAATTCCATATCGTTATTGAGAAGCATAATGTAATCTCCTGTACTATTCTTATATGCAAGATTCATGCCAGCAGCATATCCTAGGTTTACTTCACTTCGGATTATTTTTATTTTGGAAAATCGAGAAAATTCTTTTTTTAGAAGCTCGGCTTCGTTTTTTTCAGAACCGTTATCAACGACGATAATGTCGAAATTAGTATATGTTGTTTTTAGAAGTGTTTTGAGACATTTTTTTGTGAATTTAATTCCGTTCCAATTGAGTAATAGACAAGATACTTTAGGAGGTTTTTTAGATTCTTTCATTAAGAGCTAAAATTTATTCTTTAACTATATCATAGATGTTGTCTTTGTAAATAGCGACATATCAACGAAATCACAATTCTGTCAACATAACATCAATTGAAGGAATTGAGAAAATTTTGTGAAAGTCATAAAGTGAAACAAGTCTTCTATCGACAGACGACACTTTTTTGGGTTTTACTTTGATATCCAATTTATATTTATCTTTAATTTTGAGGAGCAGTTCGTATTTTGAAAGTGCTGTTGAGAAAAGATGAAAAAGTCCTACATCAGGAAATTCAGAGCGGTTATCAATAATTTGATCTAGGATAATTGCGAGTTGTTTGGTGGTGAGCCCATTCCAGATGTGATTCGTGTATCCAAAAATAGTTTTCCCGTTTTGTCTCCGTGTCCACTCAAGTAACGAATTATATTGTGCTATCTCATGACCAATTATAGAAGTTCTCAAAACCAAAGAATGTGAATACGGCTCTCCCAAAGATTTGGAGAGACCATATAAATCTCGTGGATTCTTGGAAGATTTTTCATTGTATGGAGCGCCAATTAAACCATCGAAGACACAATCTGTAGTAATATGAATAAATTTTTCTTTATAAATTGTACTGAGAATGTGTGGCAATGAGCTATTAATGAAAAATGTATCAAATGGGTCTTCGGACATATATGGAATAATAATGCCCGAACAATTAATAACAGCATCCACCTGTCCTATTTTTTCAACGAGTTCCTTTGTCTTTTTTCCAGGGTAAAAACCATGAGATTTTCTCTTTTTATAATCATCATATAAGTCTTTTAAATTACTTTGGACCTTCTTATGATTTTTTAAGCCTCCAAATAATTTGTTAAGACGTTGAATTTTTTCTTCATCACGATAGACGAGAACTAGCTTGTATTTATCTTTAAAAAGATTGTATACCGCACTACCGAGCATTCCTGTTGGACCGATGATTGCTACTTTTTTCTTTTTCATAAATTTATTTTTTAACCGCAACCAGAATAAGTGAATTCCCGAGTCCTGTTATGTCAAACAACGTATCAATATGAAAAACCAGAGATGAAATAGTCACGATATGTTCGTTTTTTACAATTTTTGCAAATACTCCTTCAGAATTAGTAACTTTGTACCCTGTATTCATTTTTCTCTCCAAAAAGGGCCGGTAAATAAAATCATGCCAATAATTAGTAAGAGGAAAACCCCAATATTTGGATGTCAAAACGGTAAATCCAGCTTTTTCAAATTTTTCTCTCAGTTCTTCTTTCGTATAACGTCTTATATGTCCTGAAACGTCATCAACTGAATCCCATTTTTCCATTTTTGCTGGAACGGTAACAACACAACAACCATTTCTTTTGAGAACTCTAAATAACTCTTTTATTGCTTTCTCATCTTCCTTTAAATGTTCAAGAACTTCGCCGCAGACAACACCATCAAAATAGTCTTTCTTAAAAGGTAATTTGAAAATGCTTCCAACTTGTGCATGCAACTTTTTATCTATACTTAATTGTTTTGCTTTTTTGTTTAAAAAATCTATTGATTGCTTAGAAGTATCAACTCCTTCAACGTTGTAACCTGCTTTTGCAATGCGTCTAGTCAATTTTCCATTTCCACATCCTGCGTCCAAAACAATTCCTTCTTTTACTCTTCTTTGAAGACTTTGAATGATAAGCGTTTCACGATAAAAATTTCTGGGTCCGTTTTCTTCTGGATCTTCTCCCCAACTTACTTTTTTCATATTGTCTTATTCTTTAGTAATTTTACTTGAGTGTCAAGGACTTTTTACTAATTTTTAATTAACTTTGCTAAATGATATGCAATTTTTGCTTCTCCTTGTATGGTCGGATGAAATTGATCGCTGTAATCTCCTTCGGTAAGCCAGCTACGTGAATCGGCAAATGTGAGCTTATGCTCTCCTGCAATAGATTTTATATCATTGTTAAACGCTATGATGCGACCTGCTTCTTCATCAGAATCTTTTCCTGGAAGCATACCAACAAGAATTACTTTTGCTTGTGGCAGATCTTTTCGGACGCCAGTAACAATTGTTTCATAATCTTTTTTAAATGAATCCTCTGATGCACCAAAATAGACATCATTTATTCCCAAAAAAATAATAACAATATCAGGCCGGTATGCAATAAGACTTTTTTGATAAAGAAAAACAGCAGGATATTTGCCGTGATCAACTCCTGCAGTTCTTCCCCACAGAGAAGCATTGTGTAAATGTAACTGGAATGTATTTGAGAGAAGCGCTGGATAGCCGTGACTTAATTGAAAAAGACTTATACTATCGCCCAACACTCCCAATGTTTTTTCCGAGTTGTGCCAAGAAATTATTTTTCCGCCCTTCGTTATAATATCTTTCATCTGCAAATCACATGGATTTATGCCGGGAAGACAATATACTTTTCCAGTTACGATATGCTCCATATGTATATCGTTTTGCGGGATATCAATAGTCAAAGACTTATTATTAATATCAGGTTCTTGCAATGTATATACTTTATTATCAACCTTTACGACCAGTTCCACACTATCAGTATCTTCGGCATGCATCTGAAATGAAAGAGATTGTACCCCATCTACTGCAAAAGAGAATTCACTACCTGAGACATGGGTTTTATAGTTGCGCCATTCATTACTCCAAAAAATTGCTTTATTGGTAATATTATTTTTAATCTGGGGTTTGAACACAAGATGTATATATCCCGCGCCGAATGATACAAGAAGTATCAAAACGCAAAACAAAAAAAAAGCAGTTTGTTTTTTCATTTCTTTCGGATAAGAATAATGTGATGCACAATACTCACAATAAATAAGAGATACATCGCATCTGCAAAAGAATACATAAGATCATTGAGTCCGAGCTGTTGCAATATAAAAGCAATAAGCAAACAAATCATCCCAAATATGACTGATGCACGGGGTCGGAGATGAAATAGTATGATACACGCAATCCATAAAATACCAGCTATATTTTTGACAGTTATAATCAAATTTGTATAAGGCAATGTCGACAAAAATTGAAGCACCAAATACAAACTGATGATTATAATAAAACTTGTTAAATTTTTATTAATAAAATTTTTCATTTTTTATAAATAGCGAATAAACAGATAGCGGATATCACTATACCTATCACTGTTGCAAAACTTGCTCCATAAAAAATAATTTGCGGCCAATATGTTATGACCAAAGTATAGTCAGACTGGTTTCCAATATCTGCCGGAGTAACATACCATGCATTGGCATAGCCATTTACTTTGAGATGGTGATCGGCTGCTATTTGTTTGCCTAGAGTTAAAAATTTTGTACTAAACATGATATTTTGAGGCAATAATTCATGCACAGCACCATCAAGATATGTATAGAACTGTCCTTGATTATTCATCAAACTTTGATTCTCCTGATAGACCCTCCAACCCTTATTGTATGCATCAGACAGGACAAGCATATAAGGACTTTTGCCGGCATTGGTGACATGCACTTCATATCGTATAGGATTAATTTTCTGGAATGTAATTGTTGGCGGAGTTGGTTGGACATTTTGAGTTTCGTTTACAATAATAATTTTTGGAGATACTTCTTGCTTTACAGTAAGATTTTTAATTTGAATAGCATTATGTGTATTGTCTCTTGATCTGACGATGAATTCTAACGTCGTCTTTTTTGAATTAATATTTGGTGTAAAGGTAAAAGTATAATGATCAGTCGATGAAGCGGAATTGAGTCGTTTGGTAATAACTCTATTTGGTATGTTATCTCCATCAACGATGTCATTGTCTTGAGCTACTTGAAATACTGCATCATCTACATTGGCAACAACTGCATCGAAACTTATATTATACGTCTTCTTCCAATCATAATCCGAAAGTGTAATATCTTTTTCAGTATCATTTCCGACACCAAAAGACTGTGTGGAAGTACTAATAAGATTTGGATTATCTTTTAAACTAAGTCCAATCTTCGTATCCCCCGCAGTATAATGATACGTGCCGAGTAACATCTTTCCATCCTGCTGAATAGATACTGCTTGTGGTTTATATTGATCCTGTCCGATACTAAGGGTAAGACCTGATGTATTGCCAACATATCCATCAACGTACGTCTGATAATCTCCCGTCACAGGAACTCCTACAATATAACGCGATGTATGAGTATCCGAAGTCCAGATGAGTGAGTGGACCGTCGAAGACTTTTGTGCGAGTCTTGCAAGTTCTGTACGAAGTAGTGTCGTCGTACTGTCATCTTCAGGAGTTTGAGAGAGTTCGGACTCCAATTCTTTTCTATAATATGTCAGATAACCATCTAACTGGATAAGCATATCATTTCTAGTATTGAGACCATTAGTTGGGGCTACGATCAAATTAAGCGTCTTTCCAATTCTGTCATCAAATTGATTAAGAAGCATTACGCGTTGGAACTCATCACCTTTTGCATCTGTTAATACCCGATATTCTTGAAGTCTTTTCCCTGCCAGATCTAACTCAAAGGTCACCTCTGTCAATAGATCTCCACTCGCGAGTGCAGTCTTTTCTGAACGATTCTCTTTCCATCTAATAAAAGCATAGAATGGTGATGAAGGTAATACTCGGACATATGGCAACTCAATTACTGGAGGCATTGGTGGTATACAACCAATGCATTCAGTATAGGTGACATTGTCAGAGACGAATTTAGCAAGAGGTGGATTTTGAGAGACAGTCCCTTGATCTGTCAAAAATGCTTTAGTATCAAGTGCGCGGAGGAATGGCAATTCTGAAAGCATTGCATTAACATCAGTTACTGCAATTGCGCTATCAGTAGTATAGATCCGAGGAAGAAGGACACTTGTCGGGATATGATATGCCATGTAACTTGTCGTCTTCGCAGATGAAGGATCTTTTACTAATGTATTAAGAAATCCCTGATATTTGCTTTCTGTAAAACCATTCTGATAATCCCACAATTGCCCCTGAAGAAAATCAACTGGCGTATCTTTTGCAAAAACAGTAGGATGATAAACAACAGAGCCAATATCAAAAAATCCGAATAATGATCTCAACAAATCATAATTTTGATATTCGAATGCATTTTTGATAAGAACCTCAAGTCCAGGAAAATTGATATCAACAAGAGACAACCTTCCACCCAAACTATCTCTTCCGCCAACAACTTCTGTCAATGGATGACCGATATACGCTCCACCTTTCCCATCTAAGAAAATACTCCAACTGCCAAAAGTAAATGGCATCGTAACGATACGATCTGAAGGCCAAGAAGGAACTACATTAGAGAGGAAATTTGCATAATCATCAGGGATGATAACTTTACGACTGATGTTCTGAGTATTAGATAATGACGAAGAGATAACCTGTCCTGAGATAAGAGGAAAAGCATTATAAATAAGAGCAATACATAAAAGAGCAAACACGCCGACCTGTATATATCTCTTTCGGAACGAGCTAAGAAGTACATAAAGAGCTATACTTATCGTCAAGCTATAAAAGATCATAAAAGTAGGTGCAACTTTAAAATCGAAATTTCTCAGCGAAACAAATCCTGGGATCATAGTCACCAAATATACAAAAAGTCGTGGACCCCAACTACCTACATTTACTGTCTGTAAATACGCCAATAAAAGAAATGGGATGAGACATGCAATATATAGTTTTTTCTTTTCTTTTGAAATTTTTGTTGGTAGTAGACCTAAGAAAATAAGTATTGGGAATAAAAGATTGAGAAATCCAAATTGATAGATCGGTTTAAGAAAACTCACATTGAAATACAGCAGGCGACTTGTGAGTCCTTGCACGGTATCGATAATATTGTATTTCACTGATCCTGCGAGAATTCCATTGACATTATCAGTAATTGATTTATCACTTAAAGCAGATGACACAATATTGTCTCCGAAAAAAGGTGACACAAAAAAAGGAACTATCCAAAATAAATTACAAATAAAAATAAAAAGAATGTAAATGAGAGCGTAACGAATAATCAGTAATTTTTTCTCCAAACCAAACAATAAATAACAAAACAAAAATAATCCAACTCCGATAATAAATACATACAAATATGGAATTACAGAAAACGAGATACTTAATAATGCAGAAAGTAATGCACCGACAAAAAGATATCTAATGTTGCGAGTATTAAGCGCTTTAAAATAAAAAAATAGTAATGCAGGATAGAGCATGATAATAAAAATATAGTTCACTGGGTTCATAAAGAAGGTGACATAAGAAATGGGAATAAAGAGGTAAATCAATCCACCAATGACACTCACAATAAAGGCCAGCTTTTCATCCGATCTGATTACTTCACGGATAAAAGAATACATACTTAAAAATCCAAAACTCAAACATAATCCATAGAGAATCGCTTGGAGATTGGCAAAAAAGAATATCTTTTGTATAAGTCCAGCAACAAGTAAAAATGGCACATACATTTGCTGAGGAATACCTGTTGAAAAAATTCCAATTGTGACAATCGGCCAAAATCCGATATTTTTAAGCCATTTTAATGGTTGGGCTAAATAAACTCTAGAATCATCTCCTCCTAAATGATATTGATTATGTCCGAGCCAAAACTGCGGTACCAAAAGAAGGATAAGCATTATGACGATAAGAATAAGTGTATTCCAATTTTTTTTCATTTTACTTTTTTAATTACTCGAGCAGGAGAACCACCAACGACTGTAAATGGAGGAACATCCTTTGTGACAACCGCACCAGCGCCTACAACTGCATTATCTCCAATTGTCACACCTTTTAGGATAATCGCATGTGCTCCAACCCAAACATTTTTCCCGATCTTAATTTCTTTTTCTGTATAAACATTTTTTTTAATTCTTTCTTTCACCTTTTCTACTTTATGATCATAATCAATAATATAAGAGAATGGTGCGATCAATGTATTTTCTCCGATAGAAAGAGTTGTATGGACATCAATATATGTATTGTCATAAATTGAGACGTTCTTCTCGATAACTATTTTCCCTTTTGCGCCAGTAAATAATTTGACTCCATATCCCAGCTCCACATGATCCTTAATTACAATACTTCCTTTGGTACTTTGAAAAAAATAATTACCTCCTCGCAACGAAACTGACGTAGAAATTTCATATCCGCGCATCCGCAGAAAGAAAATTGCAAACTTTGTTCGGATTTTTGAAAAAACAAAACGGAAAGCCTGATAAATCAATTCAAAAATCCCCTTTTGCTTTATTACAGATACTATCATACTTTATTTCATTTGACTAAAAGCTTGGTTGAAGGTATTTTCCCATGTAGAATTTTTGGCAAACTTCCCTGCTGCTTTTCTCATTCTTGAATATACTTTTTCATCAGTAAGAACTTTGATGACTGCCTCTGCTATTTCTTGAGAATTATCCTGAACTATAATTGCTGCTCCTTGTTTAGCGGCTTCTTGACCAAGTGGTGGCACATGGGTTGTCACAATTGGTAAATTGGCAGCAGCATATGCTCGTATCTTATTTGCATCTGCATACCAGCGCGCAGATCCAGGAATCGCAAGATACGGGATAACAGCAACTCGGGCTGTACCGAGGATACGTGCCATATCCGCACTTTTTTGAACAAATCCATAAAATATAATTTGTTTATCTAACTTTAATTTAACCGTTAATGCTTTAAGTCTTTCAAGATCATCTTTTCCTCCACCGATAATATGCAATTTGGCTGTAGGAAGTTTTTTCAGAACAAGTGGCATTGCTTGAATAAGAATATCGACACCATTTTCTTTCCCAAGTGTCCCCATGTAAGCAATTGTATTTGCAATAGTATCTTTAGGAGAATTTGAGAGGATTTGGTCTTCAAACAATCCATTTGGGACATGAATAACTGGAGATGATTTCCCCTCTTTCAAACCTGCCTTTATTCGTTGTGGTTGCATTGCAGTTGAAACATCCCAAATATAATCCGAATGATAACAAGCGAACCGATCCAACCATAGATAAAGAGAATTGAACCATCCTTGAGAATAACGGTTCGGAGAATAATCGGAGACATAATACACAACTCTTTTTACCAAACCGAATTTTTTTAATACAATTCCTGCCATCGCATTAATTGATTCAAGGCCAATAAAAACATCATATGGTCTAAATACAAAACCCATATTTATAACAGACAAAAAATCTCGAATTTTAAAAGAGATGCGTGTCCCTAATGTATTATTTTTCCAAAGAATCCCGTACAGCCATGAGACATACCATGCACAAGGAACAATACCCTCAAATTTTTCATTTTTATAGAGTTCATTACGTGGCAAGACAAAATCACTTCCAGGAATTGGCTGGTCAATAAGAACGAGTGTTTTTACTTTAGGAAGAAAATATTCGCGGAGAGGCTCAAGACTGCCATTTGTTGGTAAACGTACTCCTTTGATCCAAGGGGAAAAAGTTGCAAAAAGTATTTTTGTGCTATTTTTATTAAGCTTCATTGGCAAAAATTAGTGCTTTTATTAACTATAACTTTCTATAATTTATTATAGCATATAGACAGAAGTAAGCGGCAGAATAGGAAGCTATAAATGAGAGATAACGTTAATTAGCTCATCAACACCATCCTCAATTGACATCTTTGTTTTGTATCCTGTTTTTGCTATTTTATCAAATGAAACATAATAGTCTCTTCCTTCCAAATCTTTCCCTATTTCTTTAAATTCCAATTTGCATTTTGTTTTTTTCTGCACCAAGAGTCCTAACTCTTCTTTCGAGATGTTCAAATCATTATTCCCGACATTGTACACTTCACCATTCATCGTATCAAAATGTTCAAGTCCAAAAAGAAATGCTCGCGCCATATCTTTGACATAAATAAAAGATCGAATGAAATTTTTTTGATAAATAACAATTTTCCCTTCCTTAAGCGCTTTATAGGTAAAATCATTTGGTAAAGTATCAAATCTCATTTTTATAGATGCACCAAAACCAGTTGTAAATCGGAAAATAATAAATTTCTTATTTTTCTTCACGAGGTCTTCTGCTTCAACTTTTTGTTTGCCATATCGACTCAAAGGATTTCTCGCAGTTGCTTCAGTACAGATATCATCTGTTATTTTCCCATAAACACTTGTTGTGGAAGCAAAAAGAATTGGGAGTTCTCCTTTTGCAGCACTCATTACATTTTTTGTGCCAATGACATTGACCTGATGTGAGAGTTCTGGCTCTTTCTCACAAGCTGGATAGCCCACAATGCCTGCCAGATGAATAACTGCATCCATTCCTTTTAGTGCTTTTTTAACATCACTTTTTTCGCGTATATCTCCTTTAACAAATTCAAATTTTTTTGAATTACCAAATGGAAGAGGATGTAAATTCATTTCTGAAATTGAATCAAAAACCCTGACCGTATATCCTTCTTTCAAAAGAAGTTCCGTCAATACAGTCCCCACATAACCAGCGCCTCCTGTAATTAAAATATTTTTAAATTTAGTTTTCATATGTTGTTAGGTATTCCTTTAGGTATTCAGGTGATGATTTAAGTTTAAAAATATTGTCTAACTTTTCCACATTCATTTCATAGATCTGTTTTTTTGCATCTTTTGTTACCTGAGGTTTTATTCCAAAATACGTCTCGCTGTCATTAAAATCAACTGTCCCTTTGCCTCCCATATTAAAGATGTCATTAGGGAAATCATTTTTTACTAAAGAGTCAATAATCGATGAAATTGCAGTTGTCGTAATCATTTGAATTTGTGAATCAAGAGTTATAAATAATGGCTTCTTTTGTACTATATCATACACTGGTCCTTTTTTAAGATTTTTTCCAAGTATCATACTTGAACGAAGGATGAAATATTTTTCGGCATATTTTTGGACAAGTGTTTCACTAAGATATTTATGAAATCCATAAGGAGAAAGATTTGCAAAATCAACTCTCTGGTTTTCTTTTGTTGTCTCTTTGTTTGTATGATCAACATACACATCACTCGAAGATATATAAATATACTTTTTAAATTCGAAGTCAAACAAACTTTTATAAACAGATGTCGTAGATGCTTCAAAATCTTCAAGAATATGGTCATTAGCCCAAAATCTTTTGCTGTTGCCATTTGCATTAATCAAAATGTCGCAAGACTTGCCTTTAATTTGTGCATAAGTATCTCTATTTATAGGAACAACTGTGTATGAAGATTGAAGATTGCGTACGAGATCCGCACCGAGGACGCCATTACTACCGATGATGAATAGAGTTTTCAAAATGTTAATTTAATGTATAATCGCCTGCTCGTAATTTTTATCAAACCATGTCAATGTTTCTTTAATTCCTTTTTCAATTGAAGTCCCCGGCAACCACTTAAGCTTCTTTTTCATTTGATGTATACCAAATGTTTTTTTCAAAGCTCCGTCGGGTTTGTCAGTGTTGAAAACAAATTTACCTTTATATCCGACAATATCTTTAATGATTTCAGCTAAGTCTTTGACTGATATTCCAACTCCTGTTGCAATATTGATCGGTTCAATGTCATTATATTTTGCTGTTGCGAGAAGAATTCCTTCTGCACCATCTTTGACATAGAGCCAATCACGTACTGGGCTACCTGTTCCCCAAATTTCAACTGATGTTTTTTTAAATTTCTTTGCTTCATATATTTTTTTCATAAGTCCTGCCAATGCTTTGCTTTGCTCAGGGTTAAAATGCTCGCCAGGGCCAAACATATTGGCCATAACCAAATGGATTGAATTGAAATTGTATTGTCGTTTGAGTGCTTCTCCGTATACAATCGTCGCTTTTCTTGAAAAACCATAACTGAAAATACTATCATGTACTTTTCCATTCCAATATTCATCTTCATTTAATTCATCCAATTCGCGATAGCCAGGATATGAGCACCCTGCAATGATATTTACAAATTTTTTAACTCCAACTTTTTGAGAAGCTTGCATAAGAAATGTCCCCATAAGGATATTGTCCATAAAAAGATCAGCTTGCTTTCCACTGTGATAACCAATCCCTCCTTGATTGGCAGCACAATTAATAACAATGTCTGGTTTAACGATACCTAAGTAAGCAATGCAATCTTCTCGTCGTCTGAAGTCTATACCATCTGAGGTCTTGGGAACAAATATTTCACAATCTGCTTTTTTGAGTTGATTAATTGTATGGGTACCGAAAAAACCATTTCCTCCAGGAATTGCTATTTTTTTGCCATTGAAATAAGAAAGATCAATCATGTAGGTAGTTCAGAAGTATGATTTAAAATAACATAAACCTGGAGTAGGTGTCAATAGAATATCATTTAAATCATCATCTCAACTCAAAAATTTCTCAATTAATGGAGTGACAGTATATTCAACATCATATTTGAGAACTTCCTTCTCAGCATTTTTTTTATATTGTTTATAGAACGAATCCTTAGTGAACAGTTTGGTGATTGCATCGAACCAATCTTCAGATGTATCAACAAGTAAACCATATTTTTTTTCTTCTATTATTTCAAAAGCTTTATATAACTTGGTTGAAATTACTGGTAATCCTGCAGCCATATATTCAACAATTTTTGAGGTGATGTCTGTCCCATGAAAAATATGATCAGGTACACCTTTTCTTTTTTTTGTTATATATGGAGCAACACTTATCATATATTGAGGAAGGACATCATTGACCAATTTTTCATTTTCGACTGAGTTGTAAAATGTAATATTTTTCAAATGCAACTGTTCTACATCATCTACGATCTGTTGTTTGGCTGCTCCTTCTCCATAAATATCAAAGCGATATGGGATATTCTTTTTCTCCATTTTTTGACAGGCTATAAAAAGTTCATGAAAATCAACAGTTAGCCCCAGTGTTCCTGCAAAAATAATAGAATTCGCAAATCTCTTTCTCTTATGAATCTTTTTGACATCAACAGAATGTCTAAGTACAAAACATTTTCCCCTCATTCTCTTCTCAGGATCAAAGTCCTCAATCACTTTGGAAGTCGGACTAAGAAAATAATTAGATTTATTAAATGCAAATCGATGAATGGACTGATAGATAGTATTCATAAGAGAATTTGAGAATCGTTCTTTGGAATAATCTAAATTATAGTAGACTAAAACTACATTTTTATTTAAAAATAATTTATAAAAATAAATATTAAAAAAGCTAAGAGGATCAAAACAAATAATCAGATCAAACTTCTTATAAAAATTTATAAACCAAACATTTATTATGATCTCAGAAAAATATTGAATAGCTGGTGGTGTTTTAATTTCTTTTTTGGAAGAGTCAAAAGAATAAAAACTTTTAAGAGGTGATGTAGGGTATAATGGATGCGCTAAAAATCCTACAGAATATGCTACTTTCAAAAAGTTTAGAAATTTGTCTGCCATCCCTTGTGTAGCTGTATAGTGAGTAATTAATAAAATTTTTCGCTTTTGTGTCATTGTTTACATACGACATAGATATCAGAACATAATTCTGGAAAATCATAGCCGAGCGAAAGAAATCCCTGAATCATTTCTTCAGTCCAATTTTTTTCTATCTGATCATTCGAAACAGGTTTGAAGAATACTCCACCTTGTTTGGTAACTCTCAATCCAGTCTTCTTAATATCTTTTGCTAAGGTCTCAAGGGTATAAACTCTACGATGCCCGATACGAATATCTCCAGCATGAAGTTCAAATTTATTTTTAAGAAGTCCCATTTTGACTCCAACCAATCTGTTGATTGAGTTAGCATTTGGGACATCTGCTATTAAGACGCCACTTTTTTTTAAGAATTTCTTTGCAATTTTTAATATATTCACAGGATCCTCAACATGTTCGAGAATA
This sequence comes from Saccharimonadales bacterium (SeqCode), assembly GCA_035479415.1. Classification (GTDB taxonomy): domain Bacteria; phylum Patescibacteriota; class Microgenomatia; order Levybacterales; family UBA12049; genus JACDET01. Next base: position 175,963 of record DATIIS010000049.1, read on the forward strand.
TGCGTTAACATTACTGTATCGAATTTCTCCTGAAGATCTAATTCTTCAAAAAGACTACAAATTGGAGTTACTTTATCTGAAGGGAAATTTTTCTTAATATCTTTAATATATTTTGGAGATGCATCAACTGCAGTTACGTTATTAAAAAAAGTGATTAAATGACGAGTTCCTTCTCCATCAGCACTACCTAATTCAAGACAAGTTTTTCCTTTAAAATATTTACTCAACAATTGATATCGAAAATCTATCAGACGTGAATTAAATCCATCCTTTGAAGAAAAATTATTTTGAAGAGTCTCTAAACGTTTTTTTTCTTTTTTTACACTCATAATTGAATTAGTAGAAATTGTATTCCACAATTTTTTGCTGTTTGATTATCAACTTCTGTATCTCCTACAAATATGACTTCATCTTTCTCATAAGCCCATTCAGTAAGAATTCTTTTTAAACCTTCAGGATCAGGCTTATATTCTTGTACCATATCTTTTCCTATAACGATGTCAAAATAAGAATTTATATCATGCTTTTGTAAAAAAGTAGTTATTGTTTCTGTCATGTTATTTGAACAGATTGCGAGTTTCACATTCATTTCAGCAAGATGTTCTATCATTTGCAGAAGATTCTTATCAATTTGAGACTCGTGTATTTTAGCTTTTTCATATTGTAAAACTATTTTATTTGCCGTCTGTAATTCTTTATCACCAAATTTCTCTTTAATCTGATTTAACATTTCTTTTATTCGAAAACTGTTTTTAAGATCATACTTTTCAATAAGTTCTTTTTTTAAACCATCCCAGTCAACAGATAACAAATGTAGTGTCCCATCAAAATCAAAGATGACACCACGTATTTTTTTCTCTTTTATTAACGAAATTAAATTTTCTGTCCAGTCCATTTTTCACCTTTTACCAATTTATAACCCATATCAATCATCCGTATCCAATACCAATTTGCTGGAATTCCGTTGTATTGTGGCAATTTCGGGAGTGTCTCTTCCATCCCAAGAAGTACATGATAATATGGCATATTAAGTCCTGCAGTACTAAAATTATTATTTGTTGTAAAGAATCTTCCAGCATTTATTTCAGTAACACAAGGTACTCCTTTTTCATTTTCCTTAATATCAACACAAAAGATGCCTGTCGCGTGTTTATCAACTGTCAAAACTGCTTTGGTCGCGAGTTCATTTACATCGTCGCGATGGACTGTCATAGCAACAGAAGGAGATGAGGACTGTCCTGATGGGAAAAGGTAACCAAATAAATACTCAACACGTTGTCTGGCCATTGAGGTGATTAGAATACCATTGTGCCAAACACTTTGAAATGCAAATTCTTTACCAGGAAGAAACTCACTTATCATAAAATCTTTTAATGTTAATCCTTTATAGCTATGCCAATAATCAATCCATCCTTCTGCTTGTTTGAGATTGTAAACAGGAAGAGATGCTCGTGATCCTCCACCTGTGATTGCACGCAACCAAACTTTTTTATGCTTACCTCGCAATGTTCTTATGGCAAGTTCTAAATCCTTAGTTGTCTTAAGATGAATAGCACGAGGTACAGAAATAGCTTCTTTTGCCAGCGCTTTATTCAAACTTGCTTTATTTGTTGTTATCGTAAGTGTCTCTTTGGCGGGGAGAAGAACTTTTGTTTTAATTTTATCCAAATTGTTGGAAACTATCCAAACTTCTTCTTCTGATTGGCAATGCATAAAATCAATTTTTTCTTTCTCGATAATTTTATTTATTGTTGAAAAATACGAAGGATCATCTGCACGAGGAACTATATATTTTTTATCAATATTTGGTGCAAGTTCTAAAAAAAAATTTCGTGTATCCGTCCCGACAATGTAGAACTGCTCATGTTTCACCATACGTAATGATGAAACATAATTACTACCTCCTGAACCTCCAACACCACTAACAAGAATTCTTTTTTTTCTCATATTATTTTAATTTATAAGGAATTGTATCTGGGTCTTTCGGATCAAATGCTTCATCAATAATTTCAAAAAAAAGTAATTCTTCATCAGTTATATTTTCAAGCGAGTGAACAATACCAGGTTCCATTGCAACGAACTCTGGCTTTTCTCCATCCAATACTGTTTCAAATTTTTCTTTTGTTTCTCTATTATATAAATAAAGACGAGCCTTCCCACGGAACACACAAAACCATTCATGTTTTCTTGTGTGATAATGATTTCCTCTGATTTTACCTGGGCCTGTTGTGCTTAAAATGAAGTGTTTCATTTTATCAACGAATTCAGGATAGTCATTTTGGATGAGCCAACCTCGCGCGTCTGATCGTTTTTTTAAGGGGTACCGCTTAAGTTGCAACATAAATTAGATGTTTTTTATTGTTTTTATGATGTAGTCAATTTGTTCTTTTTCAACTAATGGATGAACAGGAATAGATACAACTTCATCTGCCAATTTCTCTGCCACAGGAAAATCTCCTTTTTTATAACCTAAGTATTTCAAATGAGGATAAAGATGCAATGGTTTTGGATAATAAATCCTTGCTTGTATATTATTTTTTTCGAGATGAGTGATAAAAGCATCACGTGTTAGTTTGAAATCTTTTGTAACACGTAACGTATATTGATGATACACATGCTTGTATCCTTCCCTCTCTTTTGGAAGTATTAATCCTTTAATATCTGCAAGTTCTTCATTATAGCGCTTTGCATTTTCACGTCTTCTCTTCGTGAACCAATTGATTTTTTTCAATTGTTCAAGAGCGATTGAGGCAATCATATCCATCATACGATAATTGTAGCCAAATTCTACATATGCATATGGATCTCCTTCTTTTTGTCCATGATGTCTGAAAAGCTTACATTTCTCCATCATTCTTTTACTATTTGTTGTGAGCATTCCACCAACTCCTGCAGTTAAATTTTTTGTCGCATATAAAGAAAAACTTGCAATATCAGCTACATTTCCTGCTTTTTTTGATTTGTATTCTGCATCAACAGATTGAGCAGCGTCTTCAACAACGGTAAGTTTGTGTTTTTTAGCAATTTTATTAACAGCCGCGACATCATAGATATGTCCAAATAAATCGACAGGCATAATTGTTTTGGATTTTTTTGTTATTTTTTTCTCTAACTTTTCCGGGTCAATGTTGAAATATGTATCTTCAATATCACAAAAAACGACTTTTGCATTTTGCATAAGAATTGCATTAACAGTTGCGACAAAAGTAAATGGAGATGTAATTACTTCATCATTTGGTCCAACTCCCAATGCATGAAGCGCCGTGTGAAGAGTTGCTGTCCCATTCCCAAGGGCAACAGCGTATTTGGTGCCACAGAACTTAGCGAATTCTTTTTCTAATCTTGCAACGATCGGTCCCTGAGATAGATTGCCTGATCTAAGGACCTCAACAACTGCATTTATTTCTTCTTCTCCAATTACGGGTTTAGAAATTTGTATGGTTTTTTGCATATTATTTTAACGGTGAAAAAATATCACTAAATGTATCTATATCTTTTTCTTTAAACCATCCATCTTTTCGAAGAAGACTTAAAATTCCTTTCTTATCTAATTGAAAAGCATTTCGAGAATTGTATTCTTCCATTGTTGCTTTTTTAAATTTGCTATATTTCTTGGTATGGAAATATGTATCCAGCACGTCTGGAAGAATAATGTGATAATCTCCATCTTCAACTGTTCGTGGAGCTTCATTCCGTGAGACAAGTACCTCATACATTTTTTCACCAGCTCTTACACCTATCTCTTTTATCTTTGTTTTTTTATCTCCCAATTGTTCAATCATCACTTCTGCAAGTTCAATTATCTGAGCCCCTGGCATTTTCATTACAAAGACTTCTCCTCCAACTGTCTCCAAGGTTGCTTTGAGTACGAGACCAATTGCCTCCTCAACTCTCATAAAGTATCTAGACATTTCAGGAGAGGTCAATGTTATTTCATTAAAAGTTTCAATCTGATATTTAAACAGAGGAACAACACTTCCAGTAGTATTGAGGACGTTCCCTCCTCGTACACAAACAAATTTTGTGTGTGTGGGTTTACTTGGAGAACTATTTGCAGATGTAATAAGTCTTTCAGCAACTCCTTTAGTATAACCATATAAATTCAATGGATCAACAGCTTTATCTGTTGAGACTTGTACGACAACCTGAACACCACAAGCCATTGCTGCTTCAATAATATTTTGGACTCCATGGATATTGGTTTGCACTGCTTCCCATACATTTTCTTCACAAACAGGGACGTGTTTGAGTGCTGCCATATTAAAAACGATATCTACTCCAAACATCGCAATACCCAAACTTCTTTTATCCCGAACATCACCAATGATATAGCGGATATTTTTTTCAGAAGCATATTTTCTTCGCATTTCAACTTGTTTGTGTTCTCCACGGCTATAAATTCGTATTTCTTTAGGTGAGTAATTCTCTATTAATTGTCGGACTAATTCACTTCCCCAAGAACCTGTTCCTCCTGTAATGAGTATTGTTTTATTTTTGAAAAATTTCTTTAATTGTTCATGCATAGAAATATTAAAATATACACTTATTTATACTATAGATACCTGACCTTTATCAACATGCAAAAATACTGTATAATCGGCCAAATCTATGAATCTAACAGATCGCAATCCAGTATCACAAGAAATAAAAAATCTTCGAAGAAACCGTTTAGACTCATTACCACATGCTGGTATGGTTGTCGTTCTTTCTGGAAATGGAACAGTTGAGGAACATGTGCAACCAGGATCTGATTTACATCGTATTAATACGGGAATCACTGCAGTAAGGTTAATAGCTGCACAAAAACTAAATATCGATATAAAAAGAGTGAAGCCCAATGACATTCGAGATGCAGGCGTTTTATTTTATTATAATGGAAGAACTGATGATCAAAATCCTGCAATGAGAAGATTTAGAGAATCTCCTGATTGTCCATTGCCACCAGATCTTTTTGTTATTGAACAATTACCACAGGATGCACAACATACAGGAGGACAAGCAGCAGTATTCGCAGAATATCTTTCATACAATTCGTCTCTTAAATCTGTGCCTAAAATATTGATAACCCATGAATATCATGTCCCTAGAGTTAGTAGATATCCTGAATTTCAACAAGAATTAGAGGAAGGAAGGTTGACATTTTTACCTGTACGAGATCAACTAAGAAGAAGACACAAAGTAAGAAAAGGTGAACGAGAACGGATTGTAAAATATACTAATACAGGAAATTTAGTTGAACCAAGTATCGCAGATATGCCTGCATTTTATCTACCTAGACGAACTGCTAAAAAATGGCACTAATTGAATGATTATTAGCCGGTTTTAAAATACTTTTTATACCAATCTATCGTCTTTTCCAAACCATCTTCTAACGAAATTTTAGCAGACCAGTGTAATAATCTCTTTGCTTTTGCAGAAGAAACATATTGCACTTCAATTTCCATTGCGCGTCCTCCTTCTATTTTTTGTATTTGCAATGTTTTACCTGATAATTTAATAATTTTCTTCATAACTTGTTGAACTGAAACTCTTTTGCCAACACCAAAATTAAAAATTCTGTTTCTTCCTACTGTTTCAATTGGGACCTCTCCAAGTTTGATATAACCCTCAACAGCATCATCGATATACATATATTCCCGTATAGAGCCGTTACCCCACATTGATGGCGCATTATTTGCGAGAACACTTTTTATCGTTTTGGGAATAAGTCTATCAAAATTTGTATCCCCCGGTCCGTAGATATTGGAAAATCGAGAGATAAGTACAGGGAGACTAAATGTATCGGCATATGATTGAGCAATTAAATCGATACAGGTTTTTGATGTCTCATATGGTCTCGTTGGGCGAGGAAAATATTCTTCTTTAAAAGGCAACGGACTATCACCATAAACATGAGATGTTGATGCAATAATTATTTTCTCTAAATTATTTTTACGAGCACTTTCTAAGATATTGAGTGTACCCAATGTGTTAATTTTAAATGTTTGATAAGGATCGACTTGTCCCGATTCAACTACTGATTCTGCTGCCAGATGAAAAGCAATATCTATCTTTTTTTCTCTGATAATCTCATCAACGCGTGAATAATCTATAATGTTGGCTTTTATAATATGTTTGTTTTCTTGAGAACGGCTTATCCCGCATACAACTGCTCCACGCTTTTCTAATTCATCAGCGAGTTTGGCACCAATAAATCCATGAATACCTGTAATAAAAACTCGTTTATTTTTCCAAAAAGAATTATTTTTTGATGACACGGCGCACCTCCTCTTTTATTGTTGGGATACCATACATAAGTAACATTGCAAGACACATAAATGGATGAATAAACCAGGCTATATCAGGTTTTTTTATAAATCCTCGTATAGCATCATACAGAGGTTTTACAATTGTAATTGAAAATATAACATATTTAATAAGATTAAGTCTATCCTTTTTCGGTTCATAGACACTATATCTCCTTTTGCTTAAGTCTTCAAAATGATATTTTTCGATGTAATATTTTCTTCGTAATAAAAATGGTACTAATTTATTGTTGGTTAAATGGATAATAGAATCTTTAAAAAACCCATACGTATTAAATCCTTTTTTGATAAGATCCACATGTACATCGATATGAAAAAAATGCGCAGGATCAGCATGTGCTTCTTTCAAAAGTAATTTTCGACGTACCGCTGCACCATTTCCGCCCAGAGCTGGAATTTTGTCAGGTGTAAAAGTCACAAGATAATAGTCACCCATATCACGACTTTTGCCAAATAAATTGTATGTATCAAACGCCCAAGAGAGATGTGAATCTTTCCCAAAATAATATGCCACAGGATCGACTCCTCCAAGAAGAGCAAAATAACGATCAAGTACTGTCATTTTTTTATCGTAATGAAACCTCAAAGGTTCAGATGCGACAAGATCTTTATTTTCTAAAAAAGGAATTATCATCTTTCTGAGCCATTTCTTATGAGGAAGAATATTGTCGTGATCTAATAATAATATTATGTCATTTTTTGCTTTATTAACTGCAACACCTTTATTGTATTCAGCGTTTTGCAATTTCTTGGGAATTTTTATTATTTTGGCATTGTACTTCTTAACTATCTCAAGAGTATTGTCAGTTGATCCTCCGTCAGCAGTAAGTATCTCTATTTTTTCTTGAGGATAATCCTGATCCCGTACACTTTTTAATGAACGGTCAATTGTTCTTGAAGAATTAAATGTGGGCATAACAACGGAGATTGAAAGAAATTTTTCTTTATTCTTAGCTTTTTGGTTGCTGGTTTTCTTCATACATTTTGGAAATAATATTCCAACTTTTTTTAACACTCACATCCCATTTGAAATTTCTTGACCACCCCTGAGCGTTCTTACTTAATGCATTATACATAGTTTTATTTTTGTCTACAATAAGTGTAGATATGCTCTGTGCCAAAGCCATATAATTTTGTCGTTCTACAAGTAAACCGGTTTTACCATTGATGACTGAGTCTCGTAATCCTTCAACGTCGTATCCAATTGTGGGTGTTGCTTGTGATGCCGCTTCAATAACATTGAGTCCCCATCCTTCTTTTTTAGATGGGTGAATCAATATCCATGCCTTTTTAAGCAAGATGAATTTTTCTTTTTCGCTAACAAATCCATAATAGTTAATAGATTTTTTACTATCTTTGAAATCTGAATTATTCAAGAGAGACTGAAGAAAACCAATTTTTTCTTCCTTGCCCACAATCCAAAATTGCAGATTCTTAACATGTTTTTTAACTTCCACAAATGCTTTTATTGCATCGATTATCCCTTTATCGACCGAAACACGAGCTAGAAAAATAAGTGTTGGATGTGTTTCTTTTTTTATTTTTTCAGGAACAGGAAGTTGAGTAAAACCATGATGAACGACATGAATCGTATCTTCGCCTATTCCGATATTCATAAGATCGTTCTTTGCAGAATCAGAACCAGTGATAAAAGGAATGCCTTTATAAAATGAAATGATATAAGGCTCTATGATATAACCAATAAAAGCAAAAGGATAAAATAAATTGGAGAACCATACTTTACCAGCAACTTCATTAATAAGTCCAATTACTTTTCTTCTTGGAATATAAAGTGGACTGAGATAAGGAAGAAAATGAAAACAATCAACGACAATATCAGGCTTTCCTATTTCACCTCTGAGGTATGATAATGCAGTTAACAAATGGACAGTATAATGAGAACCTTTTCTTATAACAGTTATTCCATCAATTACTTCTTTTTTTTTCGCGTCTTTAAAGGAAGATGATATCCACGTTATCGTATTCCCTTTTTGTTTCCAATACTTCGCATGTTCAAGTAAAGAAATTTCTGCTCCTCCACTTAAGGGATGTTTGATGTCTCTCCAATTAAGTATGAGGATATTCATATATTAAACATGTAAAGAGTAATCAGGACGTGATTTTACTCTAACTGACCTCTTTTTGTCATAATAGTGGATAATTTTTAATCGATAAAAGACAGCGCACGTATCCCACAATGTATAGTATAACGCTTTAAGCATATTTTGTGAGAGAACACTTCCTTGAAAGTTGTACTTAAGCTCTATTGGTGCTTCATATATCTTTTTAAAACCAAAATAATAAGCAACAGTGAGAATCTCAACATCAAAGGCGAATTTTTTAACAAGTAGATGAGGTAGAACTTTTTTTATAACAGCTTTTCTAAAAAATTTAATTCCTACTTGAGTATCAGTGACATTCAATCCAAAAAGTAATCTAATAAATTTTTGAGAAATATGACTAATTATTTTTCTTTTGAGTGGATACGAAACTTTTGAAAGCGGGTGACGCTTGCTGCCGATAACTATATCTGCTTTTTTGTTTATGAAATCGTTCCATAAAATTGCAAGTCCTTTAGGATTAAGCTCCATACCTGCATCGATAAACCCAACAATATCCCCTTTTGCGTGAAGCATACCATAACGAATTGCTTGTCCCTTACCTTCATTTTTGTCATGGGTCAGTATTTTTACTTTTGTTGAGCGATATGACTTTATTTGCTCGTATGTTTTGTCTGCATGTCCATCAACGACTACAATAATCTCATAAGGGCAATGCAATGTCCTAAGTTCTTTCTGGATATTTTTAACATCTTTTATAATTGTCTTTTCTTGTTTGTAGGCAGGAACAATAATAGAGAGAAGTTTTACAGAAGAGCTATTCTTTCTTTGTAGCATATGGATAATATAACAAAAAACCTATTACAAGTAAAAGGACTAAAACAAACGATATCATAATAATCTGCATAAATGATTGATGGAAGATCGCAATTAATAATATCTGTAATAAAGCTCCGACAAATATAGGAATTGCAACTTTGGTCTTTTTAATTGAAAGATAAAAATTGGCGAAAAGATACAACATACAGTAAAACGTAATATATAGTCCAAACAATCCAAGAAGTGGTGCAACGGTGAGATAATCAGGTCGTTTGAGAAAAAATAAAATTGAAAAATTAGAAAAGAAATAGTAAAAAAGTGTTAAAAGAAGAGACGGAAGAAGTACCAGCCCTATTGCCATTTTAAACGTATTGCTGAAATTAATTCCTTTAGAATGTTTTTGGACAATAACTGGAAACATAACATTGCCTATAGGAGCTGACACGAAAAAAATAATTCTCCCAACAAGGGAAAGCCCAGCATACTGGCCTGCTTCAATTGGACTGAAGAAGTGTTTAACCAAAATAATGTCGGACGAGATAAACGAAATTAACCCCAACAATGTAAGAGCAGATGGGACTCCGTATCCAAAAAGTTCTTTTGTCTGTATCTCGGGATTTTGAGTTTTTGTACGAAAAAGAAATTTCAGTGGCCAAAACCCAATGATAAATCCACCGATTGACGACAGGACGAGCGCTCCCACCGCTCCTGCAACAGAATAGCCTACTAATACAAGTGCTACACCGATTGATACTTTAAGAACTGCGGATACTAAATTGACAATAACTTGAAATCCAAAGGCTAATTTTGCTTGAAGAAAAGACATATTTACAATACTTATAAATGAAAGAAAAATAAATATATCAGCAAGAATAAGAATAAAATTATCTGAAATATGGAAGAAGTTGCCTATCTGAGAAAGAAATACTAAAAAAAGAATAAAAAATATAAGTCCGACAGCAAAAAGAAATGTAAAAAACTTTTTATATAATCCACGAAGCAATTTATTTTCTCCTTTAACAAAATAATCTCCTGCAAAACGAATAATCACAGGACTAATTGCAGTCACAAAGAGTGATGGAAAAGTGATGAGAGATGTGATACTTGCAAGTATTCCATAATCAGTAACTGATAATGTCCTACTCATAAAAAGGTTGTAAAGAAAATTGAAAAAGTTTGCAAGAAGTCCTCCCGACACGACTATTGTGCTTCCATAGATAAGTGGATGTTTTAAGGCTTTTTTTGCTTGTTGTCTCATAAAATTAAATCACAGGTAAATCTATGCGTTAATGGCTTTTTTGTAAGCAGTGAGCGTCTGTTCAGCAGTCTTTTTCCAATTAAATTTTTTGGCTTGCGCGATTCCTTTTTCTGATAATTCTTTTTGAAGACTTTTAGAATTGAGAACGTTTGTAATAGCTGCTTTAAGACTACCCAAATCATATCCATGGAAATACTGAACTGCTTCCCCGCCAACTTCCGGCATACATCCTTCTTTGGAAATAATAGTAGGGCATCCTGATTGCATTGCCTCAACAATTGGCAAGCCAAATCCTTCATACACAGACGGAAAGACAAAAAGAGTCGCGAGATTGTAAAGAACTACTAGATCTTCAGTTGGCACAAAACCGAGCATATGAATATGGTTATTTTGCGAGGCTATTTTTTGCACTTCGACCAAATCGTTATTCCATACATTTTTACGATCAAAATCTGTTGAGACGAGTGATTTACCTACCATAATAAGTGGCATATCGATATCACGCATTGCTTTTACAAGCAGTGGGACATTTTTATTCCATGTCACATCTCCAACATAGAGAATAAACTCTTTAGGTAAATTATACTTTTTCTGGACACTTTTCAATCGTTGATCTTGATTTTTTAGTGGCTTAAACTCCTCATCTGCTGCAAGATACGCAACATCAACTTTTTCTTTAGTAATGCCAACTATTTTAGTAATATCATTTTGCGAAGCGATTGAGTCTGCAATAATTCTATCAACGTTGTGCAAATTAAATCGCTGAATTTGCCATTTGAAATTTCCTTTTACTCCTGCTGGAAAATGCGAAGGGAAAACAAGTGGAGTCAGATCATGGACTGTCACAACTGTTTTATGTTTTTTAATAAATGGTACTGTTAAGAAAAAAGGATCAAAATACGGATAGTGTACTACATCAACTGATTTATCAATTTCGTGTGCGTTAGTAAAGAAAATATATTCATGCTCAGGAAAATATGATACAAGAGCTTTCTTAAGATATGAGAGGTAGAACCCAACTCCTCGAACTTTATGACCTGATTCTAAAGGAGAGACATCAATTGCAATTTTCATAGAGACTTATGCTTTTTGCTCTTTGTGCCAAGCAAAAGCAGTCTTTATAATTGTCTCAAGATCAGAATAAATCGGCGCAAATCCCAATTCTTCAGTTATTTTTGTAGGATCCGAAACTGTTTCCATCACATCTCCTGGTCTCCGTTCTTTTATTATAACTGGAAAATCAATTCCTGAAATTTTCTTAACCATATCAACAACTTCTTTATTGGTAGATCCTTTACCTGTCCCAACATTCAATGTGTACTCGCCATTTACCTCATCTAATTTTTTGAGCGTTAAAACATGTGCTTCTACCAGATCTAAGACATGAATGTAGTCTCTAATACACGTTCCGTCCTTTGTAGGATAGTCACCACCAAAAAGAAGAAACTCAGTGTTGTTAAGAGCTGCTTTAATTGCGTTTGGGATCAAGTGTGTTTCAGGATCGTGATCTTCTCCTAGTGATCCATCAAGTGCCGCTCCTGAAGCGTTAAAATAGCGAAGAACAGCGTATCCAATTCCATGAATAACAAAATACCAATGAAGGATCTTTTCAACCATGTATTTACTTTCGGCATATGGATTTTCAGGATTTTTGACATGTGTTTCAGGAATTGGATTGACAGTTGGTGTACCATACACAGTTCCAGTTGAGGAGAAGACAAATTTCTTGACATTGTGTGCATTCATCGCATCAAGAAGTGCAATAGTTGTAAAAACATTATCTCGGAAATAAATGCCAGGCTTTTGCATAGATTCTCCAACTGAGATATATGCTGCAAAATGCATAACACAGTCAAATGAATTATTTGAAAATAACTTTTCGATAAATTGAGGATCTAACAAATCACCCTTCTCAAAGGTCGCACGTTTATCAATAAGGGCCTCATGACCTCTCTCAAGGCTATCTGCGATAACAACTTCATGTCCGTCATCAAGCAGACGCTTTACCATAAAACTACCGATGTAACCTGCTCCTCCAGTAATAAGAACTTTCATAGTAACTATTGTAGCAAAATGCTTACTGTCATTCCAGGCCGCAAATCATAGTGATCAGCTGGCTTGAAAATGTGCCCTCAAGAATTTTGCAAAGATTTGAGATATGCTCTCGGGAATCTGAGCGCTGAGAAGAAAGAAAATACAAAACCCGGAAAGCCATCCTTAAAACCTTTATGCCTAACATAGGTTAACATAAACCACCAAAAAGGCAAAACGATCATGTATTTTGCTGGAGCAACGAGTGTCGTATTTTGTTTACTTTTTTGCAAATCCTGCGCGATAAGACCGACATACCGATTATTTCTTTGCAAATACCTACCAAATGTCGGAGAATCCATATGATAGAGGTCATGAGAGAGCCAGCCAACTCTTCCTTCAACTACCATCTGTTCATGGACATCTTTACATGGGAGATATGCTTTACCTTTTCTAATTAATCGAATAACGCCGTCAGGATATACACCACCGTAGCGCATATATCTCTTCAAAAAATAATTAAGTCTTGGGATAAAAAAGGCAGCATACTCACCTGTCAAGGTCCCTATCCTGCTATCTCTTTTTTCAAGAAGTTCTTGGTGACGCAAAAACAATTTTCGGTTTGGTAATTTCTCTTGATATTCTTCAATCTCGTGATCTGTCATAGAGATAACCTCCATTATTTCTTTTGCAAGCTCAGGACTTACTCTCTCATCAGCATCAAGTTGCAGGATCCATTCATTTTTTGACATATCAATCGCTTTTTGTTTGTTGATATGAAAAATTGGAGGATTATCGGTGACCAAAACACGAGCGTTAAATTTCTTCGCGATGTCTACAGTACTATCAGTAGAGCTTCCATCAACAATAATTATCTCATCGGCAATATCTTTGACTGATTCAAGACATGCTCCAAGATTTTTTTCTTCATTAAAGACAGCAAGTGCGACAGTTAATTTTTTCATTGATTATCTTTCGGATCAACTATAAGTATATCAGGAGATCCATTTGGAAACGATATCGTTTCTTTGGCAACTGTATGATTTGGGAAGTCCCCCACTGATCCTACATAAAGAGTGTCTCCATTATTCTTTTCTTTAGTAAGGTCAAATGATCTAAATTCGTATTTTCCAAATTGATGATTATTAAGTGTTAAATTTTTACCTTGCTTAACAAGTTGCTGATATTCTTGTGGCGGATATTTAAGATAAAAAAGGAAGAACATATATGACTGATCCATTGGAGTCACATCTGAAACAACAATATGCTGATATTGTCCTTGCATAGATTCCAAACTTGAAACAGCTTGCTGATATCCATATTGCCAATCTGACGCGTTAAAGTAATTCTGCTCTACAAAATATTGATTGAGATAATAAACAAAATTAAATAATGAAACCAAAACAATAATGACAATAACAACAATTCTTAAACCTTGATTTCTAATTCTAGATTTTTGATTCAAGAATAAATAATTACAAGCTGAAAACCAACCAACCGCGATAAGAATAAGAAGCATCGGAAGCATATTCATCGTCCTGACCGCATGTGGGACATCAATAGTTACAGCTGCGGGAACAGGAGAGAGAAGAAGCCATGCAAGAATTGTATATTTTGTCTTCTTATCAAACGCGCCGAACAAAAAGAAATAGATTCCTAAAAGAAGAAATGGCAGATCAAGAAGATATAAATTCCCCATCCCAGGCGCATGATGACGGGGATTGTCACCTTGCAAAAAAAGCCAATTTGGATCAAAGTGGACAAGATATCCTGCAGCAATATCTTTTATATAGATAAGCCTTCTATTATCAATAAGTAAACCAATAAAATCTCCTTTTTCTTTATCATCTTTAAGTCTGACATAATTATTGCCGAGAAGTTGAGTTTGAGCAGAAAAAATACTTGTGCCAGTTGCGCGTTGTAGAGAACTTGGGTTGGTAACAATAAACAAAACAGTCGGCAATGCAGCAATCAAACCGACAACAACAGCAACAACAAGATATTTTTTTGCTAATGAAAATAGTTCCTTCCAATAAATAATAATTAATGCCAAAATAAGAAGTGGTGTAAAGACACGTTCACTTTGATAGACCATCAAATTAAGTCCGGCAAAAAGGGCTGATAAACTCAAAAACCAAGGCTTTCGTAATCCTTTGAGAAAGAATAATCCAACAAGTAAATTAAACGTTAGTCCTGTATTGGTCTCAAAAGCAGTTCGTGAAAATTGTATCTGCCATGGAGAAATCGCCAACAACAAAGCTGAAACTAACGCTAGTAGTTCGTCATTCTGGAGAGCAAAACGATTCCAGAATCTTTCTTTATGTGGATTCTGGGCTCGTTCACTTCGTTCTCTTGCCAGAATGACAGAATTAAACAACTCCTTCACTAAAAAATACATCGCCAAAATTCCAATTATTCCCATCGCAACAGATGGCAAACGGACTGCATAGGTAGTTAAGCCAAACACTGAAATTGTCGGAATGGCAAGATATGCATACAGCGCTGGCTTGTAATCATCAAATGATCTGAGAACTGCTGGCATAAAAGCACCAAATTCATCTCTCCCCGTATGCATGATCGAATAGGCATCATATCCAAGAGCTACTTCATCCCAATCAGGCGATGCTGGAACCGCACCCATTTGCCACAGTCTTAACACTAAACCTAAAACTATAATAGTAAGTAATAATATATTTTTTAAATTTTTCATATATTTAAATTTTATATCTCAACGGTTTGAGCTCTGAATTTTGCGATTTAAGATTTACTTTGTATATGCCACCAATGTCGGTGTACCATCTAAATTATAAAATGTTTGTAGCACTGTTACTTTTGCTGGAAGTTGTCCAGCATCTGCGATATATAATATATCTCGTTTTGGTTTTGTAATAGGCGTTGAAATAAATTTGTATTTATCAAAACCATCAACATGAACAAAACCAAAAACATCAGAATATACTTTGGATGAATTTCGGAACTGTTGTGGTGGATATTTCAGATAAAATAGTGTGTATATATATCCTCTTTCAATTCCTGAAATATCAACTTGCTTATAATTTTGTTGATGGGCGCCGATGTACTGCACGGCTTGCTTATATCCATACTGCCATTCTGCAGAATATTCTTTGGGATAATGTGTATAGTATCCATGAAGATAATATCCAACAGAAAGAAATAAAATAATAAAATAAAAACTTAATAAATACTTTTGATAGCGTTTGAGGTAAAACCACATTGTCACTACTCCATAAGCTGTTAATATCTGCCATGTCGGCAGTGTTGCTTCAGATCTGAGAGCATGAGGGGTTGGCAAAGAGATTGCAGCCGGAATGATGCCAATCACAAGCCACAACGGGACAATCCACCACTTCCCTTCCCTTCTTCGGAAAAAAAATAAAACTCCAACCAAAAGGAAAGGCAAATCCCACAGATACATTTGCCCGACATCTTGAGTTGAAAATTTCGGATTTGCATCGCCTTTAATAAATAAGAAATTTGGATTAAGTTGATCAAAATAATGTTGAAGAAAAACAGATGTATAAAGGACACGACGATTATAAAGGAGCTTGGCCCAAATCGCGTTATGATTGTTTGCAATGTCTTGATTTGAAGTCTGGACAATTTTGATATCTGAAAAAATATTTACCTCTTGGTATCTCAGTCTTGCATCATGAGAAAGAAGAAAAGGAACAGTTGGCAATAATACAATCGCTCCTATTATGAATGCAGTAATAGCAGCTTTTTTTATCGTAAGAAGAGGTTTTATATGTCCCAAAACTAAAACAACAAACAAAAGTGGTGCAACGACACGGACGCTATTAAATGTGTAGATACATAAGACAAAAGAAATAACTGATGCTATCATCAACCACTTTTGGACTCGTACTGAGTAAAGAAATAGCCAGACTCCGACGACAATAAAAAAACTCGCTACATTTGCCTCAAATGCGGCACGCGAAAGCATAATATGCCAGGGAGATACGGCTAAGATTAACGTTGAAAGCAATGCCAAACTTTCTCTATACCTATAATTCGATGTATAAAAAAGCTCTCGCACCAAGAAGTATGTGACCAGAACGGTAAGTGTCCCAAACAATGCCGAAGGAAATCTCACTGTAAATTCTGTCAGTCCAAAAATCCAAATAGGAACTACAGTAAGATATGCATAGACCGGAGGCTTATAATCACCAAAAGAGACAAATGATGTGAATGGCAAGAAGTGGCCAAATTCGTCTTTGCCATCGATTCCAATCGAATAAGCATTGTAACCCCACGCAACTTCGTCCCATGTGAGTGACGGAGGGTTTACTCCGAGTTGATAGAAACGCAAGAATCCCGCCAGAAGAATTATCAGGCAAAGAAGAAACCATGGCTTTTGAAATATTTTTAAATTCATTACAAACTCTTTCCTCTCTTAATTTTACTCAACAAATCGATATTTTAGCAATGTTAAAAGTGCTTTCGTCCCGTCTTTAATAGCATACAATTTCTTCCCTTCGTCATATCCACGAGGTTTGGTTGTAATTGCAACTTCTGTAATTTTGTAACCTCTTTTAAGAAGTTTGGCAGTAATTTCAGGCTCAAATTCAAAACCTCTGGCATGAAGTTGCATATTGTTAACAGCACTGCGAGGAAATAATTTATAGCAACACTCCATATCAGTTATCCAATTGAAGTATAATAAACTTGTTGCCAGACTTAGCAATTTATTTCCAAAATAGTGAAAAAAGAAGACAGGAGTTCGTTCATCCTCTTTGAAATTTGGCAGCCTCTTAAGTCTCGTTCCATAAACAACAGGTTTTCCTTTTTCCTCAAGTGCAATAAGCAAACGTTTAATATCTGAAGGATTATACTCCAAATCAGCATCTTGAATAACAATATAATCACCTTTGGCATTTTTAATACCTGTCCTAACAGCCGCACCTTTGCCAGCATTTTTTTTATGAAGTAATAATTTTATTCTTCTACTTTTTAAACCTTTTATTTTTTTAATCGATGAATCAGTTGATCCATCATCCACTACAATATATTCAATTTGCCGAACAGGCAATTTTTGGGAAAGAACTTTTTTGAGGAGTTTGGCGACAGTCTTTTCTTCATTATAAACTGGAATAATGATAGATAATTTCTTCATTCAGCTTATTATAACAGGCTATCCGAAAAGATAATATGGTGATTTCCTTTTGGTACTTCAACTCCTCGGAAATTATAATCAGTTTGGTAGATTACTTGATCCTTGCCATCAACTGTCACATGCCATGATGGATAAAAAGTATCAACCAAGACTAAAAATGAATTGCCGTTGCTTTTGGTATCAACGGCTACTGAATTTGGTTGATAGTCAGTAATTGTTGCTGAACCATTTGATAAATTAGTCAAACTTTTAGAGACACCTTCAACAATTGCAGTTGTATGCAAATTTATTTTTTGATTAAACAATAAATCTATAGCTTCTTGTTTGGTGGCTGCAGGTCTCACCTGTGAAACTAAGAAAGCTCTCGGAAAAGCACTGGTATTTTTGTACACTCTTGTTTGCTCTTCACTAAATACTTTGGTCAATTTAGCATCTTTTATTTCCGTTAGACTCAAAACATATTTTACTCCCATTAAATCAATCAACCGCGATTGGAAATTGGTCGGGGTAATAATACGATTAAACCCAAAAGGTGGTCGTATGTCTGGTTTATTTCTTCCTATTGAGGCCATCAATTCTCCATATCGCTCAAGATACAACGGATCATATCCATCAACGCTTTGGAGATGATACATTACAGAAAAATTAGGAGGTAATATTTCAGAATCGGTTTCCATGATGCGAAATTGCCCCTTTTGGTTTTGGAGATAAGACAGAGACGACGCTTCCGGGAATAAATAATCTTTTGCTGTAAAAGGAATAAATTTATCCGCAAATCTGAAAAGATCGACAACAGATATACAAAGAAGAACAATAATTAACGAAGTTCTAACGCGAGGTTGTTTGATAAAAACAGTATTGGCAACAATAACGGCAATAAGCATAAACAATATTGTTGGTAAATAAAGATTGTGTTTGGCAATGGAGATTGAAACAGGATCAAGATGCAACAATTTAGACCCTGCAAAAATAAATACCCAAAGACCTGCGAATACTATAAAAATAAAAAGTGTTGGATACAGAATTGTACGTTTCTTTTCACTTCTTAAATAATAATCTAATCCCAATGCCGAAAGGATACTCAATGAGAAATCGGTAACGAAAAGCAAACGAGTCGGCTGCGAAGTCGCAAGAAAAGGAATATGAAGAATATATGGAATTTGCGCAAAAATTGTCGGTAAAGAAAAAATGAGTGACAAGAAAAAGAATGTCCCGAAGAAAAGAGTTTTTCTATCATGACGATAAAAAAGAGCAAAAATAGCCATAATTAACGGGAAAATTCCGATATATCCGATGAACTCTCCATAATTCCAAATTCCCCAGTAATTAAGTGTTGTCGGATTGCCGAAAAAATCAGGTGCGACGAACTGGATAAGATTTTGCCATGGAACAAACCATCCTGCTTGCTGCCAGCCGTTCAATTGATCTGCATTACGAGCACTTTGCAGAATGAATTCAAGTGTTGGTATCCATTGAATTGAAGTAACTACGACAAAACATCCCGCAAGAAGCACAAAAACAGTTGCCGATCTCACCATTCTTCCAAACTGTATCCATCTGGCAATAACATAAACTAAAAAGATAAGTGATAGATAGAAGAAAAGTTGCAAATGTCCTGAAAAAAATGAACACATAAAAGATAAAAGAAAAACTAATGACCACAGAATCTCTTTTTTATTTTTAACCGATTGTTTATCTTTCTCAACGGAAAACCACATAAATAATTTATCAACAGAAAGCAGGATAAGAGGAAGCCATGCAATGACTTGATCAAGTGTTCCCCACTCAAGCCAAGCAATCATTGCACCACAAAATACATACACAATACTGCCAAGAAATTTTGCAGGAGAGCGTAATTTCAAATTACTTAGATATAAATACATGAAAATCCCTGCGAGAATTTGTTGCAAAAAAATAAGGAGACTCCAAGCAATTGGAAACGGCATGATAAAAAATAAACTATTAAATGGATTAAATGCAGCTGTTTGGAAATTTGCAAGAAGTGGAGTCCCACCAAAATTGTATGGATTCCACAAAGGGAGTTGACCAGTTTTCTCTAAAGAAACCGCAAGAAAACGCCACGGATATTGTTGTCTCACAGGATCAGTAATGAGAAAATTTTTATATGGAATCCCATTGGGATATTCTTGAGAGTACAAATCTCTGAATGGATGATAGAGACCAACAATTGTATCAGAAGGAATTGGGAGTTTTCCCTGCAAAAAAAATGAATGGAAGAAAAAAAGAATTGTTACAAAAAGAAAAACTACCGGGAGAAAAATAAATTTTTTCATTTAGTAATTAGCTGCATTATGCTCTCACAAAATTTTTCCTCAGAAAAATCTCTTGCTCGTATTATAGCGTTTTCTGATAGCTTGCGCCATAATTTCTCATCCATTGCTACTTTTTTTGTTTTTTCCATAAACTCCTCAAGACTGCTCCATAGAAATCCATTTTCTCCATCAGTGACAATTTCACGCTGCCCTCCGCTATTGATAACGACTGGTACAGCACCTGAACCCATTGCTTCAACTGTTGTCATACCAAAATGTTCTGCAAGTTCAGGGTGATTATTAAGATCTTCACCATATCCTGACGCATGCCAATATATCTTTGCTTTATTGTAAAAAGTAAATAATTCATCATTGGTTTTATTGACATGAAATTCTATTGGATATCCTTTGGCATTATTTTGTAACACTTCAAACTTTTTTTTATCTTCTTCTTTGACACTTGATGCAACGATAAATTTCCAATGCTTAAATCCATCATCTACCATTTTTTTAAACGCTTCGATCATAAACCCTTGCTTTTTATAATCCTCAGTCGCAATATTTTTTGTCCTAAATCTCCCAACATGAACAATCATATTCTCTTTTTTAGGTTCATGTTGTGTCTTAAGCAAGCTCACTGGCGGATAAATGATAGTAGATCTTACTCCTGGAAATAATGGATCATTATATTTTTTAGTAAATTCTGAATTATAAAAAATTGCAGAGACGTGTCTTCTTTTTATATTATCTTTGAAATTAAAACCCAATCTTTGTGGCAATGGCTGCTGAATATGAAGAAATAATTTTGTTGGGAAAATAAATGGAATACTCCCATCACTAAGAAAAATAATCTTATCAAATTTCGTAGCAGATTGTATCCTTTCTACAAAACCTACATGTGCTGAAAAAATATTTTTATGAATCGAAATATTCTCCAAACTTAATCCAAATCTCTTTTTAATAGCTTCTATATCTTTTTTGTTGTCCCAGAAGATACTTACATCATTGTCTTTTGCAAGACATGTGGCAAGCTTCATCATATATTTTTCACCGCCACCAAGGTCATCAAGATATGGATCAAAAACACCTATTTTCATAACTATTTGTCATTGCAAGCTTTATTGCAAAACAGAGCAACCTCTCCTATTCTATCAATTTTACAAACACTTGCATACATGGAGCTCTCATGGTACGATACAAACTATGACACCGTTGTTTTGGGAAAATGTAGGAATTTACGTACTTTTTATTTGGTCACTTTTTTGGAAAGGTGTCGCATTGTGGAGAGCAGCACAACTCAAACAAAGGAATTGGTTCGTGGTTATGCTTGTCTTAAACAGCATTGGCATCCTCGAAATTATCTATCTTTTTAGGTTTGCTAAGAAAAGATTTACTTTTAAGGAGATGAAAGACTGGAAAAATTATTTTACAACAAACTCCACAGATAAAAAATAATAGTAGCTTTACAGTAGACCCACAATCTTCAAACAAAAGTTAACACACGTATCTAGATAATCTCCAATAATATTGCCAAAATATCCAGTTGATAAAACCAACAAAATAAGTAATCCATATTGGTTAAATAAAGCAAGTTGTACATGAAATCTCCTCGGAACAAAAATTTTCAGCAAACTTGATCCGTCAAGCGGTGGAATTGGTAACAAATTAAAAAAAGCTAAGAGAAAGTTTTCAATTACTCCTACTGAAAGAAAACTTAATATATTTTTGGCAACATTTGGTGGAAGTAATGGAGACAGCACATACGCAAAAAGATAAAATAATCCAGTAAAAACAAGCGCCAACAAAATATTGGTAAATGGTCCTGCCAAGGCAATAAATATTTCATCTTTATGCCCGTCTTTCAAGTTATGAGGATTGTAAGGTGTTGGCTTGGCCCATCCAAAAAATGAATGTGATGGAGATAAGAGACCGATAAGAGGAAGCAGAATAGTTCCTATCGGACTAATATGACGGAGAGGATTCAAGCTAATCCTTCCAAGATCCTTCGCCGTTGAGTCTCCTAATTTATAAGCCATCAACGCATGAGCAGACTCATGAAAGGAGATACTTATTAAAAAGACCACAAAAAATGAAATAATTGAAAATAAATCCATAATAATATAACTCTACTATATATTATGGGATTATATCACATATTTTTGAGGCTTTCTATTACGAGAATAAGGCTATTTATTATAAATATTTCTTTCTTTTTGAGAATTGTATTGCATTTCCCACAGCCTGGCATACGTAATAAACATACTATATGATTGAAACATACTCTCAATAAGTCCTGCAGTGCCTACCTTATATCCCTGCTGTCGTATATACGAGTCATAGAAAGCTGTTATGATGACTCGGAAAAAACGCCACCACGACATTCGAGGATGATTGGCGTTAAACCTAAGTTCTGCTTCGATTTTTGACCATTGGATTGTTTTATCAAGCATGCTTGTCAGGTCGCGATGCGTATAGTGACGGATGAAACCTTCTTCAATATCTCCAATATCACCATTTACTCGTGGACTTTCATGAAGATCTCCATACCATTCTTCAAATTTTGATTTTTTGAACAATCGCTCCAATTTCTCCAACACTGGCCATTCGTTATTACCCAGATAAAAATTCTTTCGCCGCAGGCGATATGCAGCATAAATATCTTTTTTACGTTCTAAAACTGCTTGTATTGCATCTTTTAAATCAGGTGAAACACGCTCATCCACATCAAGATATACTACCCATTTCCCTTTTGCTTTTTGCATACCCAAGTTACGACGCTTAGCAAAGCTATCAGAAGTGTACGGGTAAACTGATGCACCTAAATGTTTAGCAAGTTCTGCAGTTCTATCTGTTGAATAATCATCAATGACAATAATCTCGTCACAGAAAGAAAGCGAATCAATACAATCCGCGATCATATCTTCAGAATTTTTTGTAAGTATTACTGCTGAAAGTTTTGTCATATATTATATTTTTTTATAAAAACCAACCCATGACGATTCGGTCTCCTGAAAACCTTGTCTTCGATACCATTCTTTTAATTTTTCTTTTTTACTATCAACAAACAATCCAATTTCTGTATGCCCATGTTCTTTAAGTCGTTTTGATGCTTCTTCAATAAGCATCTTTCCAATACTTTTTTTTCTATATTTTTCTTTTACTGCTAGTCGAAAAATTAAAGGAAGAATATCATCAACCAAATAAACACAACCAACTACTCTGTTATCAAGAACAGCAAGAACTATTGAATCGGGCTTTTCAGAGATTCGTTTTTCCAAAGCATCTTCAGAATCCCAGGTCTCATCATAAAGAGAACCTTCAATTAGTATTTCTTTAACTGAAGAATAATCATCTTTACCATAGTTACGAAATGTTACTTCATTCATAATATAATTTATTTCTCTTTTTTAATACTCGTGCGAACAAATCTATACATTTTCATAAATTCTTTTTTGGAAATAAGAAATAAAAATCCGATATAGACAACCCCAGCAATTATCATAACAAACAATAATGAAATAAGAGAATTGATTATGTGCCCCATCAAAAGTACAACTAAACCCATTAGTACTGCTGCTACAAATTGTTTCCAAATGGGACCAATAAATGAAAATTCAACAAATCGTCTTACTTCAGGAAGAATAAGCATAACACTTGCAGCGACTAAAAAAGAAGCTGCAGCAACACCATTGTAACCGAACCATTTTATAAAGAAGAACGTTAATCCCCAATTAAGAATAGTCCAGAAAATCATATACCGCAAAACGATTTTTACTTTGCCGATAGCATTTAATAAATTGGTGAGCGGAACGGTAATTGAGGC
>DATIIS010000050.1:0-2898 GCA_035479415.1 Saccharimonadales bacterium (SeqCode)
GGTAATACCTTCCTCTTTGAAATGATCCAACATACTTGGGCCTTGTTCTCCAGCTTGTTGTGCTTCCATTAATCTTTTTTGATGTCTCCAAAGAACACCAGGACCATGTCCCATTGATTCAACAGTGTCGGTGTCTACATAGACCATCATTCCACGACCCATTTCTCGCATAGTTTGTTCACCAATCTCTCTCTGTTGGTTGCAATCATGTCCATAAATTGGATGCCTCATACACGTACATGCATGATCTATGCGTATAAGTATAGGCTCGTCTGGTTTGTTTTGGTCAGCTGGTTTATCAAGTCCATATTCAACTACCATAACATGTAACTTTCTTCCATCTTTTCCATTTTCTTGGATTGTATAAAAATGAGCTACTGAATTAGGTTTATCATCTTCGCCTTTTCTCTTAGCAAAAGCAAAAGGGACGTCTTCAACTGCTTCGGTTACATGTAAAACAAATGGGCTTTCTGATGTTCTCTTTGCTGGTTCTAATTTTCTTTGTTCAGGACTGAATGGAGTAGTTGGGCCAAAAGATTTTTTGTGTGCTTGATGCGTTACGGCTTGCTCAGGACCTTGTGTAGGTTGGGGTATGTGAGACAAACCGCGCTCTATCATAGCTTGATCTTATATCGATATCTATGGAATTTTTTTTGTACGCCGTGGAAACTTTTCTTTTGAAAGTGAAAAAGAAGAAAAAATAAACCAGTTTTTTGAAATGGCTGTTTCAATTTTGTATAGGACCCTCTATTAGCGAAAAGATAATTTAATTAAACCAAATATAAGACGCAAAAAAAAGACTGTTGTTTCATGTAAATATATTGTATAATTATATATTAGAGCTTGTAGAGCTCTTTTTTTCTTCTTACTTAACTTCATAAGTTTTGGATACTCTGCCAAAAGTAGAAACTCAAAACCATTACAAAAAAGAGATACGATTTTATACAAAATGTTTGGTGATACCAGTGGTACTTATTGATTGATGTTCTGGGAAGTGTCAAGAGTTTTACTAATTTTGCTATAATTCATGTATGAAAATTAAGAGTTTCAAAAATACAATTAAATGGTATGACGAGCACGCTGAAGAATATGCACATGGTGTTTTTAAATCAAGCCCATTGGAAGTAATGAATATTTTTTTTGAGTATCTTCCCGAGCATCCAGTACTTCTTGATGCAGGATGTGGGCCAGGGAGAGATTGTGATCTTATGACTCAAAAAGGAGCAACAGTAACTGGAATTGATGTCTCGAAGGGATTATTGGAGCAAGCACAAAAAAGATTTCCTCATATACCATTTGTTCAAGCGAATTTCGTTGATTTACCGTTTAAAAATGAGATGTTTGATGGCATTTGGGCCCATTCTTCATTGGTCCATTTAGAATCAATTGCCGATGTCAAAAAAGCACTTCATGAGTTCTACCGTGTCTTAAAGAAGAAAGGAATTTTACATGTGTATGTCCGAGAGAAGCCTCCAACGGATGAAAAGGATCTTGTTTTTGATAAAGAAAGGTTTTTTAGATATTTTACTCAAGAAGAAATGGGGAAATATGTCGAGGAAGCAGGATTTACGATAAAAGAGAATACACTAAGACATAGAAGAGATGGAAGAAAAGGAATCCAATGGATTTGTATTTTTGCAGAGAAGTAAGCTCTAAGTTTATATTTATAAATATGCCTCAAGTCCGCCAATGGGAGCAAAAGTGCTTTCAAAAGCAATGCGATTGCATTGTTCTAATTCTTCTTCAGTCATCATATCTTTTTCTCGGAGCATGGCAAATTGGCGCCACAGGTGTGCTTCTGCTATCATCTCCGGCCAATCGGTATTGATTGTAAATTTGACTTTGTTTTCAATAAACGTCCTTAGAATAAATTTGAGTTCTTCTTCATTCTCAACTGCTTGAGTCATAAGATTGGACATCGGACAGACTTCAAGAACAATATCTTGTTTCACAAGCTCTTTCATAAGTGCTTTGTCATACGCAGCTTTTATGCCATGACCGATTCTTCTCGGCTTGATAAATTCAACTGCTTCCCACATGTCATTGGAGCCTTCTACCTCTCCTGAATGAGTTGTGACAGAAAGTCCAGCCTTTTTGGCTTTGTCGATAAGGTCTTTATATTCTTTGAGTTGAAATTTCTCTGATGCTGGTCCTGCGAAGTCAACTGCGACAACTCCTCGTCTTCGATATTTGATCGCCTTATCGATAAGAACTGCATTTTTTTCGATAGTATATTCTCGGTCAAGACAGAAAATATATCCACCCGAAAGTTGTGGGTATTCAAGGAAAGCGCGTTCCATGCCTCGAAGCATAGCCATGATGATACTGTCAAGATCAAGTTCTCCATTGTTATTGTGTTTCATGACATTGCCACGAATTTCGATGTGAGTGATATTGTTGCGAAATGCTCCTCCCATTGTCTCGTACATAGCTCGCTCAAGTGCAAATGTGCCAGAACTGAGTTTGTCTAGAACTGGATGATAAATACTACGCAGATAATCATCTAATTTCATTTTCTTATCAGAGGAGAGGGTGATATATTCAACAAATTCTTTATACGTTTTTTTAGGAAGTTTGAAGCCATGTTCATGGGCTATCTGCCAATAAACAAAAGGATTGATGGAAGTGCCGATATGCGCATGAAGTTCTGCAAGAGGAAAAGTTGGAAAAGTATCGTTTGGTTTGATGATGTCGTTTCCCATAAGTAATTATGCGCTTTTCTTTTCTGAAATGCAAGAGTTATAGGTTTCAATTGAACACGCTTTGTTTCTCTTTTTTTTGCGACCTACCTTTAGTTTGTTATTCTATAGACTCGATATTGCAATAGCACCGCTTTCATTTATGATTATTGCATGGTGGCATTCGTCTCTGCAAAAAAGAAGAAACTACGCTTATTTT
>DATIIS010000051.1:0-146996 GCA_035479415.1 Saccharimonadales bacterium (SeqCode)
AGGGTTCAGACAGAGTCTCAGAACGGCTTATTTTTGATCCAGATCAACAGCCTGTGGTGGCGCAGATTTGGGGTACGATACCAGAATCATTTTATAAAGTTGCACAGGATATAAAGAAGCGCGGCTTTGCAGGAATTGATATCAATATGGGTTGT
This sequence comes from Saccharimonadales bacterium (SeqCode), assembly GCA_035479415.1. Classification (GTDB taxonomy): domain Bacteria; phylum Patescibacteriota; class Microgenomatia; order Levybacterales; family UBA12049; genus JACDET01. Next base: position 156 of record DATIIS010000051.1, read on the forward strand.
CCTGAACGAACTGTCATCAGAGATGGTGCGTGTTCTGGTCTTATCCGAACTCCTGAGCTTGCGGCTGAGATTATCCAAGCAACCAAAGAAGGATCAGGCGGACTTCCTGTAAGTGTGAAGACACGGATTGGTTTTGAGAAAGAAAGTATTGATGAGTGGCTTTCCTTCCTCCTCAAGCAGGATATCTCGACACTGACTGTTCATCTAAGAACCGTTAGAGAGCTTTCAAAAGTTCCAGCTCACTGGGAGCTCATGCCACAAGTTGTACGCCTTCGAGATTCTCTTGCTCCTCATACGTTTATCGTTGGCAATGGTGATGTGACTTCTCTATCAGAAATTAAAGAGAAATTCGAGGCGTATCATTGTGATGGATTTATGGTCGGGCGTGGAATTTTTGCCAATCCCTGGATGTTCAATTCTCAGGTAGATCTCGCTGACAAAACAGTTGAGGAGAAGATATCACTTTATTTACATCACATTGATATGTTTAAAAAACAATGGGACGGTGTTCATCATTTTGCGCAGCTTAAGAAATTTGCCAAGACCTACATCAACAATTTTCCAGCAGCCTCAGATTTTCGAGAAAAATTGATGGAAACCAAGACCATCGATGAGCTCCAACAGACTCTTGAAAGCCTACGCTAAAAATTCCCACAAAAAAAGCCCATCGTCTGATGAGCTTTTTTTAGAAGTCTTTAGTGATTAGACTCGTGCTACATTTTTAGCACTTGGGCCGCGGTCACCGTTAACAATTTCAAATGTTACAGCGTCGCCGACTTGAATCTCATCAAAAGTTACATCCTTTAGATCATTTGCATGAAAAAACAAATCTTTTGATTCGCCTTCGCGTGCAATGAATCCAAATCCTTTATCCATTTTGGTTTTAATTGTACCTTGCATAAACTTACTCCTCCTTTCCTTATCTAGATTATAGCAGAAAAATAAATAAGAAGGTAATTATAAACTTTTATTAGTTATGATCCAAAGTTTGCGATAGTCTGTGTGGGTGGGAGTTTGGGCTGTTTTTTGCGGAAAATAAGCTCTGTCTGGCTATATGAGGGTAGGGTCGTTTCGCCTGCTACACTTCTAGGCACTGCGGCATTAATTTCACTGCCGATCTGGGATGTTCTTCTCAATGCGATCTCCCAGACTCCACTGTTCCCGACTATGTCATTAACACCCTCAAATTTCATATACTGAACGACTGATGTGATGGCGTGAGTTTGGGGATCTTCCATTATTTTGTTGTCATCTGGCTCAAATGTATGTGTCGGCCCCATAGCATCAATTAGTTCTGCTTGGATAACGAGCTGATTGAGCGTGTGTCCAGATCTTGGAAGAAATGGCAATTCATCTTCTTTAAGAGGATCCTGTCCTATGCGCTCTAGCGTAGCTGCTATATGTTCACGGACTTTTTCCAATGTGTCTATCCTTCTCTCATGTGGTTCTACCGTTCCAATGCCGACACCTCTTCCTCTCAATTCACTTTCTTGGTGTCCTAGTTGTGCATCGGTGAATGTCTCGAGTATCTGTGTGATATCTCTTTTTTGAGGCTGGTCTACTCTTTCTGCGTCTTCTTTTCTTGCTGCCATGCTAAGGCGATTATTATACAGTACTCACTTTTTGTCAATTTCTTTTCTATCGACACAGATATGATGAATGAGAAGACAACTCAGTGTAGAGAGTATAAATAATCCTCCGAGGATAGTCGCGACATGAAAAAAAGTCAGATCAATCCCCAACAGTCCCGCTCCCAATCCTATGGTAAGCGCATATGGATGATATGTGTGCCATTTTTCATACCAGTCTTGGTGTATCTCATCTGGGTCGTGTTTGCGATAGAAGATCATGATGAGGCAAAGCGTGAGAAATGGGATGGCGATGGTAAAACACCCAAGTGCAAATTTCAGCCACAGATCCAATTTTTCTGCCGCCACCACAGGCGGGATAAGAAGTATAATAAAGGCCAAAAGCCCCTCATAAACATATTCTAAATAATTGGTGATAAATTTAAAGCGCTTTACTTCTTTGGTGTCTTTTGTTTCAGCGTTCATGTGTTTCTATTCTAACAGAAAGTGAAGGTTATTTTGGTTTTTGCTTTTCAGCTTCTTTAAGAAATGTCCATCCCTGTTCCAACATTAGACATGTACTGCCGATAACATTTCCCGGATGAACAGTAAATATATCATGAGTAGGCGTATGTGGGCTTTGCGCTACAACTCTAAAAGAAAAAATATTGTCAGGTCTTGTAAATGTATATTTTGAAGGTAAAACGTTGTTATCAGTTGGGACATCGAATCGTTGTTCAGGTCTTTGATCTTCTTCATCTTCTTCAGGAAGAGAGCAAAGAACATAGGCTTCTGTTATGGGTCTTGGTGTAGTAAGACTTAATACTACAGCATCTCCTTCCAATTCTATATCAGCAATAAGTTTTTTGAGTCCAGATTCATCTTCGGCAGAAGAATGCCCTGGTATACTTTCGTGAGTCATAACAGTGCTGCAGTATAGTTGAAATTGTATCTGAGGTCAATAATTCGATTTATTCTGAAGTCTCATTTTTGCCTTGTGCAAGTATGATAATACTTGCGATATTTTTTATTTGTCAGAGTATAATATGTTTAAATGAAAAAAATTTTTAGTAAAATTTTAAAGAATTGGGATGAAATAACTTCTGAGTGGTTTGATTTTCTTCAAAGATCAATTTTATGGTCAGTGTTTTTCATTGCAACTGTTTATGAGATTTTTTATGTTAAAAATAATAGTTCAGGTTATATAACATTAAAAATTTGCTTTGCTATAGTTACTCTTGTATCTACTATCCTGTTAACTGTTTCAATATTCAAAAAATGCTACGGCATCACTATGAAAGTATTCGCTCCAGGTAATTCAAAAGCAGCATTGATATTTACATTTATTGAAGCTATTGCTCTCTGTTTCTTTATAGTACTTGTTATTTCAATGATTGTCATTAATCTCAAAACGATATCGGGGTTTTAGAAATTAATAGTTTAGTCATTAAAAGTTCTCTTCAAATTTTTCCTTTTCATATTTTGACAAATCTTTTATTGTGTTCAAAAAATCATGCTTCTTAATTATTTTGAGCAACTGATCCTCGCTGATATTCAATGGGATTTTTGATTGAAGCTTTATTACAGCTGATTTTGGAATTCCGTACTCACTAAGAATTGATAAGTAAGAAGGAATAAAATCATTTTCTAACTGTGAAGCATAAAAGGTATAATCTCCGGGTATAAGTCCTTTTTCTTCAGCTACAAATTTTTGCAAATTGTTCATTGTTAAAAGCCATTTCGGTACCTTATAGCTGAACCAATGTCTCAGAAACTGAAAAGCATATAGAATTGAATCATCAAGAAGTTTTTCCTCTGATAAAGTTTTATTTTTAGGAAGATTTTTTAAATATTCAACACGGTTTTGAATAATAGAATTAATATTTTGTTCTCTGCCATAATTAAAAGTAAGATATAGAAGTTGCTTTACAGGAACTGTAGTCTCTCCTTTTTTTAAAAAATTCTCATAAGCTAGATTTATTATATACTGAAGCTGTTGATAATTTGGCATTCTTTTCCATAGAATAAGATGCAGATTGGAATTCATATTTTCTCTGAATGTTTGTAATACATTCATTTGTCCTGCTACAAGTAATCCATTTTTTTTGAACAAGTGTTTTTCTTCAAAAGGTAATGAAGATATACGCTTATATTGTTCAGAGGTTTTATCTATTTTAATTTCTTCATTTTCCAGATGAATTAAAATTTCGTCATTTATAGGATTTTGTTCATAAAAAGGTATATCTACCGTAATACTTTCTCTAGGAGGAGGAGGATTAAAATTATAAATTTTACCAACAAAATGGACCATCATTCGTCCTGCTCGACCACGTATATTAGAATAATCAAAATAGTCAATTTTGGATCGTTTACCTTTAGTTTTATCAAAAAAAATTATATTTTTTGCACTTGTATTGACGCCTTCAATAATGGTTGACGTACAAAAAAGGAAATTAAGCTTTTGTTCATTGAAGTAATTAATTATTGAACTGTTAATATGTTTTGGAAGAGCTCCGTCATGAACTCCTATACCAAATTTAAGACAATTAAGTATGCTCCATTTATCAGATATGTTTTCAGAAATCCACTCGTTAAGACTTAATGTAGGTTTCATATTTACTCCCCTCTTTGTTAGATAACTACAGAATTTAAGAGATAACTCTCTTGCTCTTGAAGGAGAAGAGCAATAAATTATAGTTTGTTCATCTAATAGGCTAAATAGTAGATTAAAAAGCGCTTCTTGTTTTACTATTTGTTTTCTGCCAGTATCTCCAAATTTATCTTTATATAACTCATAATAATTAATAGTCATAGTATCAACAAGTGAATATTGAGATTTTAGGAATACTGCATTATATTTTTCTGAAAATCCCTTCGAAATATTTTCTATATTGGGTCCTGATAAATAAAATTGAGCTTTCTGATTTAGAAGTAAATGAAATGCGTTATTTAATACATCAGAGCGTTCATCATCTCTGTTGGTACTTAACTTATAGAATTCGTCTATCACAAAAAAGTCTATTTTTGGTAAATTTGGATACTCCATTACTCTTTCAGCTGTGAGTAAAAAAAGATTTCCAGTTTTTTCAGAAAATTGCTGTGAGGTTTTGACAATTATCTTATATGAATCAGTATATTTTTTTAATTTTTTCCTTGTTTCATCGAGAAGTGCTAATGTAGGTTGAATAATTAGTATATTTTTATATTTTTTACTTGCAACTATTTCTTCTATTAAAAGGCTTTTTCCAAAACTTGTAGGCGCACTGACAATTACATTTTTGCCTTTATTAATTAGGTTCATTATTTCTTTTTGTTCTTGATGAAAATAAATATTCTTTATGTTTTCAGAAGAATGATACTCTTTCCTTATTAAACTACTTGTTCCACTGAGTGAATTTTTTTTAGAACTATCTTGAGCAATATAAGGGTAAAATCCTGCTGACTCCAACAAGTCGACCCACATTGGATAGTGGTTTTGAGGAAATTTTTCCCATCGATCAAGTACATTAATTAGTAATTGTCTACCTTGATCACTGGTATCGTTTTCCTGTAGTAAGCTTGAACACACCTGTGCATAAAAAAAACTTTGGTCAGCAGAAATTTTAATCTCTGTCCTAATATTATTGATAATTTCATTGGTATTCATATCAAGCTAGCTGTTGATGATAAAGTTTCGTATGAAGTTTCTTTATAAGTTCTTTTTTACTTGGAACTGGGAAAAGCATTAGTATAATATTTAAATTAGTAGATATCGGATCATTTCTTTTTGACTGTTTTTTTATGAAAGATAATTTTTTATCAAATTCTTCTTTAATTTTTTTGACCTCTTCTTCATATTCTTTTTTAAATAGATCTGTTTTCTCATCTTTATTATTCGAAAAAACTTTGGAACTATAAGTGCATAAGAGAGGAATAGTAACAGACTGGAGGAAATCCTGCATTTTTATCTCGTTTGTTTGAACTTTTTTTAATTTGGAAAACCATTCTTCTTTTTGTGTAAGGAATTCCTGGTATTCCTCTTTAGTATTTTGATTTTTATACTCATCTTCATCTATAAATTTGTTTTTTCGAGAAATTAAATTAAATTCTTGGTTTAAAAAGTCTAAATTAAAATGATGTTGTACATCTTTTAAGAGTTCGCTCACTCCTTGCTTGCCATCATTATATAGTTTTGATTCACCTAGGTATAAAGAATTTTCATTTTTTTTTATTAATGATGGGCCAATATGTACCCCATCAAATCCGTGAACTGTCATGCCATATGTATCTTTAAAGTAAATTTTAGAAAGTAAAGGTACAGTTTTTACAAAATCCCTTAATAGTACATGAAGAATAAGTTCTCCAAACTCACCCCTTTTTAGAAATTCGTCATCATCTTTTATTTCGGAATTATTTTCTACATAAACTTTTTTTGCTTCTTTAAATACTTCTTTTTCTCCTTTGTCAGTTTGTAATTTAATTTTATAAATAGATTTTGCTGCATCAACTAACATTCTTCTGTTGTGTGCAGAAGTAACAATTCCTTCATGATATCCGAAACTAAAATCAACAACAGCATTGAGTAACAACTCGACTAAAGCATCATATCTAAATACATTAAAATCGAATCCTACAAAATAAGCATGGAAATCTGCTTCCGAAATATGCTGGTTTATTATTGAACTTGCTCCAAACGGTTTAGTCATCTCATTTATGCTATCCTACATGTTCTGATTTTCCAAAAAGTAATTCGGCGCTTAATCCAGATGTTGAAGTTGCGAAAAAGTTGTCTACTTCATCTATCGCTTCGTAAGATAAATATCTCACTTTTTTATCAAAATCTATTTTTCGAAAAGTTGGTCGTTTGATTTGTTCAATCAACCTATTCTTTTTTGATTGCGGTGCAACTATAAAAAGCGGATATGTACTATTTGGAGCAATAATTGATAGATCAGAAAACCTGAGAAGTCCGGAATAAATTGATGTGCTATTCTCTATCTCAAATGCTGCATCAATACGAAACTCTTCTTTCCATACAACATCAATATTGTCGACATATTTGGATGGGACATCTATCCCAGCGGTAAATTCTTTTTCAAAATCATTATATTGGTATTCTTTTTCTATTTTTGACTGGTCATTTTTTGGTATCCAGACCTTTGATCCTGCTTTTTTCCCTAAATTAATCAATTTATATTGCATTTTAACGTGATCTGATAATTCTTTTTCATTTATTGGTTCTAAATTTTGTAATACTTCATCCTTAAGCTCTAATGCAGTTGTTTCAATTTCATATTTTTTCTCAACAACTTTTTCTCCGCTTTTAATTCTTTGTAGAACTGAATAAAGATCATCATATCTTCCATAAAATTCGTCTAGTTTATCTTCTGAGATATTAGTGAATCCTCTAAGAGACCAATTGGGTGAGTAGTTAAAAAGATTTTTGAATTCATCAAAAGGTAAATCAATTTCAAGCGGATTTGCTATAAAGTATATTAAATCCCAACCTTCAACTGAACCTCCTTTGAGATTTTTCCATAACTCTCTTGATAGTTCAGGATTGATTGTTTTTGCAGCAACTTTTCCTAGCAATTTTATTGTGTTGCCTTCAACGATAAGAATATCATCACCTGGATTCATTTTTTCGAAGCGTGATCTGTTAGCATCTGAATTTCGTGATCCCCAGGTTGCAACTGGTCTATTCCCAAAAATCTTTTGCAGATTATTTCGCAACTTCACATCTACGTACTGAAAAATTTTTTTCTGTAATACTTTCTTTTTAATTGTATCTTCATAATGGACAAGTGCCTCATAATTTCCTGTCGGAATATAAAGAATAAAAATATTTTTCATATTATAAGCTATATTATACTCTTATTTTGTTTGCTTTGGTAGCTTGGGCTTAGTTTGTGAAGTTGAGTCTGAAGGTTGGGTGGTCTTTGGGGTCTGGGAGGGAGAGAAATTGGCTTTTGACTGCTGGGACTTTTGTTTGATACTCCTGTACCACTTCTTTTTGTAACGTGCCTGAAACTTCAGTTGTTTTGAATTCTCTTACTTTGCCTTTTATAGTGAGTCGTGCATTTGCATTTATTCTCAAATTTCTTGCCCATTGAGTCTCCCCTCTTGGTGCGACAAGATATGTTTCGTTTTTATATTCAAGAGGCGTGACTGGTACATTGATCCATCTCCCAGTTGTTCTTCCTTTGACAGTTAGAATCGGGACCAGACGCAATGCTACTATTAGAGGATTTATTATCTTGGAGAGGATAAAAGGAGGACGCAGATATTTTTGATCGGTTTTCATGAGATGTCTACTTTAGTATATCCTATTTACCGAGAGTTGGGAAGTTGAGTAGTTAGAGCCATTCTGCTACTCCGCCGTGGTGAGAACATGTACCACTGTGATGTTGGGAAAAAGAATATGTCCCGTCACCACATTTGGCTGTTGCTCCTGCTGGGACAGAGTTGTCAGTCGAGTGTGCTGGCGCATGAACTTCATTTCCATTTACGTTTTGATAATAATTATTATTGCTCAGGCCACTTATTGATTGAGTAGTTGCAGGTGGAGTTGTAGGTGCGACATATGGCTTGGTCGGTACTATATATATAGTAGGTTTGGCTGTCGGAAGCGGAGTAACAGTTGGTCGAGGTGTGAGAGTTGGTGCGACTGTAAGTTTGAGAGTGGGGACAGTGTTGGTCTGGACTGAGGTGATCGTCGTCTTGGGAGTATGAGAATTGGCGGCACTGAGAACTTGTGATTGTGATGGTTGGAATGCACTAATCGTCCCGAGGAAGAGTGGGATCCCAATAAGCAGCCCAAGAATGATTTTTTTATTTTTTTTCATTCTGTCTGGGCAGACGTGAGGTGATTATAGCATAGCATTACCTTATAGTCATCAATTCTTACCTATTTATTACGACTTCTTCATACTCATCAAGTATATAGACTGTAAGATGACATTATGATTGAAGATAGAAGAATAATTCGTACCAACAGAGAAGATTATGGATATGGTACAGCACCACGTGAATACCAACAGCAAAAAGCGGTAGTACGTTCCTATAATATAATTTGGTTTATCGTTGGACTGATTGATGCGGTTTTGGGATTTAGATTTGTTTTTGAGATTCTTGGCGCCAATCCAGCTAGCGGATTTACACAACTTATTTATGGCCTAAGCTATCCTTTCGCAGCTCCATTCCAAAGCATTTTTGGAGTGACAGTAATTGCGAGATCCTTCTTTGACTGGTCTCTCCTTGTCGCAATTGCAGTCTATCTGCTCATTGGATACGGTCTTATCCAGGTCTTACGAATTGTAAAGCCTGTCACTACTGAAGAAGCCAATCACAGAGTACGCACCATCTAGGCTCATCTGGTATACTATCAGGTATGGATGAACTATACAAAATTACAGGAGTTGTCATAGGTGGAGCAAGTCGTGGAAAATCTCTCGGCTTCCCCACAGCCAATATCTCACTTCACAAAAAAATCCCCGAAGGAATTTACGCATCTGAAATAACAGTAAATGGACAGACTCATCAGGCAGCATCATTTGTCGGTTCTGCCAAAACATTTAAAAAGTCTGATTATAAATTGGAGAGTTATATCTTTAATTTCGATCAAGATATTTATGGGAAATCAGTGACCGTTAGACTCTACAAGAAAATTCGTAGCAATATAGTCTTTGATTCAGTTGATGAGTTAATTGCCCAAATGCACAAAGATGTTGAAGAGATAAAAGAATTTTTTACGAGCAAAAATGATACTTAAGCAGCTGCAGCTAATCTTTCAACACTTCCAAGAACTCCATCAGGATCTGTTAACATCTCTTCACGTCTTTCCTGCAAATTATGATATACACCAATTTGTGTAGCTTCCATCCCCTGTCCCCCTTTTTTTCTTGTTTGTTCTCGTTCTTGTCTTAAATGCATTTTTTTTGGAACTCTTCTTAGTATACTTGGTTGGAATCCTGCCAGTGCTACAATCCCTAAATAGTCATCCAAATCTTCCCCTTGAGCTACATCTCCAAATTGCTCCTGTATCTCATCAGCAGTAAGAAATTCTCTTTCGACTGTCTGTCCGTCTTGCCCTATTCGCTGTCGCCATGCAACTACGGGTTTCAGTTGATTCGTATTATTTGTAGGATCTAAAAGTATAGTTTGTGACTCAATCGCATATGGTCTTGCCTGATCTCCTGTCGCATTTAACTTCAATACCGCAGTTGTAGTATCATTTTGAATACTAAAAGTTTCATCATCGACTGAAAGTGTATACGACGGTTTTTCATTTTCTCTCCAAATATGGCTTTCACTTACTTCCTGACTAGTAACATCAACGAGAATATTACCTTCATCCTCTAATCGTGCTGAAACAAAAGATTGTACTTCGCCTGGACCGACAACTGTTCTTACCCAATTCCAATATTCTCTAAATTCTTCTGGTGTATGTTTACGATAAACATCTTGAACATTTGTGTTTCTCCCTACGCTTTTCAAAAATGCTTCATAATTTATATAGGAATTACTGGAGTACCATTCTTTTTCATAACGCTTTGGATCTTGACTCGCTTCTTCTATAGCACTGTCTGGGAAAAAATCCATATCTACAAATTTTATCTGTCTAAATGCTTTTCGTAATACAACGTCGGAATCAAGTAATGCTTTTCTCCATTTGTCTTCATGGTGTTCCCCAAAATATGTCATAGTCTCTCCAATAACAGGATCTTTTTTATGCATGTTTAACAGTTCTGCCTGGGTCATTCCGGTGAAAAGTCTTTTGTCTGGATCGGTGCGGACTCGTTCAAATAAGTCCATATCAGGATCGATAACAAGTTTAATAGCAATAAAGTGATTTGGTTCACTTGTTGCAGCAGTAAGTACTTGGGCCATCCAATCTCCTTTTACCGGAGGAAAAGCGACTAAGTATGTTGCATCTCTTCCGTTTTTGCCAGGTATCATCCGTACATCCATTGAGCTATCCATAAGACCCGTTTTAGGGCTTGAAGGTCTCCACCCCAATTCACGTGGTGTTAGTTGAGACATAAATGTAGTTTCTTTAGTACGAGGGATATCAGGTCTATTACCAGCTTCAATAGAACGGTTACTCATCGGAGAATTGTACTATAAGTCTAAATAAAATGCAATAAATTTGTATGTCATAATTCTTGACGATTATTTGTTTTTAACTATACTAATAGTATGCATAAGCTTAATCTTCTTTTTACTCTGACTTCCATTTCAGTCATTCTTGTCACCATCGAGAGATTTTCATTTACGACCAAAATTCTTCTTCAGCCATACAATTTCTTGCGACTACATGAAGTAGTTCAGATATCACTGATTATTCTCGTAACTGTTATTATCCCCTTCTTTATTTTGTATCTGATAAGTGACAAATTTCAATTATTTAGTAAAAAGAATTTATTTTGGCTTCCACTACTTTTTGTCATTGGCGTTTATTTCTACTCCACAGGAAATGGCCTGCATGAAGTTGCGAGCTTTACTCTCAATCAATACTGCAATCCACACAGTCTGAAAAGTATTCTCTGTCAGGGGCTTTTTTTTAATGATTATTACACCGGCAATATCCTTTATTTCATAGGTGGCATATTGATGACAATTGCGCTTCTTTTTACTGAGAAGATTCATCCCAACAAGACATACTCCCAAAAAGATGTGATTGTGACAATAATAAATGCACTTTTTTATTCGCTGGCAATCTTTGCCTATGCGGCTTTTGATCCTGTTTTGGTGGGGTTGGTTTATTCTTTGATAATTACGATTCTTGTTCTCTTTTTATTCTTCAAAATCAGGAGGCATTATCTCTCGTACCCTATTACGTTTTATACGCTTATTTCCTATACCGTCGGGACAATTGCTGCATTCATTGTGCGGTTCCACTAAGATATTCCTCGTATTCTTCTTGACTCGTTCGATATTTCATAATTTCGATAGTAGAAAAATTTCCTGAGCCATATACATATATTGTTGTCAATAATTGACAACCTATTTATTTACCTCTACAATAACATTTTATGCCTCAAGAAACTGGATCATTTCACGAAGGAGATATTTCTCCCCTGCCAAGTACAACACAACTTTTGTTGGATAATCCTCTCAGCGGAGCAGAAGATACTTTTCTTGAAACATTAGAAAGCCGTTTTGCAGGCCTTCGTACGACTCATCCTATACGTGCTGAATTAGCTATAGCTGGAGAATTTTATTCTGAAGTTCTCAATGTATTTGTGTATCTTTCTTCTCTCAATATTATGGATGGATTTTCTCGTCGTGTGGAAACAGATTCCTTAGTTGCTGATACGTCAGGAGCTATTCCTGTATATGTACGAGGAGATACACCAATGGAACAGACAGATCAGTATCAAGCTCCTTACCATGGAGCGCTTAACGCTTTTTCTCAGCATGGACTAGCAATTACTATTCCTGCAGTGAATGCTCTCACAGAAGATGTCCAGTATGGATCCGCTCAAGACTATCAGCATCTGTGGGACATAAATGCAGATGCTTTTTTGAATAAAAGAGAGGTTAGAAAAGAGTTTAAGAGCACTGATAGAACAGCCCGCATGCTTCTTCCGTTCCCTCTTTCTACAGATGATAGAGATACTGCAAAACTTTTACAAGAGGCCTGGTTTGTGAATATCACTGATACAGCACTTAATTTAATACTCACTCATGCAGTGTCACGAACAGTTGTCGATGGAGAAATCCCGGGAGCTGATGAACTAGCAACTTCTTTCCAAGCGATGGAGAATAATTATGTTCCGCTTTCTAGTATCAATCGGCTCCTTTTTTCTGAGTTACAAATTGGGCATGACCAACAACGAGAACTTAATCAAGAACGTATGAGCAGTGATGAACCAGTGGTTCCACCAAAAAGACTTATACAAGTACTTGATGATTACATAGCCAATCCACGAAATCAGCATTTCTTAACAGGTTTCTCCACAGAGGGAAGTATACTACAGACTGCCCAAGGTCCACTTCACCAATCGCTTGCTCAAGGTCCATGGAATCCACCTGCAGAATGTGCTGCAAGAACTCCAGTATTGCCACGACCACAAGATCGCTCACACATAGAACGCTTTGAGCATGCAATCGGGTCGCCCTTGCCTGAGCGTTTCAGTGCTGCTCGTGTATTACTTCGTGTAGGTAACGAACTTGCAAGAAAAACTATTTATGCAGATCCGCGAGCGCGGGAGGGTATCGGTATAGTAGCAAGGCATGTGCGGCAAACGAATAGGAATGGTAGCTAATAAATTTTCTAAGCAATATTACTTTTCCATCTCTAACTCAAATGTGTCGAAGCGGTCAAGTGCTCTATGCATAGGCATGATACCTATGAGATATCTCAGCAGTACGAGTTGCTGAAGTACCCATCCAGCAAAACCAACAAGCCGAATCCCATATACCAATTCTGCCACTGCGAAGTATCCTTTGAGTGGGACGACATATCCCCAATGTCTGAAAATATAAGGCTCAATTCCTTCATGCTTGATAAGACGTGCGACGTTCTCACCTGCTGTTGCGCCCTGTTCTTCAGCGACTTGAGCAACATTTGGCGCAGGACGCTCAGTCAGTGGGTCCACATAAGCAGCGATATCTCCCGCTGCAAAGATATTGTCAAACCCTTTCACCTGCAAGAACGTATTTACCATAATTCCCCCTCTATGAGTGACTGGCAAATTATTATTCTTGGCAAGACTATTGGGCTCCACTCCGCCTGTCCAGATAAGAATTTCATAAGGGAAACTCTTGCCGTTGTCAGTAAGGACTTCTGTTTTGGTAACTTCTCTGATGTGTCCGCCAAAAGCAAAATAGACATTGGGGGCGTTGAGTCGTTTCTCGGCCATATTTGAAACTCGGGGATCAAGTTCTTTAAGCAATTTATCACTTCCTTGAATGATTGTTATCTCAAGACATTCTTTATCAAGACCGTTTTGAACTGCAATTCTATCTTTGTATGTCAGAAGCTCAGCAGCAAGCTCGGTCCCCGCAAATCCTCCACCTCCGATAACTGCTTGGACTTTGCGGTTGCATTTGCCATCTTTGCAACACAGATCTCGTATCTTCTTTTTGATGGCAAGCGCATCTTGAAGTGTCTTAAATCCAGTACTGTATTTCTCAAGTCCTGGAATCCCCATATACGCAGGCTGACTTCCAGCTGTGAGAATGAGATAATCGTAATTGATTGTCGTTTTATCAGCCAAGGTAATGGTATTGGTGGTAGGATCGATTGTTTTGACTGCTTTGTGGATAGTCTCAACACCACTCATAAAAATTTTTGAGAATGGAATTGCGACATTTTTGCGAGGTTCTTCAGAGGTCGCGACTTCGTACAGAGAAGGAGTAAATAAGTGATAAGTATTTTTATCAATGAGTGTTATTTTGATCGACGTATCATACTGATGTCGACGTAATCGTAAGATTGCAGCAATTCCGGCAAATCCTCCACCGACAACAACGACATGTTTTTCTTCTTGGGTTTCATGATGTGGCCGTCTTCTCACGAACAAGAAAAAAATGATAGTCAAAAGAAGAGCATAGAATAGAAGATAAATGGGAGAAAATGGATCGGGCAGCGGTTCCATAGTTATATATAAATAGTATAGACTATTTTAAGAGATACTGCAGAAGGAATTTATTGCCAGACAAACAATAAGTAGATATAATGTGTCAATTATGCCTGTAAGAGCTATTGACTCAGAAGGAAGGAATTCAGACCGAGCTTTACTTAACGAATCTGCTTTGCGAATAAGTTGTTCAGCTTTTGCCAGAATTACAGATACTCAGGGTAACTATTTATTATTAACGAATATAGTTAAAAAGAGACAAGGAAAGACTGTCTTAACTCCTGTTGGTGGCGCAATTGAGGCGACACCGCAAGGTATAACAGTAATTAGCGAGATGCTTGGATTAACACCAGAATCTTTTGATGAAGGGAATGATCTTCGTTTTGTTATGAATGGTAAAGGTGTAAATACTCTACTAAAATGGTTTCTTACACGGAAAGATAGAGAGACTGACCCATATAGAGAAATAGTGGAAGAGCTTGTTACTGAGTCAGGTGTCTTAACAGATACTGATATACCTGAATTAGAATCGACTCCTGTTTCTTTTGCTGGATATTTTGGGGAAATCGGATTATCGACACGATCAGGCCAATCTGGAAAACTCACGTTAAGGTTATCTGAAATACATGATGTTGGGCTTTCGGAAAGATTAGTTGAAAAATTAAAAAGAGCAGAAACAGGACAATTTGACGATGTATTACGTTTTGTTTCAGAAGATGAGATTATGGCAGGACGTACAACAGATGGTATTGAAATAGGTTCTGTAGCTAATGGATTATGTAGGCCTCAGCATACAATTGGAGAAATTACATAAGACGATTAAAATATTTTACTATTTATTCCTTTTTATAAGTAGATCAGTAAATTGTGCCAGTAGCTTTTGTTTAGTCTTATCCTTTGTTAATGATGGGATGATTTTTTTTGCTTCAGCTGTGAGTTCCGCTATCTTATTTTGGCAATATGTGAGTGCTCCAGTCGTAACAAAAATCGTTTTAATTTCTTCATAGTGCTTTTTGGTGATATCTTTTTTGCCATAGTACGACTTCAAAAAAGCCTTTTGCTTAGCATTTGCATGCTTTAGACAATATGTTATGAACAGTGTGCTTTTATTCTCTTCAATATCAGACGTTGTTGATTTGCCAATCTCTGTATTATCGCCAAAGACACCAAGGATATCATCTTGAATTTGAAACGCGACTCCCACCTTTTCCCCAAAACGTTTTATGTTCTCCAAAAGTGTCTCATCTCCTCCAGCAAGAATTGCTCCTACAGTAAGTGGACCGACAATTGTATAGTTGGCAGTTTTCATTAGATGAACTTTCATGACTTGTTGCTCGGTTCGTTCGTATGTTTGTGCAGACTGTATATCAAGCATTTCTCCAAGAATGGTTTGTGAGATCATGGTCAGAAAGTATGAAAGTGCATTATTTTTTCTTTCAGGCGGGAAATTACTTTCTGCGAGTATTCTGACAGCCAGTGTAATACCCAGATCTCCGAGGCAAATTGCCTGTGAAATCCCCAATTGCTTGTCTCTCTCTTGCATATAGACGGTTGGTTTCCCACGTCTCAGAGGGCTTGCATCAATTACATCATCATGGATAAGAAGCGCCGAATGAAATATCTCAAATGCAGCAGCTGGCTTGAGGATTTCTTTTGTTTCTTTTTTAGAAACGAGTTCATAACCCAACTTCACCAGAGTTCCGCGTATCATTTTTCCGCCAAACAAACTCTCAACAAATCTCGTATGTACTTTTTCTAAGTCTTGAAAATCCTTTTTGATAACAGTAGTTCTGTTGCTAGATATAGCTTTGAGTTCATGTTCAAGTTGTTGATATACTTCATGATGATAGGTTTTAAAATCGCTTTTTGTTCTCATATTGCACTATTATATATGAATACGAATAAATGTATATATTTTTCCATTTGCAAAGACCTAGTATTTCAATGTTATACTGAGAATAAGTAGGTTATATAATGAAAAAATTAATTAAACTTTTTATCTTTTTATTTATCGCTTTTGATATCTACTTATTTGGTAAAATCATTCTTGCCGGAAAAAATTTCCAAATCCTCAATCCCAAAGGCATCGTCGCTTTTCAGGAGAGAGATCTTATTATAACTTCTCTTTTTCTTATGTTTCTTGTTGTGATACCTGTTCTTCTTTTTGCGATCTATGTAGGCACGAGGTATCATGACGGTAACAAAAAAGCCAAGTACACTCCAGACTGGGATCACAATACCAAATTGCAAATTGCTTTATGGGCATTCCCAACGGCTATTATTTGTCTTCTTTCAGTACTCAATTGGATTACTGCTCATAAAATGGATCCACATGATGCGCTTGCATCCACTAAAAAACCTTTGACAATTCAGGTCGTCGCTCTTCGTTGGAAGTGGCTCTTTATCTATCCTGATCAAGGTATTGCGACAGTAAATTATATGGCTATCCCTGAGGCTACTCCTATCAACTTTGAGCTTACTGCCTCAGATACTCCTATGAATTCATTTTGGATTCCACAACTCGGAGGGCAAATATATGCCATGTCTGGTATGGCGACCCAAACACATCTGATGGCAAATGGAACCGGGATCTATCGCGGCGTGGACGCAGAGATAAATGGTGCAGGATTTTCTGATATGGATTTTAAAGTACAATCGATGACTCAAGGAGATTTTGATAAATGGGTTGAGATTGCTCATCGTTCTCCAAAAGATCTGTCATTAGATGCGTTCAATGAGCTAGCTCAGCCATCGCAAGACAATCCTGTTGACTACTATTCATCTATCCCTGAAAATCTCTATACTATAATTGTCTCGAAATATATGTATATGCCGACATCCGCGCCAGGACAAACAAATTCATCAGAGATGCAAATGATGCCGGGGATGGGAAAAATGTGAGATAAAATCCCAATTCCTAATATCTAAATACGAAACAATTTCAAAATTCAAATGTTGAAAATTAGAATTTAGAAAATTTGGATTTATTTAGAATTTAGGAATTAGAGATTAATTTATTTATGGAACAATTTATTTTCGGAAGACTTACATGGAGCTCACTGCCACACGAATGGTTTACTCTTGGCGGAACAGGAGCATTTATTGCACTTGGGATTTTGGTTTCAGCTATTCTTACCTATTTCAAGCGTTGGAAGTGGATCTGGGGCGAGTGGCTGACCTCAACTGATCCTAAGAAGATCGGGATTATGTATATGATTGTCGCTTTCTTTATGTTCCTCAGAGGTGGACTTGATGCAGTGATGATATGGACTCAGCAAGTGATAGGTGCAGGCAATGCTCCAGGATTCTTGGGCGCGACGCATGGCTATCTGAGCGCTGACCATTTCCAGCAAATCTTCACAGCTCATGGAGATATCATGGTCTTTTTCGTGACAATGGGATTCTTGTTTGGTTTGATTAATTTAATCGTCCCCCTTCAGATTGGTGCCAGAGATCTCGCATTTCCTTTCCTTAACTCACTTGGATTTTGGCTTTATGTCGCTGGAGTGCTTCTTATCAATATGTTTTTTGTTCTTGGAGGTGAATTTGCACCGACAGGCTGGCTTGCTGTCGCGCCTCTTTCAGAGCTTCAATTCAATCCCGGCGTCGGAGTTGATTATTGGATTTGGAGTCTTCAGGTTTCAGGGTTAGGAACATTAATTGGAGGAATAAATTTTGTCGTCACTATTCTTAAAATGCGTGCACCAGGCATGTCACTTATGCGTATGCCGATGTTCACCTGGGCATCTCTTATGGGGATGATCCTTGTTATCTCTATTTTTCCAATTCTTGCCATGACCATGATTCTTCTCACAATGGATCGATATCTGGGTATGCATTTCTTTACTTTGGATAATGGTGGTAATGCGATGATGTATTGGAACCTTATCTGGATGTGGGGACATCCTGAAGTTTACGTTTTGATAATTCCAGTATTTGGTATTTACTCAGAAATTGTATCCACCTTTGCTCAGAAAAAAATTTTTGGTTACAAGTCTCTCATCGTAGCCGTGGGAGCTATTACCATCCTTTCATTCTCGGTTTGGCTTCACCACTTCTTTACCATGGGAGCGGGTGCAGATATTAATGCATTTTTTGGCATCATGACGATGTTTATCGCGATCCCGACGGGTGTCCAGATAATTAATTGGCTGTTTACTCTTTTCCGTGGAAGAATTATTTTCAAATCGCCGATTTATTGGTTTTTTGGATTTGTCAGTACATTTACCTTCGGTGGTATGGCTGGAATTCTTATGGCATTGCCGCCTGTCGATTTTCAGATCCATAATAGTCTGTTTCTTGTAGCTCATTTTCATACGATGATCGTCGGTGGTGCTCTCTTTGGTATCTTTGCAGGTTTCACCTATTGGTTCCCCAAAGTCTTTGGTTTTAGACTCAATGAACGCATCGGAAAATGGGCTTTTTGGACTTGGCTTGTTGGATTTTTTGTTTCTTTCGTGCCACTCTATATGCTTGGCATGATGGGTGCAACTCGAAGGCTTGATCATATCGACGCCTCAAATGGTTGGCAATATCTTTTTATGGTTTCATTGGCAGGAGCTTGTATTATTATGCTTGCCGTCGGTCTTCAGATCTTACAAATTATTGTCAGTGTTATTCAACGAAATAAAAATCGCGATCTCACTGGAGATCCATGGAATGGTAGAAGCCTTGAATGGGCGACCTCATCTCCCCCACCATTTTATAATTTCGCAGTTATTCCACAAGTTACAAGTCGTGATCCTTTTTGGGAGATGAAATTAACTGGGAAAAATAAAAAGCCAATCAAATATGAAGATATCGAACTTCCCAAGAATACTCCAATGGCAATTTATTTAGCAGCCTTTGTTTTTCTTTTTGGTACTGCGATGGTATTTCATGCTTGGCTTTTTGCGATTATTGGACTTGGTGGAGCAATAGTTTGTACCCTTCTTCGCACATTTGATGAACATACAGAATATGTCCTGACTGCTGCAGAAGTTGAAAAAATTGAGAAAAAATTGAGGCACAAATAATATGGCAAATTCAAAAAAGATTATTCATCACGAAAATCATCAAGAAGCAATAACCAGAGATAAGACTGTCTTTGGTTTCTGGGTTTATCTTATGACCGACCTTCTTATGTTCGCAGTACTGTTCGCGACATATGCAGTGCTTCATGGAAATATTTTCAATGGGCCAAGTGGAAAAGAGATGTTTGATTTGCCATTTGCACTTACTGAGACCCTTATCCTTCTCACGAGTAGTTTTACAGCAGGACTTGCAATTCTTGCCGTCCGCCGCCATGGAATGGCTAGTGCCCTTGGGGTACGCCAGAACAATAAAAATCAGGTGCTTCTGTGGCTTGGGATTACCTTTTTATTGGGTCTATCATTTTTGGGCTTGGAGATAAGTGAATTTAGTAAATTGGTCAAAGAAGGAAATAGTTGGCAAAGAAGCGCATTTCTCTCATCATACTTTACGCTTGTTGCGACGCATGGACTGCATATTACAGTTGGACTTTTCTGGATGGCTATTTGTATGATAAAAGTAAAGTCGCAAGGACTGACTGTTGGGATTGGAAGGAAGTTGACACTCTTGAGTCTTTTCTGGCATTTCTTGGATATTGTTTGGATTTTCATTTTTACCATCGTCTATTTGATGGGAGCAATTTAGTTTAGTTATGAATAACGCAGAACCATTAACAAAAGAACAAGCACAAAAAACATTCAGATCATATGTGACGGGATTTATCTCCTCACTTATTTTGACGCTTATTCCCTATTTTCTTATCACCAAGCACCTTTTTACACCAGATTTTCAGGTGACTATCATTATCATTTTTGCGATGCTCCAACTTATTGTTCAACTCGTCTTTTTCCTTCATATGAGAGAAGAATCCAAACCTCGTCTTAATCTCGTTATTTTTCTTTCGTTTTTTGGTATCATTCTAGTCGTAGTTGTTGCATCAATCTGGATTATGCAGCATCTTAATTACAACATGAGTCTTGTCCAATTAAATACTGTCATGCAAAACGGAGAAGGTTTTTAGATTTTGATTAAAGCATATTATCGTCTAACCAAACCAGGAATAATATACGGAAATGCCCTAACCGCTATTGGCGGTTTTTTTCTTGCTGCCAAAAGTTCGTTTAGCCTAGAACTTTTCCTCTCTATGCTTTTGGGGCTTTCATTAGTTATCGCATCGGCATGTGTCTTTAACAATGTTATGGATCAAGGCATTGATTCCAAAATGAAACGCACACAGCGGCGGGCACTCGTGACCAAAACTATTTCTGAGTTTCATGCGGTTATCTATGCAACAATTTTAGGAATACTTGGATTTCTTATCCTTCTTATTAACACAAATTTTTTAACATTTGGCATTGCTTTTATTGGCTTTTTCTTTTACGTCATCATGTACGGCATCTCCAAACGTCGATCCGTCCATGGGACAATCGTTGGAAGTATTTCAGGAGCTGTGCCGCCTGTGGTTGGCTATTGTGCGGTTACCAATAATTTCGATATGGCCGCTCTTTTGTTATTTTTAATTCTGGTTATCTGGCAGATGCCACATTTTTATGCAATTGCAATGTTCAGATCTCGAGACTATGCAGCTGCATCAATACCAGTACTTCCTGTTAAAGAAGGCTTTTTCCAAGCCAAAATTCAGATACTCGCTTATATCATCATATTTATACTCGTTTCTGACTTATTAACTATTCTTCATTACACAGGATATATTTATTTCATTGTTATGACTGCGTTTGGGATTTGTTGGCTTATTTTGTCGATTGAAGGCTTTAGGACAACTGATGATAGTCGCTGGGCCCGCAAAATTTTCTTCTTTTCTTTAATTGTTATTACTGTATTTTCGTTACTTCTTATTGGAACTGCGTGGCTAATATAAGCATTGGTATGCTACACTATCTCTATGAAATATGTGGCACTTCTACGAGGAGTAAATGTCGGTGGAAAAGGCATTATCAAGATGTCTGAGCTAAAAGATGCATTTAGTGAGGCAGGTTTCCAGAATGTCTCGACATATATCAATAGCGGCAATATCCTTTTTGAATCAGACGAAAAAAGTATTGAGAAGTTAACACAACAAATTGATGACCTTTTGGAAAAACAGTTTTTTATCATCAAAAGTGTAATTCTCTCCCAAAAAGAAATTGAACAAGTTCTTGAGGAGATGCCTGCTCCATGGAAAAAAGATGATTTACGTAAATATATCGCTTTTGTGAGGGATGGTGCACAGCCAGAAGATGTTATCAAAGAAGCACAGTTGAGAGACGGAGTTGACGCTATTGATAAAGGATATAGGTGTGTCTACATGTCGACATTTACGCGCGGACTGACCCAAAGTGGCTTTCCCAAATTGAGTACCAAGAAAATTTATAAAGAGATAACAATTAGGAATTATACGACGGTTAAGAAATTGGCTGATTTAATGAATTTGCAGTAATATTAACTTCTTCGGCTGTAGACGGTTACATAATAGAAAATTGCGGTAAGGACATTGAATAAAATAAATGCTACAAACCATTGAGTTTTTAAGTTACGTGAGATCTCCGTATTGTTGACCATATCAGAGAACATCCACATCCAGAAAATGAGTAGTAAAAAAGGCAGAAGAATGACAATAAAGTGCGTAATAGGATTCATAGTAAGTAGTAATTACGTAACCTGTTATGGTTCTTTTTTGTCTCCCTTAAATATCCAATGAACGCCATATTTATCAGTAAATTGTCCATATGTTCCAAATGGCAACTCATGCAGCTCTTGAAAACGGCTGCCCTGACTCTCTTTATCTATCCCTTCTGAAAGTTTGCCAAAAATTGTCTCTAACTCATCGTATCCTTCTCCGATAACAAATATCGCGGTTGTATTCCCCTGCTCTGGTTCGTATTGTGGAGATGCCATCCAGTCAGTTGCGGAGATCTCGATATCACCACTCTTGAGATGCGCATTGATAAGCCTTTCCCATTTCTCTTGTGGGAACATATCTTTCATAGGAGTGTCAGCAAGCTTGGTCAGTGTGAGGTCTCCGCCTAAGGCGTCATGATAAAAAGTCATTGCCTCAGCACAATTTCCGTCAAAGAGTAGAAAAGGAGTTGCATGTAACATACGTTCTAGTATACGTTTGATTGTCTATTGAGTCAATATTAGGTTAGACAAAAGCGTGGAGTACAGCTGCAGCTGCCTCGAGGCATAGTATTGAAGCTCCTGCTTGAACCGCAATCTTTTTAACGATCCATTTACTTTCTGTCCCGCCAAAAATAACAGCACTTACTTGTGTTGGGACAACAAATCCGATCCAGAAGAATCCTGCCATTGCATATGGATTCCACGTTGGTAAGTATGTAATAAAGAGAGCAAGAACAAATGAGGTGATGAGGGTAACAAGTGCTTGGAGACCATAGAAAGGTCCCATGGCTTTCATCATTTTTTGTTGTGTTTCTTTGGGTAATTTATCAAAACCATGAATTCTCCCCCACAATTTTCCAAAAAGTGCACTATACCATACTGCTCCGATGGCGAATTGGACAATTGTTGCGATAATGACTGAGAGATAATTAAGTTGCATAAAGATAGCTCTTCTTCATAATACTGCCAGTTTTAAGTAATTGCAAGAGGACAAAACGGTACAGTTACTTCTCTTTTTGCACCTTTCGCCATCCTCCGGCGCGATTGTTGGCAGCGACTGCTCTCACGAGTTCTACAAAGGCTTTTTCATTAAGTTTGTCGTTCTGATAGATCTGAATAGCTCGTGCTGTTGCATTATTTTCGCCTTGGTTAATAATATGCTCTGGATCTGGTGCAATAGGATCATAAATAAAAACATTTACATGATCGCGGGTGGCAAGAAGAGCACAGATATTGCCATTGAGAACAAAATACGGCCGATTCGTTCGTTTAATTGTTTCGACAATTTCTTTATCTGCTTCGTGGACAAGCTTGCGGACATGGCTACAAATTTCTTGCTGCCATGCTGGCAAGGTAGCGATATAGTCATCAATCCTCTGATCGATTTGTGAAGAGGTCATACTATTTAGTATATCAGAGAGGCAAATTAGCTCGGCTTAAATTTTAAGTTTAAGTATAAAAGATGCTGTCGAGTACCCTATGGGTATCTTTACTTATTTCAGTAAATCTCAGTAAGTGTCTTCTAATATTAGCTTTTTCAGTTAAATTTTAGTAAAATTGAATTCGTCGTTACTTAATTAGATATTGTCGAGTCGTCCCTAAAGGGACTCCTCGATTAAGAGAATTGCTTATAACTAGATATTGTCGAGTCGTCTAACACGTAGGCGACCAAAGGGAGGGCAGCCGAAAGGCTGACACAACGGACTCCGAAGGAGACTGAGTCGGAGTTTAGAAGATATTAGTAACAGTCAAATATTGTCGAGTCGTCTAACGGTAGGACAACGGACTTTGGATCCGTTTATTCTGGTTCGAATCCAGGCTCGACAGCATACAAAAAAAAGACCCTCAAGAGGGTCTTTTTTGTATCTGGATAGTCTCGTCTTCCAGGTCGCAGCGAACAACGTGAGCGAAGATACCCGAAGGGTGCTCGACAGCTCAGGAAAAAAGACACCCAGAGGTGCCTTTTTTTGTGAGATATCGGTGGCATACACTCGTGTTTCAGCTCGAATCTCGGAGTGAGCAAAGCGAACAGAGATGCCCATGGGTGCAGGCTTGACAGCACCATTTTAGTCATAAATTGGCCTCAAAATTTCCTGAAAAATGACTTGCCCTTGTCTGGATTCGGACTTTAGCCTTAATAATTTGTTGCATAGTGATTTATAAAAGTATATACTCCTGAGCTATGTCAGCAATTGAACAGAGAAATGGCAAAATAATTCCAGCAAGATGGGATGCGAGCCGTGCAACTCTTGCTGAAGGCAAAAAAGGAGGAAGCGGAAGACGTCAAGAATCACTTTGGGATTCACAACCCAATGATTTATTTATGACAGTCTTTAACGGATATTATCCAGGGAGCCCGGTGGATGTGTTCCCCATCAATTCAGGGAGCCATGCGATGTTTCTGCAATTATATGACGGTTATGATAAGGAAACACAAAGAAGGCTAGGAACTCGTGAAGAATACAAAAATCTGCTTGATGACCGGTTGGATAACCCTGAACCTCAACTAAGACATGCATTATGGGGAGAAGGAATAGAAGTTTTCTCAAGAGCCTTAGCACTTACAGGAGAATATGAGAGTCTTCCAATACCTTGTCTTTCTGGAAATACACTTGATGCTTACGACAAGGTTTTAGTTGATCCAAGAACAACCCAGGAAGAAGATCAGGAAAGAGTCCTGTTTCGTCTACTTTTAGATGATATAGAGGAAAAGTCATTACAAAGAGCTGAGGGACCACTCAAGTTCTCACCATTTGCAAGATTACCCAGTCTCGAAATGGCAAGGCAAATCAGAAGCGCTGTTTGGGATAGAGCATCTCATGCTAAAGAAATTGAACCTGATTTTACAAATGCTGTAGATCTGGAAAGACGTTTTGATAATCCTACTCAACGTCAGTTTTTTCTTGCAGGTGGGATAGTCGTACATGATCTCTTTGATCTTAATTATCAAATAGAAGCCCTAAAAAAACAGACTGGTTTCTAAAAACTGTCGAGATTTTCGATAAACTAACTCTGGATATTTAATCTTTTCATACCCTGAAACGTTCGAAAATCGTCACGAGTGCCAGCTAAACTCATCTCTATATTCCATTCACTCCAGCTTGCCTTATCTAGATTTAGTTTTTATAATACTTCTATGAGTAAAGGATTTATTGCACAAGCTAATATTACTGTTAATGCACAAATATCTAAAGTTTGGAATGCATTAGTAAATCCTGATTTAATTAAGCAATATATGTTTGGGACAACAGTTATTTCCGATTGGAAAGAAGGAAGTTCTATTATCTGGAAAGGTGAATGGCAAGGAAAACCCTATGAAGATAAAGGAAATATCGTTAGAATTGAACCGGAAAAAGTACTCGAAGTAACACATTATTCTCCGCTATCAGGAGTTGCGGATATTCCTGAAAATTATCATCGTGTTAAATACGAATTAGAACGAAAGGAAGACACTACCAAAATAATACTTACTCAAGATAATAATGCAAATGAGGAAGAAAAAGAACGTTCCGAAAAAAATTGGCAAATGTTTTTAGAAGGATTAAAAAAACTTTTAGAAAAATAAAATTAGTTCATATAAAAAGTCCCAAGATCATACTCATTCGAGCTCCTAGAACTAAGTTTCTTTTTGAGGCACTGAGGATGCTTCACTTTCAATCCTCTCCGCTATTTTTTCAAAAATTTTATCAATGCCTTTTTGTCCCTTTACCGATATAAAAATTGGCGAGTATTGTGCATATTTTGTTCGGAGGCTTTCTTCATCAAGATTGGATGCGATATCAATTTTATTGAAGACATAGACCATATGGGCGTCAAGATGAATACCAAGTTCATGGAGAATGTTATTAACTACATGTATTTTCTCCTCAACTTCAGGATCAGAAACATCGATTACATGGAGCAATACGTCTGCGTGGACAGATTCCATAAGTGTTGATTTAAATGCCTGAATTAAACGCGGTGGCAAATTTCGAATAAATCCGATCGTGTCAGTGAGCAAAATTTCTTTTTCAATTTGTGGGATATATATTTTGCTGACAGTACTATCAAGTGTTGCGAACAATGCGTTTTCGACGAGGACATGTTCGCCTGCTAAAAGATTAAACAGCGAGCTTTTTCCAGCATTTGTGTACCCGACGATTGAGACTGTTTTAAATCCTGCTCGTTTTCGCTGCTCAAGTTGTGCATTGTGAGCTTCGCTTATTTTATCAAGCTGATCAGTAACTTTTTTTATTTGATCACGCCAGTGGCGTTTCATAAGCTCAGTATTGGTTTCTCCGACTCCAAGCGTTCCTATTCCCCCACCTTGTCGTGACATAATCGCACCCATACCATAAATTCTCGGTCCCATGTATCGCATTCGAGCAAGTTCTATTTGGAGTTTGGCTTCAGTCGTTTTTGCATGTTTATCAAAAATTTGCAGAATTAAATCCATTCGATCCCAAACATCGATTTGGGGATTTGCTTGTTGAAATCGTGTCTTAAGCGTATGAACTTGTCGGGGTTTAGCCATGGTATTCAACACGACAACATCAATTGATAATTCTTTAACTTTTTCAAGTACCTCAATTACTTTCCCTTTCCCAATATATGTTGCTTGATCGGGGTGCTCAAGATGTTGGATAATACGGTCTGGGATCTCTCCTCCCAAAGTCCGGATAAGTGATTCGAGTTCATCTCCTGTATTTATTGCTCTTTCTTTATTAGCTTGTGGATTAATAACATGAATTGGAAGTACCCGAAGTGTCTTTTCTAGTTCAATCATGTGTGTTCATTATAGCCTAACTGCATTGATAAACAAAATAAATTCACTTGCCTATCGACAGCTGAGCGGTCAGGCTGTTTGCCATAAATGACTTGGATTAGGTTTTAAAGATTAAAATTGACTATAAAAGTTCCAAGATCGTATCCATTCGGGCACTATCAATGTTTGCCTGAAAACAAATTTGCTATAATAAAACTGTGATAATCACCAAAACTACTCCATATACAAAAGAAGAAATTGAAAAATTACAGGAAGTATTTGATACATATATAAAAACTGTTATTGATATAGAAAAGAAGATTTGCTCTGCAGGTTGTGATAGACACTATGAATCTGAAGAGGTATTATTAAAAAATGGATCAAAGCAATCAGTTATCTGGGGAGGAGGAATAGATTTAGAAACCAAAGATATTGATTTCAATTCATTCATAAACATCCGACCAAACGATAACAATAGCAGTAACGAAATACAAGATCAAGAAATAAGAAAGAAATATGAAGAGTTAACAAAATATTTTTTTAAACTAGTTTTATGAATAATAAGATCATTTTAGAATCGCTATCAATGGATTTACTAAGAGTTGCCAAAGGACTATACAGAGGTTCAGATAGAATGGCTGAAAGATTTTTAGAGGAAGCATTATTGCGAAAAAACGAACTAAAACAAAACGAATTAAAACCTTATTTTAAAAAAATATTAATTGCTATGGAAAAAGCATTGAAGAATACTGATAAAGCGAAAAAAGCGGAAGATGCGCTTATGTATAGTACATTAATCCGCAATTATTCTCAAACATTTTGTGTGTAAAAGTTCCAAGATCGTACCTGAGGGCATCTTCGATTAAGGCTTACAAGTCAAGTACATTAGTTTCACTTTTGCTTTGTTATCTTATCATTAAATTTTTAAACAAAAGGCAAGTTGTGAAAGAGGAAAAAGAAAAACTGCTATTATTGAAATGCAATTTATACCCACAATAAGACAATATTTAAGTACTGTCGCTTCTTTCAAGAATCTCGATAAACCATATAGAGAAAGAGTCTGAAAGATAACACCGAAGATAAGTAATTTCAAAAAAAAGGCTATACTTGGTTGGAAAACCATTTCCGTAAATGGGACAGCAATGCTCAGAGCAACAAGACTTATTGCTAATTTATTATGTAAATCTTTGGTAAAAAAATACCATACTCCTAGCATCACTCCAAATGCACCGATTATGCCGATGAAGTTACTTAAGAATTGGATATCCCAATATCCAAGTACTGTTTGTGCACTTCCCCAGAAAAAATATAAGACTTTGTTATGGAGTATATGTGTGAGCAAATGCGGCATACCTTTATCATTGTTTATTGCATCAACTACTCGAGCTGTTAGTATCTTGGGAGTGTAGTATAAGAAACTCTTAAATAGCCAACAAGAGAACCAGCGTTTAAATGCAAGTAATTCAATGATCCATGTTATAAGGATTAATAAGAATTTCATAATTTTATGAATTGCGCAAAAATATCATGATTTATGTTTGGTAAGTATACGTTATACATCAGATGATCGGGATGTTTATTTCCATAAAAAGGTCTGACATAGAGAACTGGTTTATTTTTCCAAGATGAAGGCTCGCGCCAATCAGGATCAGCATAGACAATATGAGTTGTTGGGATATAAAACATGAAATATTCTGGAATACAATCGATATTGCGATCAACAACAATATGATTATAACGATTGGATTCTTTCTGGATGTCATAGACAACTTCTTTACATTCTCCTCCCCAATCAATTAATGCAGTTTTTGGATAATGTATAAAATAGTAATCAACAAAATAGCAAAATTCAGCTAGTACAAAAAAAATTGTTAGCCCAATAATAAATTTCTTCCATGGCTTTTTCAGCGTAAATATATAATATAAGCCAAATGAAGTAAGTATGCTAAATGGAATACTACTCAGCAAAAATCTCAATGTATGGGGACTTGGAACTGCAAACGCAGCAGGAATCGGCGCTATAAATAATAGTATAAAGATACTAAAGCGAAGAAAATTACTTTGTATTTTTTTAATAACAAAATATATACCCGCAAAGATAAAAGGAAGCTGCCAAAGATAAAGTAAGCCAAAGTTAGCAATTTGATGTCTATTAATCTGATCTCCTGTATAAAAAAGATAAGATAAAGAAAAAAAAGAGAGATAGTTAGTAATAAAAATTATCCCATCTGCTAGATTATTTTCTGTACCTTGAGGATAGGGATTACTAACAAAAGCTGAGGTTTGTTGTAGTCGGGTCTGCCCTACTGGTGTAAGTGAATATGAAATTATTGGATAAGCAAGAATATAAAATAATACAAATGCAAGAATCATATTTTTCATATATTTTTTATTTTTTATCGAGTACAGAAGTTCAATAAAGACAGTTAATGGAGATAAGAGCCGGTACGTATGGTATGTATACATAGTAAGTGCAAAAGTCATTACTGCAAAAAGCGCATACTGTAATTTATTTTTTTTAAAAAAGATAAGACTCAAAAGTAATCCTATGCTGTAGAAAAACAAGGCGACAGTTACCTCAAATCCACCACGGGAAAATTGTATATGCCAAGGTAAGATGGCGAGTATCCCAGCTGAAAGAAGTGCCAAAATTGAGGCGTGTTTTTTCATTTTTTTGTCATTCTCTATCAGTTCTTTAGTGAGAAAGAAAACAACAATAATCGTAAGCGTGCCAGCAAGTGCTGAAGGGAAACGGATTGCAAATTCAGTTTTGCCAAACAACGACATCGAAAGCGAAGCTAAGTAGATATAAACAGGCATTTTATAGTCACCAAGGGATTTAAAGGTTAAAGGATAAGAGTAGCCATACTGATCTTTGCCAGTATGGAGAATATCATAAGCATTAAGACCTATTGAAATTTCATCAATGTACAGCCCTGGTGGATCAGTGGTAATAGCTGAAAAACGTAATAAACCGCCAATGATAACAATTATTGTAAGGAATACAATAATTCTTACTTTAGTAAGCAAAAATGGTTTTATACGCATACATGTCTAAATTATATAACAGAATGTTATATTATGTCGTGATAAAAATCATTTATTTAAATATATCTAATTCAGGTAAAGGCCATACCACAAGCAAAGAGTTAAAGATCCTAATGATACTCGATAGCTGATAAATCTTTATCCTTAAAATTTATTTTTCTTTAGGTGGAAGTGGACCAGAAGCATTTCCATTATTGGCATAGCGCTCAAGTTTACGAACTCCTTTTTTTGCACGAGCTCTTAGAAGCGTTTCTCTTGCAGAGACTCTCAAAATATCCTCTTTAGGTGTATCAAATCCTACTTTTCTAAGTACACTACGATGTAGTCTTTCTTTACTTATTCTTTGTTTTTCTGGTGGTGGGGAGCCCTCCATGTCTTCCATATATTCAAGATACTCTATCTATGGACAGAATACAATATTGCGATATGTTTAACTAGAATAAAGCGTACTATACAAAATACTCAAATATTTTGTTATTGCCTTATTGATGACTTGATTGCTACTTTTTTGTATAACTACTGTTGGGTATGGTATAGATTTTCTAGATGATCTTCCGTACATCCCGATCCAACAGATATCGTTCTTATTATTAGTTTTCTCCATTAAAGATTTTGTAGTACCAGATATAACTTTTAGTCCCTCATCTGTTATACTTTTTTCATAATGAAGAAGCAGTTATTAGTTTCATTTATTCTCTTCGCGTATAGTGTAATTCTTGTTACGGTAATGGTGTTTAGACATGTGCCGCTTATCAGAATAGGTCATTTGATATTTAATTTTGGAGGAACTGACGCAAATGGGCAGGCCAACGTTATTCCCTTTAAGACTATTTTGCCATATTTGCTTGGAAAGAGTGGGTTGATTATCGGAGGTATCAATCTTATCGGAAATATTATTCCACTTGTACCAATTGGATTTCTCGTTCCGTTCATCTATCAGAACATGACGTGGAAAAAATCAGTGATTCTATCATTTGGTTGTGGATTTGTCATTGAAGGAATGCAAGTAATATTACATACGGGTATATTCGATATTGATGATGTAATTCTGAATGGATTTGGCGTTATAATTGGTTATTGGATATTTACAAGAATAGCAAAGAAGAAGAAACTTCAAGCTTCACTATGACTCTTACATATATTTTAAGCAATTTTGTTAAAATAATTTTACTTACATGAGAAAAATTATCACAACGACATTTGTTACCCTTGATGGTGTCATGCAGGCTCCAGGCGGACCGGAAGAAGATACATCAAATGGATTTAAATATGGAGGTTGGCAATTTGCCTGGGATGAAGCAGATAAAAAAGCAGACGACATACTGAACACATTTATGTCTACTCAGTATGATCTCCTTCTTGGACATCTTACGTATGATATTTGGTGCGGTTTCTGGCCAGATCACAAAGACGTGCCGATTTTTGGAAAAGCTTTCGATATTGCTACAAAATATGTTGTCGCACATACATCTATCGAACTTCCTTGGAATAAGTCTGTCCTTATCACCGGTGATGTGGTGAAAGAAATAAAAAAGCTCAAACATTCTGATGGTCCAGATCTCTGCGTGTGGGGTAGCAGCAATCTTATCCAAACACTCCTCAAAAACAATTTAATAGACAGAATGCATATCTGGACATATCCGATAACGTTGGGTACCGGCAAAAAATTATTTGCAGAAGGCACAATGCCTGAACGTTTCAAGCCAATTGACACACAAATTACAACAAGTGGCGTAATAGTCGCAACCTATGAGCCATCAAAGCCACTCAAAAAAAGATAATTGATTGACCTTTTGGTAAAGAAGAGTTAAAGTATGGGTATGACAAAGAAAAAGAAAAAAGTAACTGGAATAGGTGGTATCTTCTTTACCTGTGATGATCCCAAGAAGATGAATGCTTGGTATAAAAAACATCTCGGCATCCCCACCTCTGAATGGGGAGCTATGTTTGAGTGGCGTGAGAAAGATAATCCTGAAAAAGACGGCTACACAGTTTGGAGTGTTTTCCCATGTGATAGTAAAGATTTTGATAGCAAAGTTTACGGTAAGAAGGATTTTAGAATCAATTATCGCGTAGAAAATATAGAAGAATTGGTTAAAGAATTAAAGAAAGACGGCATTACTGTCACAGATGAAATTACAGATTCTGAATACGGTAAATTCGTCCATGTTCTCGATCCTGAAGGTAATAGTATAGAATTATTTGAACCGGCTGCTTAAATAAATTATTACCATACTTAAATAAACATGGATTCAGATATTCAAAAAGAACAAAACGAAATTATCACCCCACCAACAGAACCATTAGTTTCACAAAAAGTAACTCCTAAATTCCCAAAACGTTTAGTAATATGTGTATTTTTAGTAGTAATCGTTATTCTAGGGCTAATTAGTGAAGTATCTTATTCCCAGATTCAAAAGAACAAAACTGTACCCAGAAATAAAACAGCTCTTGTAGCAATGCCTTCAAAAATTCCAACTCCGGCTCTATCTCCTACAAAGTTTTCTACTCCAATTTCTGTTACTCCCACAGTTTGGAAGACATATACTTCAAAAACTGAAAAGGCGAGCTTCAAATATCCTTCGGATTGGAAAGTAATCAAACCAATAACGGATCCACCGACATCAGATGCAGACGAAATAGGATTACAAAGTCCAGATGGAGAAATACGTGTTAGTTGGGTTTCATCCTTGAGTGGATTTGGTGGAGCATGTGATCCGTCAATACCTCTTGGAGCAGTTGGTAGCTGTTTTATGGTCTATGTTCTCGATAAAACGCCAATTAAAAATGCATCTAATCTTTTAGTTGTTTCAGATATTGTAACGAAAGATGGAAAAATATATGAACCAGTTCTTGCTGTACAAGACGCAGATTCGAGTGATCTGACGCAAACGGGAAAAACAATGGGTTATGCTATGTATAATGGAAGAAATAATGGCAAATTACCTTATAATAATGGAACTAATGCACTTGTTTTGTTTTCAACAGGAGGACCCTATGCAAGTGGTCCATCGTTAACTCAAGCAGAAGCAAAAATGTGGTTTAGCAGATCTGACGTAGGGCAAGCAAAACAGATTCTTCTGAGTCTTACTTACTAGTTTTCGTTTTATTTTTATCTCCATGGTTGAGCTCTGTTGCAGCCTGGATGAGATCTTTGAATGCAGCTTCATCGATAGTATCTTCTTCATGGATAATGATGGCTCGGTGCGCATTAAAAAGTCCTTTCGGGTCGTCAAGAGACGCTCCTTTTGGGAAAGATATCCGTAAATGGTTTTTATAAAATTCTCCGATACAGATTATCCCATCATGGGACCATACAGGAACTCCATCAGGATTTGTGGCTTTTTTCCATTTCACTTCTTCGATTATTTCAGGATCAGTATCTTTGATGAGTGAGCGAATTTGAGCCAATCTCTGTCCTCGCCAATCCCCTAACTTCATAATGATGGCGGTTATTTCTTCTGATTGTGTCTCCTCTGCGGATGTAGCCTTCATATCTTACAATCTAACATATTTCTAATTAATTTCCAATCCATTTTGTTGATATAGTAATTTTTGTGTTATAATATGTTACTTATTTTTTCAAATTATGCCACCTGCAATTGAAGCATTTGCACAAAGACCACCTGTTATAGCTACAAAAAGTAGACCAAAAGTCCAAGCGTTCAAGATTTATATGCCTCAGAACGTTGGTCTCCCTCACAATCCTTAAGAGAAATTCCAGCACCATCAGGGATAGATAATCAGCCTTTCGGACGATTATATACAGTAAAAGGCTTAAAGAATCGATTAAATGGAGCGAGTGAAGTGGTTAGGAGAGAACATCCTAATGCAGCTGTTTTTGCCGGAGAAAATGGCGCATTGCCAATTGTGTCAACGGTATATGACGTAGGTGCTTTGGGAGTTCAAGTTCTTGGTGATGAACCCGAAATTTCTGTGGCATATACAGGTACGAGTATGATTCCCGCTTGGTGGCAAGAGTGGATACGTGCAGAGCCAGGGAGAGAATATGGAACATTGATACAGAAGCTTGCGGAACAACAACTTGGTCTTGATCCTGAAACTGTAGACAAAGATCCCATGGGTTTCCGATCGAGGTGGAAACTTCCAGAATTTGACCGAAAAAAGCTATATACACATACTTTCCGTGCTTGCGTTGCGCCCATTGTTAATAGTGAATTATATGAAACACCTCTTGAAGATCTCTCCCCAGAAGAGATTAGAAGAAGGCTTGGGGATGTTCGTGAATATGTGGCGGATCAGCAGCGAGTACCCACAACACCTGTGGACCGATCACGATTTCTCTTTGTAACTGGTTCAGATAATGCTGCTAAGTTCGCTGGTACTCAACGAGCTTTAGAGATACTTCAAGAGAGAGATATTATTGGACGCATCGCTCATACTCAAATGTTTGTAAATCAACCTGAGCGTGGTTTTCAACTTGCTGCTACACCAGTCTCCTTGGGAAGAGATGCAGATCAGCCTCGAACTCCCGAAATTATTGTTGCCAATGCAATACAACGTGCTGAGCAGGCATTAGATCTCCATCCGAATGCACTTGTTAGTATAGGAGAACAAGGTGGAATTATAGAAATAGGAGATAAATTTTTTGAAGTACATTATGTTCATGCCATAAATGGTTTGGGATTATCAGGTGGAGAATGGACGGTCTCTTTCCCGTTGCCGGAATGGTTTGTACATCAAGTAGATGAATATGGGACGCAAGCATCTCATCTAGCCATGGTATATGGCGGAATGAGAAGTGATCCAATTAGTTTGTTTTCTCAAGGATTACATTATGACCGTCCACAAACAATAGAACTTGCCACGTTGGGAGCTTTGTTGCCTCATGCGTATCCAGAAACTCACACTCCCTACCCTCTGGCGGCCTAAGTTTGTTTAACCTTCTTTCGCAGAATGAAGGTGCCGATGACATGATAGACGATATCTGCTGAGTAATGTGCTACTATCGCCGCTTCTATCCCATTATTCCAAAAAAGCCAACCACAGATGAGCCCGATTGGGATATTAAGGAGAAGTGATCGAAAAAGCATAATGCGAGATATCTCCCCTATCGTGGTTTTAAGAGTTGGCAAATGTCCTATTGCAAATAAGATTGCTATAACAATATTTGCCGTCCAAAAGACTTCTATGGGTGAATGCCAAATTTTGGAAAGCAGCCACACCACAAGTGATAATCCACAAAGACGCATAAAAATTTCCTCATTAATGCCTCCATACAATGAAGCGGTCATATTTTCCCAGAAGGTCGTTTGTAGCGCTGTGTCGAGCAATTTTTTGGGAAAGTATGGTACAAAAAAGAGATCTGCAATCAATAAAAAACTGCCTCCTAGTGCCCCAAGTACAAAACCTATGAGGAGCGCTGAAGTAGCCGCTTGAGTCCATCCTTCTTCCTTTCTTAAAGCATCAATCAATGGAGCGCCATGTCCCATCTGATGAGAAAGAATTAAGCCCACGCTTATTGCTATAGCAAATAGAACAGCATTTTGAAGAATTGATAGCAAAGAAATCATCCACAGAGGCAACTTAAGCTTCTTGCCCTTCGGAGAAGCTTTGAGAAGCCGCATACTATATGGGATGATCGCAATACTGCCCACAAGTGCAGCGAGCAAAAGAATAGTAAAGTCAAACCAAAAACCAGTGAACATATATCTATTATAAAGAGACTAACGAAAAGTTCCAAGTTTGTATTTGTTTGGGCATTACTATAATTGAGATACAGTGAATTTGTTATAATACTTTTATGCCTAGTATAGAAGAACTTGAAGAGAGAATACGTATTATTGAAAAGCGAAACAAAAGCGTTGAACTTAATAAAACGTGGGAAACAAGTTATACACGAAGAGGTTTACTTATTCTTTTTACTTATCTTGCAATAGCTCTCTATTTAAAATTTATTGTTGGTATAAATCCTTGGATAAATGCGGTTGTCCCTACAATTGGTTTTTTACTCTCAACCTTAACACTCCCCTTCTTCAAAAAAATGTGGGCGAAATATCTTTATAAAAAATAGCAGCAAGGATAGAAGAGGGATTTATGTCTAGATCAGTGACACGAGGTGGTTGAGGAGCTCCTGATAATCAGACATACCCAGACAAATTCCGTTGTCTCCACTACCATAGTACACATAGAGATTCTCGCCAAAGACTACTGCTCCTTCAGGAAATGCAACATGATCCACTACCCCATGTGTCTCACGTTCTGTTTCGGGTTTGAGAATATGATCAACATTTGCCAGAATCTTGCGTGGGTCATGTAAATCTAAGAGAGCTGCACTAATTGACCACTCGGTATGGTCGTCAACGGTACTCAAAGCGCTGTAGATAAAGAGCCATCCATGAGGAGTTTTGATTGGTACTGCTCCAACTTCATTTCCCCGGCCATCACTCGGTCTGAAAACGACTTGATTTTCGTATTCTTCATTTACAATCCGGTTCATTCTTTCCTGGTTGGGATAAAATAAATCATACAGGTCATCAAACTGAACCATCATAATTGTCGCTTTGGGACTTTCGAGTTCAAAGGTGAAAAGCATTGTATATTTTCCATTAATTTTTTCAGGGAAAAGACATGCTGCTTTTGAGAAGATGTCAGGCCCAACTATGCCATGCTTTCTCCAATGGACAAAATCTTTACTGGTTGCAAGTGCAATTCTCACCTTTTGTTCTTCGTGTCCACCGACAGCCGTGTAATAAAGATAATAGACGCCGTCAATTTTGGTGACACGAGGGTCTTCACATCCCATGCCATTTTCATAACTTTCTGTTGGAGCAATAAGTGGCTCTTCAAAACGCTCAAAATGCATGCCATCAACACTCTCTGCATATCCTATGGAGGAGACATATGAGCCTGGCTGGTCAGGATGGATATCATTGGTTGCGCGATACACCATCTTGAAGAATCCGTTTTCGTGGATTACTCCTGGATTGAGGACTGATCCTTTCTCCCAATCATGACTTTCATCTTTTTCAAGAATAGGATCTCCGCGAAAACGCTTTAATTTCATATATTTATTGAACACCAATGAAGACTCGCTTGTCAAGTAAATAATGTATGAAATAACTTGAAATTTATGATAGTATTTATCTATGGCAGAAGGCGAACCTGGATCATCGCTACCCGGTGGCGATAACCTTAAACTTACTATAAATCCACCAAGAAAAACCTCAGAAGGTCCCAGGGGGGTATTGCGAAGTTCTGTAGGAGCTGAACCCCAATCCTCAAACAGATTTACTGGAAGTCTTGCGGGGAAAGATGCTGCTGGCCCTTCAGAGGCTGGTTTAGCTGATCCTTATAGAATAATTCCGGGAGAAGATACACTTCGTTATAGTAAGGATGGTAAGGGCGGAGTTAGAGTATACGCTCAGCGAGAAGGTCAACCTGAAGCAGATATAACAGAGTTACTATCTGAAGGTTCAGTTGTCCAGACAACTGATAGTGGCCCTAGGAGCTGGTCAATTATTGGATTAATTCCTCAGCCTGATGGAGATTTGTCATTGCGACTTGAAGATTTTTCAGATGACGGCCGTACAAGAAATGTAAATGGTATAACTCTTAGCCGATTAGTAGAAGAAGACGGAGACTGGCGTTTGTCTACTCCGCAGAGTGAAGAAAAAGATATAGTTTCCTCTTAACCTACTATGTCTACAATTCCCTTTTCAAAATTTCCGGATAGGTATCGTTGACCTTTAAAATCAATTCTCCGAAGAGTGAATTAACCCATGCAAACCAGTGACGGGTATAGTGATGCGCGTTATCTACATCCACACTCTCATGCATAAAAAATGTGCCACCATGTGTCCGTTTCAAGGTCGAGAGACATTCAACAATCTCTTTTTCATCATCTGAGGTGAGCGCCTGCATGATGGTGGCCATGGGCCAGAAATGATCACAAACTCCAACATGTGGAGATGTCAGACCACAGGCGACTTCTCCTTTGGCGAAAAAAGAATTCCACCTGCTCAGTATTAGTTTGCGTGTATTTTGGTAGACTTCGTCATCATTTGAACAATAGCCAAGATACGGAAGACTCAGTAGACTCGGGATATTTGGATCATCCATGATACAACTTGAGCCATATCCATCAACCTCGTATGCAAATATCTTTCCGTATTTTTTATGTTCTACAATTCCATACTCTTTTATCCCCTCATCCATCTGGTCTGCGAGTTTGGAGGCGAGTTTGGCTGTCTCACCTGCTGAAATCTCCTCAAAAAGCGGTTTCAATTTTTTGAGATAGACAACTGCCATCGCATTTGCTGGGATAAGATATGGGAAAACATTTTCATCATCTGACGGCCTAAATACACAGCGAGAGAGTCCGCAATGTTTGCCGGGATAACCGTAGCCTTCAAGTCTGACTGCTGGATGAAGATGTCCTGAAGGGGTTGTGAAATGATATAACAATTCGTGAGTTTGTCTATCAAGTGTATTTTGTTCGGTATGGATCACATCAAGGGTGCGGTTCATTGCATGAATCCAGGAATTATCAAATGGAGATAAATCGTGAGTCTCGTTATAATATCCGAAAGAGAGACGATAAAAAGCTGCGAGACTATCAAGTTCATATTTTCTTTCAAATACTTCTACTTTGTGATCATGAATTTCTCTTTTGAAGGCGTTGGCGTATGGGTCGGAATTGATACACATAACAAGTCTATGCAAAAGTCCAATAAAAAGTTTTTTAATTTCCTCATCTTTTGATGCGTATTGTAAATATGGCCAGACTTGATTGACACTATCCCGAAGCCACATGGCAGGGATATCACCAGTTACCACAAACGTATCAGGACGGCTGTCGTGCTCCGAATGATATACTGTCGTATCAAGTGTATTGGGGAGGCACTGGCCAAACATTCTTCGTATATCCTCATCACCAATGGCCTCTGAAACTTTTTCGATTACGTTCTCTATTGTTTCATTTCGGAACAGTCGGTCATGCGGTTCAGGTCGCGCATTAAAGTGAGAAAAGTTTTGTAATTCCTCTGGATTTTTGTAAGGCATAGTATTATTGTAGCACTCTGGACTTTACTTTTGTTCCAAAGACTGAAATACTTACTATATGAGTGAAGAAGAAGTACAACCGCAGGAACAACAACCAAAAAAAGAAGAGCGAGTTGATGAACTCGATGTTATTGGTGGGTTATTGATAAGATTTATTCAAAAATTTATAAAAATGTTCAAAAAGGGAAATTCATCCTAACGATAAAATATAGGAGGGTCTTTATCTGCTTCAGATAAAAATTTAAAGTCATCTATTCCTTGACAAAGAGCCTAGGATACGCAAATATAGATAATGTAGAGCCTTTTGATAAATGGAAAATAAAGATCAATCATCTCCTTCTTCAAATTCTGAACCTGTTTCAGAGGTAAATTCAATTTCTTCACCTCAAAATTCAACAACAAATCCTTCCACTCCGACAGATGTCAACAAATCATCTACACCTGAATCTGTATCATCATTTTCATCACCTACTACACCATCGACACCTCCTCCATCTCAACCAGCCTCTGGAAAACACTTCCCATGGGTCATACTACTTATTATCTTATTGTTGGGGTTCTTGTCTTTCGCTGCTTTTTATTTTCATACACAACTTCAGAAAATGGCAAATCCTTCCACTACATCTAATCAAACAACTACTACTACATTGCCAAAGACACTCGTTATCGGTATAGATCCGACTTTTCAACCTATGGAATATACACAGAATGGAAAAATGGTAGGATATGATGTTGATTTAGCAAATTTATTATCTAAGCAACTTGGAGTAAAAGTAGTTTTTAAAAATATTATTTTTGACAATCTTTTTACAGCTCTTCAGAATCAACAAATCAATATGATTATCTCCGCCGTAACAATTACTCCTGAAAGACAGAAAAAATATGATTTTTCAGAAGCCTATTTGAACGCAGGACAAGTTATCATTACGCAAAAGAATAATGTCCTTATAAAATCACCCACGGATCTTAAGGGCAAAAAGATAGGTGTCCAACAAGGAACAACTGATGAATCAGAGGCACTTAAATATACGTCACAGGACCTTGTTATCCGATATGCAGATTTTGTCCAGGCAACAAAAGCACTGGTTGATGGAAAAGTTGATGCGATAGTAACCGATTTGCCAAGTGCTCAAGGAATTGTTTCAACAAATCCAACGTTAAAAATATCAAGTGATCCTTTTACCAATGATTATTATGGAATTGTATTTCGAAAAGGTGATCCAAATGTAAAGCAAATAAATAAAGCACTTGATTCTTTGCGTGTACGCGGATTTTTAACCGATCTTAAACATAAATGGTTGGATTAAATTACAAAATGAATGAAACTGTCCATACGTCGTAAACTACTTATTGGTTTTACTCTCCTTCTAGTTTTGGCGTTTATTATTCAAGGTTTTTCTTTTGGAATTGTCGAACAATATATCTCCTCTGAAATAACTGCGCTTCAAGAAGTAGAAGCCAAAGATGCAGGAACTGATATCTTAAATTTTTTTACAAAGCTTAATTCTGAAAGTCTAGGACTTGCGCAAAGTTATAACAAAGATCGCGGAAATTTTGTAACTGTATCCCAATATACTCTTAAAAATAACAATTTCATACAAGAAATTACTATTCTTTCACTCCTTGGGCATGAGCTTGTTCAGGTTAATCCTTCGGGACAAGTTGAGGCTGATAAGCTTTCTTATGAAGTATATAGTGAACCCTTCAAATCTGCAGTAGCTGGTATCCCTGCAATCTCCCAGGTATATTATCTTGGAAGTAATTCAGAGCCTTATATTGATACGTTTTATCCAATTCTTGGCGATAGACACACTATTGTAGGCGTTGTGAAAATGCAAGTGAATTTGAATCAATTACGAAGTGAACTTGCTCATGTACGATTAGGCAATAATGGTTATGTGTATGTTGTCGATAATGATGGTGTCCTTATCTCTCATCCATCTCAAGCATATGTGTTGGAGAGACCTCTTCTTTCTTCACGAAAAGTTATTGCAAACGCACTTTCCAATACTCCATCATCCTTTAAAGATGAACAATATACCAACGAAAAAAATGTAGCAGTTGTTGCAAAAGCTGTAAGGATTTCTGATTATAATTGGGTTGCGATTTTTGAACAACCTACATCCGAAGCATTTAGTTTCTTAACATTTATTAAAAATCTTTTTGTAGTTACCGTTGGAATTTCTTTTCTTTTTCTTTTGTTAATTGCTCTTTTTCTGAGTGAAAATCTTACAAGACCAATAAGGAAATTACAGGAATATGTTGAGAAAGGACAAGTGGGCAAAATTATCAGTATTAAAAGTGGAGATGAAATTGAATCCTTATCTCATTCATTCGCATCTCTTGTAGATCAACTGTTATTACGAGAACATATGGTGGTAAAAGTTTCTTCAGAACTCAAAGCTGCAAATGAAAAACTAAAAGTATTGGATAAATTGAAAACCGAATTTGTCTCTGTCGCATCTCATGAACTTAGGACACCCATGACAGCAATCAAATCATATCTTTGGATGGCACTTAAAGGAAAAGGTGGAGAGCTCAATGAAAGACAACGATTTTACATAGAACGAAGTTACAATTCTGTTGATAGGCTAGGCAGATTGGTAAATGATATGCTCAATATCTCCCGAATCGAATCAGGACATATCACAATTGATTTTCAAGCGGTTGATTTGCATAAAGTAGCTCAAGAAGTTATTGATGAAGTTCTGCCTCGTGCTGGAGAATTAGGTGTCTTTGTCTCCATGCAAAAAATGAATTCATCGCCGATAGTACTTGCTGATCCTGATAAAATAAAAGAAGTACTTTTCAATCTCATCGGTAACTCATTGAAATTTACTGAACGTGGCGGGAAAATTATTGTCAGCTTTGTTCAAAAAGATTCTATGATTGAAACAATAGTAAGAGATACAGGTATGGGCATTGCCACAGAAGATATTGGGAAGCTGTTCCAGAAATTTGGAATTCTTCCAGGCACTTATATTACTAACCAAACAGCTATGGGGACAGGTTTGGGTCTTTATATTTGCCGATCGATTATCGATCTTCATCACGGAGAAATTAAGGTCAAATCTGAAGGTAAAGGAAAAGGTGCGACATTTATTTTTTCATTGAAAAAATTTAAAGATGCTGATTTAGAATATATTAAAAATCAACAAGCTGATGAAAAAAAAGATAAAGTTGGCTTAATCCACGCTAAATTATAAGCGATAATTATTAATAGCAATTTATTCTCAAACTAATTATAATATGTGAATGAAAGTAAAACGTTTTTTGTTGATTCTGGATGCTCTTATTATCTGCGTTTTACTTTTTGTCCTTATTTTATTCTTTTTTTCTCATAGCAATAAAGGCTCTTTTGTCCCTTATAAAACTGCTGATGAAACAGTCCTCGTAGGTCCTCAATACAAAACTATTAGTGATAGCCTGATCACAACAGTCAACAAAGAAGGTCCGCATGCGGCTATTGCTCAATTACGAAACGAGATGCAAAAGGATCCCAAAGTGCTTAGTTCGTGTCATGAATTATTTCATATCATCGGCCGCGCATCATATAATAAATATAATAATTTTTCAAAAGCGATGCTGTATCGAGATGATACCTGTGTCTCAGGATATGTGCATGGAGTAATTGAAGCCTATTCCTGGCAAAATAAAAACAATAACAATTTAATGTCTCTTTGCAATGATACTCCACGGGGGAAATACAGTAGGTGGTCGTGTATTCATGGGATAGGACACGGCCTTATGTTCTCTTCAAAAAGCAATGTCCCTTACGCTATCCAAAAATGTACAGAATTCAAAACATTTTCTGATCAAGATGCTTGTTATAGTGGAGTTTATATGCAAAATTTCAATTTTGATCCTGACGACAATCCTTCGAAATATGTAAGTTTTACTGACCCTTTCCAAGCTTGTAGACTTTCTTCAAATCATCTCGATGAGTGTTATGTCAATGCACCTCTTTTTTATCTTAATTATCGCCCTGGAGATTTCACAGGAGCCACTAAATGGTGTGGCAATGTCCCACTGCTCTATCAAAAAAATTGTTATGAAGGAGTTGGTTCACAAATTGCTGCTCAACTATTCTCTTCTCCTCATAAGGTTGAATTACTTTGTGATCATAGTCCCAATGTTTCTGCTTGTTTGACAGGAATGATGAGTTGGTACATTGATTATTATGCTGCGCTCAATCCAGCAGAAAAAATTTGCCCCACATTTAATTCTTCTGATCAAAAAATATGCAATCAAGTAATTGCCAATACATCTTCAATGTTTTAATTTATATCCTCACTAAAAAATATTTAGGCCGCTAATTTTAGAAGTTATTTAATAAGAAAAATAAGAATTTACATTAAAAATTCGACATTATTCATGCTTCAGCTATATTATAACTATCGGTTAATATTTGCTACTGGACAAGACTATAGAAAAAATTGTATTTAATAGAGTCACATGCGACAATCGAAAACATGGCGTTCACGTTTGGCAACATTGCTCTTTTGCGTTGCTCTTTTTATCGTTATCTTCAATAGTAATTTTGTTAATAAAGTCCATGCCGCAGGTCCTACTTTTGTTCAAGTGGTTGCGCAGCAACCACAAACAGTCAAACAGCCATAACAGTCAAATTCACCAAAGCACAAGTCTCAGGCGATACCAATATCCTTGCAATTGGGTGGGGTGATACTACTTCGGATGTCGCAAGTGTTACTGACAGCGCGGGGAATACTTATGCATTAGCTGCAGCGACAATACATGGCAGCTCTCAAAGTCAGGCAATTTATTACGCAAAAAATATTGTTGCCTCAGCAGCGAATGCCAACACTGTGACAGTGACATTTGCAACTCCTGCACAATTTGTCGATCTGCGCGCAAGTGAGTATGGTGGCCTTGACACATCTGCACCTTTTGATAAAAGTTCTTCTTCATCCGGTACTGCTGCAACCGCATCAACTGCCTGAGTAACGACAACATCATCTACTGAATTACTCTTTGGCGCTGGCACAACATCTGGCGTTTTCACTGCCATCACCAATCCTGATTCAGATATTGTTGAAGATCGTGTAGTAACCTCAACAGATACATATAGTGCTACTGCAAGTCAAAGTGGAGATGAAGTCATGCAGATAGTTGGTTTCAAAGCTGCCGGACAATAACTACTAAAGACTTGGCGATTTTCTAAACCTCATCTTTGTTCACCTTTTTTATAAATAAATAAGAGCTCAAATACTTTATATTAACTTAATATAATCTTTGCTATACTAATTTTGATGAGTCGCCTCATATGAATAAAAGAAATACTTCACTTGATGGATTGCGTGGATTTGCAGCATTGAGCGTATTTTTAGCACATGCCGGTTTTAATATCTCTGCACTTACTGCTATTCCTTTTATTTTAGTTGCCTACTCTACTCTCGCAGTTGGGACAAATGCCGTCCAGATACTTTTTGTATTGAGCGGATTTCTCATGAGCTATCTCTATAGTGAGGAAACACATGCTTTTCGTTTTATCCGAAAAAGATATACAAGAATTTTTCCTGTTTATATCGTTATTATCACTTATCTATGGTTGGTGTTTATGGGGATTGGGACAGCGTGGTATGAACAACTTGTAATGCTTTTTGCTATTGCATTTGTTTTTAATAGTGGTTGGCGTTTAATCAGAAAGTTTGACACGAGCGGCAAAATACGAGCTGGAATTTTTTGGGGATTTATTGT
This sequence comes from Saccharimonadales bacterium (SeqCode), assembly GCA_035479415.1. Lineage (GTDB taxonomy): Bacteria > Patescibacteriota > Microgenomatia > Levybacterales > UBA12049 > JACDET01. The sequence continues at coordinate 44,453 of DATIIS010000051.1, forward strand.
GTTACAAATTTTTTTGGCACTTGGTCTTGTTACCACACAATCTCATTTCTCGCAACATTATCCGCCTCTTATCACATGGCTTGCCAATTCATCATTAACGACTGATTTTACATCAGGTATGTGGAGGCTTCTCAATCAAGCATGGAGTCTTGTACCTGAAGTTCTTTTTTATCTAACTTTTCCGTTTCTTGCAATTCCTCTTATCCATCTTGCAAAAAAACGAGGATTTATTGTTTCCCTCCTTATAGTTCTTGGCATGACAAAAATCTTTTTTGATCTTGACACCGCGCTTTATTCATATGCGAATTTTCAGAGTATGAATATTGCCAGAGCGTCAGGTTTTATCGCCGGAGTTGTCATTGGAACTATCTATAAATCACAAGGAGCGCTTTGGAAATTTATTGAGAAAATTTTTAGTCGTTCAATTTTTGGACTTCTTGTCTTCATACTATTTCTTTATATTCAATGGAGTGTCGGCAATTCCATAGCAAGTGGAAGTGCAAGTATCATGACTCTCAATCTTTATTATCTTGTATCGAGTTGGATTATTGTTCTTCTTATAGCAGCAGTACTATTACCCAATACGTGGATGAATAGGTTTTTTGGACAGAGGTCTTTCGCTTTTTTTGGTGTTATAAGTTACTCTGTTTATCTTATTCATACATCAATTCTTCAAATTTCAGGCACAATAACTACCCTTGTCATGCCATTAACATTGTTCTCAGGAATTTTTAATTTATTATTTGGACTTGTCTTAACAATTATTATTTCGTATCTATTATTTCGTTTTATCGAATCATTATATTTTTTCGATAAAAAACATCCTGATAATAAAGCTCTGACAAAAAGCGTTGTTGAGAAGAAAACTGCTAATAGATTTCCAAAAAAGAAAATTACTTTTGGAAGTATTATATATCTTGTTATAATTCTCATTCTCTATTCTGGAAATTATTCTTCATCACTTCTTGTTTCAAGAAATCCAATTGCAAATTCAGATCATACAAATGAAGTTTCATTAAGTCACCCATTTACTATTCCATTTATTTCTCGTTATCCAAATTTAAGTGAAGTCGTCATCCTTATGAGATATGTCAACACAAGTGGTCTCACAATTAGTCAAATAAAAAAACCTACACAATTGGTTTTTCGTTTGTATGATCAAAAACATACACTGATGTTTCAATCAATACGAGACGCATCACAAGTTGATGGACAACTTAGATTTCCTTTTGGTTTTCCAACACTTACAGATTCACAAAATAAACAATATACAATAGAACTCTCGCTTTCAAAACCTTTTCATGGAGAAGGATTGCTAGTCAATACATCTCCCACAAGTTTGGTTAGTGTTTATACAACTTCTCAAACAAGCAAAATTAAAAAGATCCCATCATTTCTTATCAACCGTTTGATTTTTGCATTTACCAATCCAGACGCGCAATTTGCAATTGGATTTTTAGTGTTCATAGTTCTTCTGGAGTTCTTGCCGGAAGATATAAAAGTAGACTTTTTCTTTAAAGATAAAAATGTTAAAAAAAAGAAAAGAAAATAATATTAGATACTTCTTCTCCAAGCCTCTTCGACTTTTTCATTGGTGATAAATGGATTGATCGACATGATAAAAAAATCTGAAAGAGCTTGCAGATATGGCTCATACAATTTCCTCATATGAGTTATTTTTTCTGCAGCAACATGGCCATCTCTCAGTGGGAAATCTGTTTCTTTAAGAAGTTTTCGTAAGTTCATAAAATCCTTTTCTGAAAGTCGATCTTTTTTTGTAGATTTAGCTTCGAGATAGAAAGCTTGTGTCAGATCTACAGCTGCATGACGAGCGATTGCGAATGTAGATTTGGCTTTTGAATGAAGAGCATGATTTTTACTTGCAAGTACAAGTGAAGATGCATCAAGGATCATCAGAAGTGCTGCAACCCACGATTGATTGTCATGTTGAGATCGGTAATACGCAAGAACGGGATAAGAGATGTGAGTTTCAAGTAATTCAGCACACCATTGTTCCCAATTTTCAAATTGTGTTTTAAGTTCTTCTGTCGTATCACCATTTGAAATATTTTGCAATAAATAGATAGCACTTGGTGGAGACCCCGCATGTGAATCAAGTAAATTGATATTTACTTCGCGTCTAGAAAATGCCTGATATAGGACAGGTAAATATCCTATGACCATAGCTAGAAAAGCAAAACCGATGCCACTTTCAATAATTGCTAGGAGTTTTCCAGGGACTTGCAGTGGATATGTATCAGCAAGCCCTACCGGGAAAAATGTTCCCCCGCTTAAATAAAAATAAGTAACAAAATCTCTCGCGTTATGAGGACTCTCAATATCTGTTTGCAGTCCAAAGTTGATAAATGCAAATCCAAAAATGAGTGCAATCGCCCAAATTGTTATGAGAACAATAAGTGAAAGAGGTCCAAAGATACCGAGATAAGCTTTGATATCGTATGGATTTTTAGATGTGATAAAGTGTTTGCCTTTTAACCATAATTTCCAAAATGTTTTATAAAAAAGTCTGGATAATCGAATTCGCCTGTTGACTCTTCTTGGCAGGACTATTGCTTCAAATGCATCGACAAGTATGGCTAAAATAATAATGACACCAAACAGTGCGAAAAAAAACATATGAATTGAATTATACAATATGATGAATTATTAATATATAAACGAGTGATTTGCTATAATGAAAATATGAAGCGCTTCAAACTTATTCTTATTGCATGTATTATTGTAGTCATTGCTGGTATGATACTTTATTTTGCCTCACTATTTTCGGCCAATCAACGTCAAGAAGCTGCAGTTATCGAGCAAATAAGAACTCTCAATAGATGGGAGACCTCTTCATACACAATTCAACAAATTATTGACAGTGGTAACAGTGGAAATGTATTTCAGCGGTTACTATTTGGCGATAGAATTCTTCTTGTTGCACAAGGAACAGTTGTCTCAGGATTTGATTTATCAAATATTTCCAGTAAAAGCATTCATATAAATGGCAAAAGCGTATCCGTTGATTTGCCCGCTCCTGAAATCCTTTCAACATCACTTGATGAATCACAAACCAAGGTTTATGACAGACAAAAAGGACTACTTGTTCCATCAAACGACAATCTCGAATCAGAAGCAAGAGCATCAGCGGTTAATAAAATAAGACAGGCAGCCTGTACAGGAGGGATTTTAACAGTGGCATCTGATAATGCCAAAAAACAATTGACCTCTATGATGCAGGCACTTGGTTTTAGTGAAATTACTATTTCTGTTCCACAAGGGCATTGTTGAGGGTTGAATTTAGTTATTAGTTATTGAGTAGCAACTAGTTCCCCTTGGATTACGTGATGAGATGAAGCGTATTGTTTAAGTAAATTGACATTTTTCGTATTCACTTTTCTTAGAAAATAGACACTATCTCCCACTACAGGCACGAGTCCAACGACAAAATTTACAGCAATATTGCCAATCATTCTTGCAATAATTGTTTTTGGCGCCTTCATCTCTACAGCAATCCATACAATATACATCGATAGAAGTGCATCAATAACATCTCCAAGCCATGGTATCAAACCAAATACCGTGCTCAGACCAAATTTGAATTTCCCAAATCCAAATAAATTATCCAGCATATATGCAAAAGTAGTGGCAAATGTAAGATGAGCATTCATAGTTATCTAATAATACAGCTTTTATGTGAGATATAGGAAAGAATTTGATTTTTGTTTAGTTACATTATTACTTGAGTAATTCTTTCAATTTGTTTGCGTTATCAATTGCATATCCATGAAAATCATTATTGAAATAAACATAGACTTTTTTGACTTGTGAAGAAATGCTTCGTATATATGAGGCTAATTCTTTTAATTGTTCTGAAGAATATGATGATGAAAAAAGCTTCTCAGGTCCATGCATTCGTATGTAGGCAACATCAGCTGTAATTTGTCTCATCTCAGGGTAACGTGATGATTGCCCATCAACAAGCGCTACATTATATTGTTTTAATACTTTAAACGTCTCTTCAGTGAACCAATACTTATTTCTAAATTCTATCGCTATATCGAATTTATATTCTTGTTTATCGACTTCTTTTCTAAAAAATGCGAGAAATGTTTTTAATTTCTCTACATCATATCTAAAATTTGCGGGTAATTGAATAACAATTGCTCCGAGTTTGTCTCTAAGAATTTGTGTTGTTTCTAGAATATGTTTTGTATTCTTAATTACTTCATCATCTATTGCCAGCTTGTGATAATGAGTAATAGTTCTATTAAGTTTTAGAGAAAAAGTATAATTTTCTGGTGTCATCCGATACCATGTCTTGTAGGTAGATTCGCTAGCAATTCGATAAAAAGATGAATTATTCTCAACTGAATTAAAAAATGTTGAATGATACGAAAGCTCATTATACCCTTTTATTTCTGGTGGATAAAAAAAGACTAATCCAGTCATCATAGTGCCATCCTGATGTGCCAACATAATAACATATTTTCATAAGAGAAATTTAGAAAAGATTGAGTATACCAAAAATTGACAATAAAGTTTTTTACCTCAACTCCTGTTATAATAGTATTCTTCATGACACTTCTTAAAAAATTACAGGAACTATTTAAAGGTAAGAATGGATTTATTTTAACTGAAGAATTTCAACAGATATTGAATCTCATTCAGACATCTAATCAAAATTTATTCATTACAGGCAAAGCTGGAACTGGCAAATCTACTCTCATTGAGCTCATTCGCAATCATGTAGATAAAAAGATTGTCGTTCTTGCACCAACTGGTCTTTCGGCTATAAACGTACGAGGTCAGACGATTCATTCTTTTTTTCATCTTCCTCCTCGATTGATTACTCGTGATTCAATACGTAGGCTTTATAATGATCGCATTTTTAAAGATATCGATACGGTTATTATTGATGAGATATCTATGGTACGTGCTGATGTCATTGATGGGATAGATCATTTTTTGCGAATTCATGGTAAAGACAGAAATTTACCTTTTGGTGGAATACAAATGATTTTTGTCGGAGATTTGTATCAGTTACCACCTATTTTGCGTCAAGAAGAGTCACATGTCTATTATCAATTGTATGATACACCATATTTTTTTAGTGCCAGTGCTTTTAATGAACGAAATTTTATTTTTATAGAATTAACTCAAATTTTTAGACAAAAGGATGAGAAATTTGTAAATATCCTCAATTCCGTACGAGTTGGAACAATAAATCAACAAGCGCTTGAGCCAATTAATGCGCGTTTTGCAGAAAGTCGCTTGGATCGTAATAAATACATTACCTTAACAACGACCAATGCCGTTGCCAACAGTATCAATGAATCAGAATTAAATAAAATTAATCAACTAGTCTTTACCTATGCCGCAGAAATTGAAGGAGATTTCCCAACTACCAATACAACACTTCCCGTAGAATTGGAATTACATCTTAAAAAAGGCGCACGCGTGATGTTTGTCAAAAATGATAAAGGTCGTATGTGGGTTAACGGAACACTTGGTACAGTACACGCCCTAAAAGAAGATAGTATTGAAGTCAAAATCGAAGAAAACAACAGATCAGAAATCGTAACAGTATCTAAGGAAAAATGGGAAAATATAAAATATGATTTGGATGATGACACAAATGAATTAAAAGAAAAAGTTATGGGTACACTTACACAATATCCACTTCGGCTTGCCTGGGCAATTACCATTCATAAAAGTCAAGGAATGACATTTGAAAAAGTAAATATCGATTTTACAAAGTCACCTTTTGCACATGGACAGACATATGTCGCTCTTAGTAGATGCCGGACAATTGAAGGAATTGTTCTCTCAAAGAAGATATGGCCAAATGATGTAATAGTTGATGAGCGAATTATCGCCTTTTCTAAAAGAATATGATGGACACAAAAGTGAGATGTGAATGGGCACTCGACCCATTAAATATCGTTTATCATGATGAAGAATGGGGTGTCCCAGTTCATGATGATACAAAATTGTTTGAGTTTCTTATCCTAGAAGGTGCACAGGCAGGACTTTCTTGGACAACAATTCTTAAGAAAAGAGAAAATTATCGTAAAGCATTTGATTCGTTTAACACTCAAAAAATTGCAAAGTATGATCAAAAGAAAATAGATTCGCTTTTAGAAAATCCCGGAATTATTCGCAATAAATTAAAAATTGCGGCGACAATCAAAAACGCAAAAGCATGTATAGCAGTACAAAAAGAATTTGGAAGTTTTGATTCGTATATATGGAGTTTTGTGCACAATAAAACAATCAAAAATTCTTTCAGAAAGTTAAGTGATTATCCCACTAAAACAAAAGAAGCAGAAGAGATGAGTAAAGATTTACTCAAGCGTGGATTTACGTTTGTGGGGCCTACTATTTGTTACGCATTTATGCAGGCAGTAGGACTTGTTAATGATCATCAAATTTCCTGTTTTCGTAGTAACGAAGTCTAAGTTATTCTTCCATGAGTTCATCAATATAGCAGTATTTCCATTCTTCTCCTGGTTCAAATGATTTAATGACTGGATGTTTGGTTGAATGATAGTGTTTGGTGGCATGTTTATTTTTAGAGTTATCGCAACAACCTACATGTCCGCATGTGAGGCAAAGACGCAAATGTAGCCATGAGTCTCCCATTGCAAGACATTCTTCACAACCTTTTGGAGTTTTGGGCTTTATTTTTTTGTTGGCTTCTTTCAGGTGTTCACAGACTTGTTGCATAATCATAGTGTACCAGATTTTATTATATTTCGAAATCTGCTAGTATTACATACTAATGACACAGAAAGAATCACATCATCTTCAACCCATAACACTTATTTTTACTTTTACTGTTAAAAAAGGTAAAGAAAAAGAATTTGAAGAATGGGCTCATGAGATAACGCATGAAGAACAACATTTTGAAGGTCATCTAGGGAATAATTGGATAAAACCCGTTCCAGGTGGTAGAGACTATACAGTCATCTATAAATTTATTGATGCACAACATTTCCATAAATGGGAACATTCAGACATACGCAAAAAGCTTCTTAAAAAAGTAGAGCCTCTCATTCAAGAATATAGACCACAACGACTACAGCAAGTAACTGGACTTGAGACATGGTTTACACTTCCTGGGAAAGTAACAGTTAAGCCGCCACCTCGATGGAAAATGGTTATCGCAACGATGATCGGGATATATCCGATTGGGCTTATTTATCAAGCATATCTTGTTGATGCGATACTAAAGTTGCCACTTCTTCTTAGACCAATTGCCTTATCTCTCATACTTACACCAATTTTGACATACATTATTATGCCGCAGCTAACTAAATTATTACAGCGTTGGCTCTATCCGAAGAAATAATTCATACATTTCAATTACATAAATTCATGTACATTTTATCTCATCTTTGATACACTCTTCAGATGATGTTAAAAAAGCTAGATCCTCGTTGGCTTGCATTTATTATCCTTTGTCTCGGAACGGTTATGGAAGTTCTTGATTCAACAATTGTAAATGTTGCTTTGCCATCTATCCGAACAAGTCTTCATTTTTCAGAATCCAACCTCGCCTGGGTAGTTAACGCCTATCTTTTGACATTTGGTGGCTTTCTTTTGCTTGGCGGCAGACTCGGTGATCTTTTTGGTCAACGGAAATTATTTATCATTGGCATAACTATCTTTACGTTATCATCTCTTGCTTGTGGCCTCGCCCAGACACAAGCAGTTTTGATAACGGCACGTGCGGTTCAGGGATTTGGAGGAGCAATTCTTGCTGCTGTCTCCTTATCTCTCATTATGAATTTATTTACGACTCCAGAGGAGCGGACTCGTGCGATGGGATATTTTGGTTTTATTGCTGCAGGTGGTGGATCTATTGGAGTTCTTCTTGGAGGGCTACTTACCAATTCATTTGATTGGCATTGGAATTTTCTTATTAATGTGCCGATTGGAATTTTTGTCTTTATTGCATCACTCAAATTACTTCCGACAAGCAGAGTTGAGATGAAACATCGCCATCTTGATGCATTTGGTGCTATCACTGTGACTGCTTCACTTCTTCTTGCAGTCTATGCAATCGTCAATGGCAATCAAGCAGGGTGGATGTCTATGCAGACGACTACTCTTCTTGCGTTGGCAATCATTCTCTTGGCATTATTTGTTTGGATTGAGTCTCATGTCAAAGCGCCTCTTATGCCACTTGGACTATTTAAATCGCGAAATATCACTGTTGCCAATATTATTTGTGTGTTGTGGGCAGCTTCTATGTTCGCGTGGTTCTTTCTCTCGGCACTTTATCTTCAATTAGTTTTGCATTACTCCCCTCTTCAGGTTGGCCTCACATTCCTTCCACCAAACCTCATCATGGCAGCATTTTCTGTAGGACTGTCTGCTAAATTGGTTATGAAATTTGGTATTAAAAAACCTATCATGGTGGGTCTTGCCCTCGCTGGGTTGGGTTTGGCTCTGTTTATTCGTGCACCACTTCATGCAAATTTTGTTTGGGATGTCTTACCAAATATGATCCTTTTGGGATTAGGGGCTGGGATTGCTTTTAACCCAATTCTTCTTTCAGCGATGAATGATGTCAAACCCGAGGAATCAGGCCTCGCATCAGGACTTGTAAACACATCGTTTATGATGGGAGGAGCACTCGGTCTTGCAATTCTTGCTAGTATCGCTGCATCTCAAACACATGCATTGCTTATGATAGGTCAAAACTCAATTCAGGCTCTTAACAATGGCTATCATGCAGCATTTCTCGTAGGTGCTCTCTCTGCTTTTCTTGCGGCGGGTCTTGGTGGCCTTCTTCATATTTCAAAAGTGAAAGCAAGTAACGTTGCTCATTAACTTCCTCCAAATAATTCTTCAAAGAAAATACAGAAGCCGATAATACAAGTTTTAAAAAGGATTTTTATTCTACTTATAGACTACTTTAGCAGTCTTACTATAAATTAAAATAGCTTATAGCTTGTTTGAGAGGGATACTTGGGTTATAATTCCCAGATGCGCGATTTTGATCTAGGAAGAAGACGATTTCTACAAGGTGCTGCATTAACCGGTGCAGTAAGTCTGTTAGCAGCATGTGGTGGAGAATCTCAACCCCGATGGAAAAAAGGACAAAATGGTGCACGCCCATTTAATGGCCAAGGAGTTGCTCGAATGGGATTTGCAACTCATCATGGTGACTATATTCACAACTCAGGTATTACAGATGAACTTAGAATAATGAGCGCTATGGCGGTGGGATTAAATAGAACTGATACCAATTATAATGTTGTTAAGCCTACTGCAGATAGTCAATCAGATTATTCCAGACTTGATTTCATAGCTACTGAGAGTAACAAAACAGGAATCATTCCGGTTTTTATACTAAATTTAGATTCGGTGCCAGATGGGATGGGAGATATCAACGGTATGTTGACTGTGTCTGAATACGCACAAAGCGCGTATGAATTAGCTAAACATGCCAAAGAACAGGGTCAAAAAGTAATTTGGGAACTCGGAAATGAATTTAATGTGACAATGAATGGTCCTCAAGAGTATGTACCATATGCGACACAAGGCGCAAAGGCAATTAGACGAGCAGATAAAGATGCATTAATTGTAAGTGGTGGAATTACTCATTTCAATGATCCTGTTATGTGGGCAGCAAAGTTACGAGAAGCAGGAGCACTAGATGATGTCAATCTTTTTGGATACCATCCATACAATGATGCAAATGGGCCTACAGGAGAAGTATTTGATGCAGTGACTGAGATGTCTAATAAGGCGAGAATGAGAGTTGCTTATACAGAATTTGGTTGGTCTACATTTGATGGTACCAATGGTGTATCGCCAGATCAGCAGGCTGCATATATAGCAGAAACATTTGATGGAATCCGAACTGGTCGATTCCCAGTTGCTTTTGGGACTGTTTATGAATTGGTAGATAGCCCTGATGATTCAGTTCCACTACGACAGCATTATGGTATATTAACTTCAGATCTTCAGCCTAAAAATGGCGGACTAGCTGTTAATGACATAAGACATCAAGCAACGCTTTTTAAAAAAGCTGCATAACGGATTCTTCTTTAATAGTCTTGACAGGTTCTCCCCTGACATTCCATAATCAATTGTGGAACAAAATAATAGTAATTTACCTCAAACACAAGTACCCGAGCAAAAAGTTTCTTCCACTCATCCTCCACAGAAGAAGTATCTTCCTTTAGTCTTTCTTGTTGCGATTATTTTCTTGTTTGGGATTGGAATTGTAGCGTTTTCTCTCAAGCATCCAAATACTTCAATCACACAACAAGGACAAAGCGCAACTGTCTCCAATCCTTCAAGTTCCCAAAGCGCGCAAGCTCCAGTGCAAAATGTCACTTATACCAATGCTCAACTTTCAGCACTTCAGGCAAGTCCCAAAAATATAACCAATCTCCCTGTCGGTGATGGACACTACCAGACGACTGGCCCAAAGAAAGGATATATTTATTTATGTCATGTTCAGCAAGGTGGAGGTGGCGCACAAGAGACAGGAAGTTGGATTCAAGGAAATACCTGGAATCTTTCTGCCAAACCAACTGTCACAGGAAAAGTCACATGGCCCGTTGCACAATTCTCAAATACAATTTCAGGTAGCAACAGGGTACTCACAGGAAATGATCTGCCTGTGAATACAACAACAGGTGTCTTCCCTATCCGATCAACAGATACAGCATATCAATATGATAGAAATCCAAATTCTATAGAAGCGCACAATTTTACTCTCACTCTTCCTCTCAACCCAACAGCCGCAAGCACACCAAATTGTATGGGAGGAGAAGTAGGCGTCATGCTCAATGGAGTACCTCTTTTTAATGGATTTGACGCAGAGAATCGAGATGCAGCGGCTCATGAAATTCAAGATAGTTGTGATGGACATCCACAGGAGCAAGATGAATACCATTATCATAGTCTTAGTAGTTGTATCAAAGATATTAATGAGACAACGGTTATTGGCTTTGCACTTGATGGCTATCCGATAACTGGTCCCGTTCTTTCAAATGGGAATTATCTCACTACCAACGATCTTGATGCATGTCATGGTATGACAAGTCAGATAACTATGGATGGCAAAGAAGTTACAACCTATCACTATGTAATGACTGAGGATTTCCCGTACTCTGTGAGTTGTTTCCATGGACATCCAGTCCAGATACAAGTTATTGCCATGCAACAAACTTCTACTCAGCAATCAACTATGCACGGACAACAAGGAACAGGCCAACAATCCCCATCTGGAGGGCCACAATTCCATTCACAATCCCAAGGCAGTCCACCTCAACCACCTCAGGAAGCATTTACTTCCTGCTCTGGCAAAAGTACTGGCGCATCATGTTCATTTACAGCTCCCAATGGGACATTTTCTGGAACATGTAAGACTCCACCCAATCAAACATCAGTCGTTTGTGTCCCCTCAAATCATTAAGTATTGTTAATTTTACTATTACGGATTTGCTATACTATCTACATGAATTGGACTGTTGAGAGTGTGAGACATGCCCTAGGTGGGAAGTTAATTGGTTCGCTTTTTATGCGTGAAATAGTATGTGAGACGCTTCTCCTTCTTCTTCCAGATTTAATAGAGCATGTCTGCAAACATGTCTGGTTTATTTCTTCTCAAGATGACGCCTGGGCATTCACTTTCCGGGGAGCTGATATAAAAGACCGAAGCCTTATTTTCCTTTCAGATGAATTACTAAAAGAGGACCGATCTCAAATTAGCTATACAATTTTGCACGAAGTAGGACACGTCGTATTAAATCACAGAAATTCCATAGGCTACGAACAAACACAAACTGAAATTAAAGAACAAGAACGAGAAGCAGACAATTTTGCCAAAAAGTATATAGAATATTAAGTATAGAGAACATCCATAAATAGTTTGAAATGCTGCTATAATTGATAGATGCTTTTTGGTATTGTAGCTCTTCTTATTAATCAATTTTTTGGGAATTCGGTTGTCCCAATAGGTACAAAGATAGCTGTCCCTTTCGTTGGCCCTCTGATTTTTGTTACCTTTAGATTTATTATTGGTGCAGTAGTACTCTTTATCATTTTCCTCTTCTCAGAAAAGAAAACATTAAAGTTATCAGAATATTATGACTTTATACTTCTTGGGTTTCTTTTAATGATAAATGTCGGGACATTTACGTTTGCGATTATTCACACGACAGTTATTATGAGTACACTTATATTCTCCATGACTCCAGTTCTTGTCGGCGTGGGTGCTCATTTTTTTCTTCAGGAGAAATTTGACAGACAAAAATTAGCTGGACTTCTTGTCTCATTTATTGGTTTATTATTTTTGCTTAGTCAGTCACTTACTCAGAACAAACACAACATCTTTGGTGAGCCAATCGGCAATATCCTCATTTGCATATCAACAGTTGGCTATTCATGTTATCTTCTTTATTCACGAAAAGTTCTTCATAAGAAAGGTAACTACCCTATTCAGACAACATTTCTCACATTTACAATCGCAGCGATATTTTTTGTACTTATTTCACTTTGTAGTTTGCTTTTAGGAGGCATTGAAATAAAGCCTATTTCTTCATTTGGAATATGGGGAATGGTAATAGTCGGTATAGGTTCAGTCATCCAATATCTCATGCTCCAAATCGGAGTAAAGAAAACCAATGCATTTACAGCTTCTCTTTTTCAATATATTGGACCATTTATTGCTGCATCAATTACCATTCCATACCTTCATGAACAAGTTACGTTGCAATTACTTTTTGGAGGACTTTTGGTCCTTATTGGTGTCTTTATCGCCACCACCTACAAACATCTCAGACGAAAATCTACTATTGCATAATTGCAACTTATTTTCTGATTTGTCATACTTGAGATATGAAGCTTCCAAAATCATTTACAACGGTTACTCCTCTCTCAAAAGCGATTGCTCTTTCGATGTTTATTATTTTTCCAATTTTTGCATTTTTTTTGGGAATGTATTATCAACAAAGTATAGATACAAATATACCGCCCAAAGTAGTTGTTGAGTATAAAATGCTTCGTCCCAATATCTCACCCACTCCTTCAACAATGGTCACTGTTACAAGAATTCAGACCTGTACCTCCAATAACGATTGTCCAGATGGATATTTTTGTACTCGATCTGGCCCAATTATGTATAATCCAAAGACCAAAGCACTTCCTCCTATGACGTGCCATAAGAGTGGAACAGTAGTTCCTTTGTAGGTCGTATATATTGCTAAAATAAGGTTATCAAATGAGAGCTGTCGACAGCAGTTTTAACAATAAAAATACAAAAATTATTGATCAAATAAATTCACCATAAACTCAACTATAGGACTAACTCAACTGTTTATGTTTTTTTACAAAAGATCTTTTTTTAAAAAAATACGGTGGTTGTCGAGATTCGTAGACAGTATTGATTTTTCTAAACGAATTAACTATAATAACTAAATAAACATTACTATGTTAGCTCACAATACACATGTTAACGAGCGCGAAGACCACGCAAAAAGACTTGGTTTATGTTTAAAACATTTTGACGAATACGTTAGCTCAGCAAATCATGCTTATGACGTTATTCGTGACTTAGGTCCTTTCTATGGCCGCGAGGATGTTAAAGATCCTACATTTCGGATTACAGCTCAACCAGTAAAGCTTCCAAAGGGCTCAAAAGCTCAACTTACCACTTTTGGAAATGACTTATATCATCTTGGCCGCGCGCTTCAATTATTGCCTCAAGAACAAAAGAAAAAACTTGGAAAATCCTTGGATTTTCGAATTCCTCCAACGTGGAGAATTGATGCAATTGTCAATGAACAAGGACAACTTAAAGTAAATGAAGTTGAAGGAGTTGATAGTGCCAATGCTCTTATGATGGCTGAACAGCTCGCATATGATCTTCAAACATTCGAAGAATCAACTGCTGCAAAAATTATTCCTACATTTAAGGCGATGGCAACGCATAAAAAGAAGCATTACCGGCTTGCCTTTATCCGCAACATCTTCCCCTACAATCCTCACACAGTAAATCATGAAAGACTCATTAAGTTCATAAAAATTTTATCAAAAGGAACAATTACAAGTGATCTTCTTGACGAAGAGAACATCCGTACAGGCGTTATCATGCCTGATTGGAGCAAATATGATGGAATTATCAATCATACGTCTCTGACTCCTGAAGAAATTTATAGTATGGGAGTCAAAGAAGAGCAATTGTATGCTGCAGGGAATTATAACGCAATGGTTAACAAAGGTGTATTTGCATTGTTATTTGATCCAGAACTTAAAGAATTTTGGCTTGAAAAATTAGGAAAAGAAAGATTTGACCGACTTACTTCCCTTCTTATTCCAACTCGTTTCGTTACTTCAATTGAAGATTTAGAAAATGCTCGTAAAGCAGGAAAAGTAGTAAAAGTTTCTTGGGCAGATAAGAAAACAGAACTCATTAATCGTTCTAAAGGAGTTGCAATGCCTGTTGATTCTCTTGTTCAAGGTGAAGATGAAAGGTGGGATACACTTAAAGAATTATTTAGTCAAGGAGTGACACTCATCATTCAAGACTTCGTTATGCCAACCAAAATTCATGCAATGCTTCGTAAAAAAGGTTTTACTTTAGAGCCAGTTGATTGGTATAACAGAGTCTGTGTCAAATATGTTGCTGAAGATAATCCAAATATTGATATAACTCCTTCAGTTGCGTTAACAGCAACGGAAGTGACACTTGGACCTGAAATTATACCCGCAGGAAGAAATTGTGCCTTCACCGCGGGTAAATTATCCTAATATATTTATCCTAAACTGTTTCTCTTCGAATAAATCGAAGCAAAAAGACTACAAGAGCGATTACGAGCAATAAGTGAATAAATCCTCCTGCAACGTGAAATGCAAAACCTGCGAGCCACAGAACGACCAAAACGACTACTATTGTATTGATAAGTCCCATATCATCACCTCCTCCCTTTCATTAATCATTAAACATGAGTTGGCTAAGTTTTTGATGAGTATTAGGTAAGAAATAGATAAGTACGAGGATTAGGAGGTTTTTGATAATTTCAAGCTAAAGAAGAATGTTGATCCTTTACCAGGTGTACTCTCTACCCAAAGTTTGCCTTTATGTCTATCAACTATTTCTTTTGAGATATAAAGTCCGAGTCCCAGTCCCGGAAATGTTTGTTCAGTAGAGTTACTTACTTGATATAATTTATTAAATATTTTTACTTGTTGTTCTTTATCAATTCCGATACCAAAATCCTGAACACTTATTACGACATTGGTAGTATCCTCTTTCAACCTTACGATTATTTTTTTACCATTAGGTGAATATTTAATTGCATTAGAAATGAGATTTACGAGTACCTGATAAATACGATATCGATCAGCTCGTACCATGCATTTTTTTCTACTAATAATTTGGATCTTGTGATTATTGGCTGTTGCTTGCAACCCTTCCACAGCATCACAAATTACCTCTACAATATCAAACGATTCTAAAGTAAATGCAAGCTTGCCTGTCTGAATTCGTGAGACATTTAATAAATCATTGACCAGTTCTTTTATCTTGTTGGTCTGATCACTTATTCTTTGATTATAATATGTAATTTTTTTCATATCTTGTTTTTGAAATTCCATTTTTTGTAAATCTATAAACATTTTAAGACTTGTTAATGGAGTTTTTAACTCATGACTTGCAAGACTCAAGAAATCATCTTTTTGCTTCTCTAGTTCTTTCTGATGAGTAATGTCATTAATAATTGAAACTGCTGCAACAATTTGATTTTTTTTATTTTGAATTGGGGCGGAACTAACACGAAGTGTGAGTGTTTTTTTATCGTTTCGAGTGTAGGTAAATTCTTTTCCCATAACTGATTTGCCTTTTTGTATAGCTTCCATAAGAGGCGCTTTTGATGGAATAATTGGTTTATTATTAATTTTTTCACTTGGAAGAGTATCTTTTCCAAAGATAAAACCAATGGGAATCTTTGTTCCCAGAATTATATCAACTTGTTTATTTCTTCTTGTGAGTTTTCCTTTTGCATCAGTTATTAAAACTCCAACAGGTAGCTGTTGAATAATTGTTTCGAGATGTTTTTTTTCGTTTGCTTCTCTTTCAATTAATTTATCAATTGTTTGTTTAAGCCAGCCAATTGTTATTGCAAGAAGAGAGTATATTAAGGCAAGAATGAATGTTGTTTCAACACCAGAATCCAATTGCTGACCTGTATAGTGTCTTGTTGTAATGATATAAAAATAATAAAAAATAGTTATGCATGTACTTATAATTCCACCAATTATTCCATCTCTGAAAGAGAAATAAATAATAAAAGCAACATTGAGAAAAATAATGTAGTTACCTACAATTGATGGATTTCGTACAATTCCATAAGCAAAAACTTCAGACAAAATGCATAATAGAATATTGCAAACGAGAGGGAAAATAAATGAGTAGTGTGTATCTCCAAGATGATTGACTGGATTAATATATCTCAGAAAGCGCTTCATTACATGAGATTATAGCATATAGTTTAGTTAGTTAGGTTTTATGAAAATTAGTTTAGCAACTTGAACCTCATCACAGACCAAATATCGTTCAGTGAGATTATTGATACGCCATCAAGATTATTTTCTCGCAATAATGAATGTAAAATATCTCTGTTTAAATCTGTCTCAAGTGCTTTTCCTTTAGGATACCCAATCCATAAAATTCCATTCGTTTCAAGAGAGTGTTTAATTTTATTTATCTCTTGTTGCAGTTCTTTTTTTTGAGTATAAAAAGCTAGAATAAAATCATACTTACCTTTTATATCATTATCGATTTTGTTAGAAGTTTTAATCTGATCTCTTACGTTGTTAGGAACATGAAGAAAAGTTGCAGAATGGTTGGGTTTTAGAAACATTTTTTCTAGTGGAGTTTTGGCCATACCTTGAATCTTTATTTATTTTGATTCATATCCGAAGAAGGTTGAAGCAGAGTAAATCGATTACCTTCGGTGTCTTCACATTTTACATAGATTCCAATTCCAGGAATATCAATTTTCTCTCCTAACATTTTACCATCGGGAGTTTTGTTGTCATCAAAGACTTTGCCACCTGCTTTTTTGACGTCTTCAATTGCTTTGTCGATATCGTCAACTGCCACAACACACGAAAAAGCATTGATTAGTTTGTTTTCATCCTGGTAAATGCCTCCGTTGATTCCTCCTGGTTCTTTTGGATCACCTGTTGTTACTGTGATATAACCACCGTATTCTTCAGGTTGTGTATCCATCTTCCATCCAAAAGCATCAGAGTAAAATTTCTTTGCGCGTTCTTTATCTTTTGCTTCGATCTCAAAATGTACAATTCTATTTGGCATAACTTCTTTATATAACTATCTCAAGCTTTAGTCAAGAGCCTTATTCATCACTTGCTGAAGCCTGCATCTCAAGCAATTTTAGTCGCTGTTGAGTCTCTTTTGTTTTTTTCCATTCATCAAGAAGTTTGTTATTTTGAGAGAGTTGTTTTTCCATTCCTTCATTATCTGTCTTACTTATATCAACTGGCTCAGGGTGAAATGCTTCTTCACTACCCTCTTTGCTTGTTCGTTTCAAAATAATTGTATCGTCTTTTCCCGCACGAATAAGAAGGAAAACTCCACCTCCCATTGCTAAGACGGACCCAATAAGAAAGAAAATATTTGTGCGTGTATCAAGACTCATCATAAAAAGGAACATGACAAATACTCCCCCGAGAGTTAATGCAAGCCCAATAAATGACTGAATCAACATTTTCATCGTATAACCAGAATAAGTAATTTAGTAGATTTTATCAAGTTTGTTTTACTTTTTTGCGATTTATTGTGAAGAAAGAAATAAGAGCACTTAAGAAGGCAAGCGCTGCATTTATACCCATTGCCCAACGGAAACCGTATATAAAAGAATCATCTACAGCTTTTTGTGCCATGTTTTTCATCGGGTTAGTAAATGTCGTGGGGACTTCAATACCGCCCAATTTATTTTGTTGGATCATAATTTCTTGTTTGGCAGTCTCATTCATAGATGAGGACATAACTTTTTGATGTAATTGACCTTCAAAAAGAGACACGACGATAAGTCCAAGAAATGCAACTGCAAGAAGTCCTGCAATTCGTGAAACTGCATTATTTATCCCTGATGCAGCTCCAGAATACTTACTTTCGACTGCGAGAGCTGATTTGGTAAGTGGTGCGATAACAAATGCCATACCAAGTCCAAACAAGATAAGCCCTGGAAGATACTGTAAGAAATAGTTTGCATGTTCACCAGGAAATATAAGAAGTGTCATCCCAACTCCCACAATAAGTGGCCCAAAAATCATTGGGATTCGAGGCCCAATTTTGTCAGCGACACTTCCTCCTTTGCCCGAAAGAAAGGTAATAATAAGAATTGTCGGTAACATCGCAAGTCCAGCAATAATTGGTGAATAGTGTTGTATTTGTTGGAAATTGAGAACTAAAAAGAAAATGACACCACTCAGCGCAAAATAAAGACACAATGTGACCAGATTGGCGCCAGTTACAAGAGATGATGTAAAGATTTTAAATGGTACAAGTGGATGTGCACTCTTCTTTTCAACAGAAAGAAAAATAATAAAAGCGATAACTCCACCTAAAAGACTTAAGATAATTGAGGGGCTCTGCCATCCAAGGTCTGGAATAGAGATCAGTCCATATGCAATTCCCAAAAGAGAAAGGAAAATAAGGATACTACCTAAGACATCAATTCTGGTTGATTCATCATTGCGAGACTCAGGGACATACTTCAGAGTTAATGCTAAAGCGATAATTCCAATTGGAATATTGACATAAAAAATAGAAGGCCATCCAAGCGTTTGTACCAACCATCCACCGGCAAGAGGTCCAAGTGTACCTACTCCACCGGCAAATCCGGACCACAATCCTATTGCTCTTCCTCGAGTCTTTTCTTCAAAAGCGATATTGATGATACTCAGACTTCCCGGTATCATCATTGCTCCACCGATTCCTTGAATCATGCGGTAAATGATGAGTTCATTTATCGTATGTGAAATGCTGCAAAGAAATGAAGAGATGGTGAAGACACCAATTCCATAGAGAAAAACCTTTTTTCTTCCATATCTATCCCCTAACGCACCGCTGATGAGAATAAGTGCACAGAGCATAAGTGTATAGCCATTTACTATCCATTGAATGCCGGTAATTGTGGCGTTTAACTTACTTTGAATTGTTGGGATGGCGATATTGACTACAGATCCGTCAAGAAAAGCCATACCACTGGCAAGAATTGTAGCAGCCAAGATCATTTTTCCGGCAAGAGTTTGAGTTGTTGCTTTCATTGCATATTAAGTATAGCAGATGTGATGCTCTCTTCTATTTAGCTGATATAATATTGTATATGGGGAATGCGCAACGTCTTAATAAATATCTTGCAAATCTTGGCATTTGTTCTCGCCGCAATGTTGAAAGTTTCCTTTCGGACAATACTGTTACTGTAAATGGAGAAATAGTTACACAACCTGGAGTTCGGATTGACCCACAGAAAGATACGATTCTTTTAAATGGCAAAACTATTAAAAAGCCAACATTTGTTTATTACTTACTTAACAAACCTAAAGGAGTTGTCTCAACAACCGCTGATGAATATGGACGAAAAAATGTTATTTCATTAATTCCGACAACTGAGCGAATTTATCCAGTTGGAAGGCTTGATAAAGATACAACTGGTTTACTCATTCTTACTAATGATGGTGAACTTACCAATCAACTGATCCATCCCAAATATCACGTTGATAAAGTGTATAAATTAACAATCCGTGGGCAGACAAACGATGTACAATTGAAAGCGCTTCGCAATGGAGTTTTATTGGAGGATGGTATAACAAGTCCAGCAAAAGTCGTAGTTTCAAAAGTTAACGGCGCTGTTTCACAAATAGAGATGACGATTCATGAGGGTCGAAATAGACAAATTAGAAGAATGTGCCAAACTGTTGGTATTGAACTTTTAGAACTTCAAAGAATTTCATTTGGGCCAATTACGCTTGGAAATTTAAAGATTGGTAGATATAGAAATTTGAATCCGCAAGAAGTGCAGCTACTTAAAAATTTACGCTAATTTTATATTTCCAGTCTAGCAAAAAGTGGTGAATGATCAGAGCCAGGAAGATCAAGTTTGATGCATTTAGTAACTTTGATATTTCTAACCCAGATATAATCAAGTTTTCGTCTAATATGAATATGGAACCATTTAATTATCCAAGGGAAAAGTTTGATACTTGTTGTAAAATTAATATTGTAAATATCTGATGTCCATGGAATTTTTCTTGATGCATCAATAAAGTCCATCCCTAACCGCTTTTGTAGTAATTTTTCCTCTCTGCCTGTATGTAATAAATCCATAGTATTAAAATCTCCGCAAAGTATCTCATATGTAGGTTTTTTTTCTTTTTTGAATTTTGACAAAAGATAAGTAAGTTGTTTGAGCCGATGTGTGGGACCTCCGACATTGTCGACATGAATTGATGAGATGCGAAGAGTTGTATCATTTATAGAAAAATAACATGTTGTAACTCTTCTTTGCAAAGGAATTCCAGGAACACCAATTACCCAATAATAGAATTTTTCATGTGTTGTAAACTCTTTCAATTTTGGAAGAAGGGTTTTTTCTTCTCGTTCAAGTTTGAGTTTATTTTTATTCCAAAGGATACATGTTCCGATACTTTGTCGTGAGAACTGTGGCCCAACATGATATGCGGCCAGCCAATTTTTACCAAGTTGTTTAAGGAAGCTATCAATAATAAATTCTTGTTTGTCGACATTGATAATTTCTTGAAGGCATATAACATCAGCGCCATCATCTACAAGTCGTTGTATGTTACCAATAACTTTTTGGGTATTAATTCCAAACTGGATATTGTAGGAGACAACACTAAGTGTGGTATGTTCAGTCATATATTAGTGTAGTATAAGCCCCATTTGTTTGGTTTTCCAATAAAGATATGCGCTTCGTGCAGTCATAAGAAAAAAGACTGGTATAAATATCTCAGTTTGACTGACTCCTTTGAGAGATGTTTCTCCAAAGATATATGAAAGAACTGCTTTGATAACAAAAGCTGCAAACCACCAAAGGATATATGTCCAATTTCCTTTCACCATTGCTCGATCTGTCGGTCCTTTATAGACATGAAGTTGTCGACATGCAAGAAGTCCGAGGACAATTGATATGATACTCATAAGTAAGGTTTCAATTATTTCTTTTTCAGTTGGATGAAATGCAGAAAATGATTTTATAAGAAAAAATAAAATAATAGCGGGCAAAATAATAAGTCCTTTTTGACTTAATTTTCTTGGACGAAGTTGTCTGTAAATAACAAATCCAAACACTGCCACAGAAATTAACACGGGCAAAATGGTTTCTTCAAATCCTGTCATATGTTAATTTTACCATAGAGACTAAGCTTTTTCTAATGAGGAGCAGGAGATGGCGTGATATTTGCGATAACTTGAGCTATATTATTGCCTGGTGGATACCATTGCCAATCCGCAGCTGAATGCGTTGTGTGAATCCATTCATCGATTCCCAATTGCCAGCGATTGACTCCATCTTTTGAAACAGGATCATCTTCATGAACATCATAATATGTTTTACCACCATCCATTTTATAATCAGGTGACGTCTTTGTGGGTTCAGTTCCTTTGACAAAATATTCAGAACGTGTTGGTTGTCCTTGGACTGGCAGTCCTCCCATGACAGCATCTACTTCTTTGGCAATAACATCATCAGGCTTCTTGGGATCTTCATTTGGTTTGCCTTTGAGGACTTGAGCCATAATTTTATTCCAAATTGGCGAGGCTCCTGTCTCCCCTGATGCAATTGCTGGATTCATTGGTGAATTATTATTATTCCCTACCCAAACCCCTACAACATAAGATGGCGTATATCCAATTGTCCAGTTATCTCGTTTTTGATCAGTAGTTCCTGTCTTGACGGAGACTGTCTTTCCTGGAACTACGAGCCACGAATTGGGTCCAAAAGCAAGAGTTCGTGCATTGTTATCAAGGAGTATATGTGAAATAAGAAATGCTATGGTATCAGCAAGGACTCGCTTACCAGGAGTTGGTTGGTTCTCATAAAGGACATTTCCTTTTGGACCCTCGACTTTAAGGATTGAGACTGGATCATGTCGTATGCCACCTGTTGCGAATACTTCATAGGCGGTTGTCTCATCAAGAAGTGTCGTCTCACGTCCACCAAGAACAAGTGACAGGCCAACTTGTGAGAGGTTCTCTTGAGTTGGTTGCCAGTTTTCAATCCCCATATTGTATGCTTGCTGCATAACTAGCTTGATCCCGACTATAGAGAGCATTTTGACAGCAGGAATATTGAGAGAATTTCCAAGTGCAAATCTAAGTTGTACAGGACCGATATATGTCCCTTCATAATCAACTGGCTGATATGCGGGAGTTGAGGCATTGGTCTGAAAATCAGTGGGGGCGTCCATAAGCATAGTTGCAGGTGTATAACCTTTTTGGAATGCAACAGAATACATAATAGGTTTAAGAGATGATCCAGGCTGTCTATTGGCGAGTGCGTCATTGTAACTTCCATCATTTACTTTATCAAAATAATCAGCGCTTCCTACCATTGCCAGGATCTGACCTGTTTTTGCATCTCGTACAACTGCAGCGCCATTGGAGACATGGTACTGTTTGAGATGTGCAAGTTCTGATTTGACTGTGTCTTCTGCTTGTTTCTCGATTTTATAATCGAGAGTTGTTGTGACAGTAAGGCCTCCTGATTCGACTGCTTGTTCACCAAACATCTTGACCAACTCACTTTTAACATACATGACAAAATGTGGTGCTTTGAGTGAAAGGTCATGCGTTGAAAATTTATAATTGGTAATTTCAGTAAGAGCTTGAGTCTCTTGAGCTTGTGTTATATATCCATCTTGTTGCATTTGTTTAAGAACTGCACTTGTTCTGCCTATATAATAGGTATGTCCACTAAAAGGTGAATAATAGGTCGGACTTTGTGGAAGTCCTGCAAGAAAAGCAGATTGCGCCAAGTCCAAATCCTTCACATGTTTTCCAAAATATTCTTGTGCTGCAGCTTCAACCCCTACAGCCGGCCCGCCATAGCCAATATCATTGAGGTAGAGCTCCAAAATCTCATTTTTGGGATAAATTTGAGTTACCTCTACCGCAAGAATTAATTCTTTTGTTTTTCGACCTACAGTTTGTTGATCATTTAGCAGGACATTTTTTACGAGTTGTTGTGTGATTGTCGATCCACTTTGAATTCCTCCACCCAACACCATATTCCTAACAGCCCGAAGCATTCCAAGTGCTGAGAATCCTTGATTGCCATAGAAATTTTTGTCTTCTATTGAAATTGTCCCCTCTTGCAGATATTTAGGAATTTGTGTGATGGGGACATAGACTCTATTTTCGTTGAGATAAAATGAATAAAGAAGCACTCCATTACGGTCATAAATCCGTGTATTGCTATTATTATCTGCAGTTACAAGTTTGTTAGGAGCAGGCAGATCTCGTGAGATCCAAAGAATAGTCCCAAGCGCAATAACCACGATAGAAATTGCAGCTCCTATAACATATCTCCACAAATATTCTCGTTTAATATATCTCTTTTTGTAATACTCAAATTTTTGTTTGATAAGACCCTTTTTTGTAATAGGTTGTTGTTCTAGCTCTATTTTTTCCTGGTTAGAGAGTTTTTTCATATACAATTATTATACGACAATTTACTCTTCATGAAAAATTGACTTTGTCAGCGGATTATATTATCGTAAAGAGGATGAAGAATGAAAAAGTAATTCGAGATACACTCCTTATGTTTCTTAAAGGCGGCCAGGCATATTCGCCTTTTTCTGAGATAATTGCGAATTTTCCTGAAGCTCACATGAATGATATTTTCCCAAATGGTACTTATACTCCATGGCATTTACTTGAGCATATCCGTCGGACGCAGTTTGATATTTTGGATTTTATCATTAATTCTGACTATCAAGAGAGATCCTGGCCGGATGATTATTGGCCAGCCAAGTCTGAAAAAGCTACCCAAAAAGAATGGGATAAGACAATTAGTGACTATGAGAAAGACAGACAAGCTCTTGAAAAAATCATTAAAGATCCAAAGACAGATCTTTATGCCAAAATACCTCATGGATCAGGTCAGACAATATTGAAAGAAATAATACTTATTGTTGATCACGCGTCATATCATTTAGGAGAATTTTCCATCATGAGGCAAGTCATGAATACATGGAATAAAAAATAAGCTTATGAGAGGTTCCGCTCTTTCAGTCACAATTATCATCGTTGCAATTATTTTAATTATTGGGATGATAGGCTATATCGCATTTAGTAGCTTGAGTAAATCACAGCCTGCAACAGATACAAAAACTTCTCAATCATCGGGAGTTCCACAAGCACAAGTTAAAGATTTTGCACCAAATTTGTCGATGAGTCAGAAAACAACAATTCTGATCGAACTTTCAGATAGTTCAATGGTAAAATACATTGTCCCAACAACTCAAGTCGATACTTATGTTAAGAATTTGCCACCCGGCTACCATGTAGTATCCAAAAGCCCATAGAGCTCTATTATTTTTCGAGTGAGGGCTAAAGCCCGAATCGAGAAATACTGTCCACGGATAAGTTCTCGACAAGCTCGAACAATACTTCGCTTTGTTGATTATAGTTTTAACGATTTTTTTAAAGAATAATCTCCAATAGTGGTTCTCAAAATATCGATAGTAACTGCTCCACATCCAATTTCTTTCCCAAGCTGATGAACGAGCTCTCTGACATATGTTCCACTTGAACAAGTAACATTGAATTTAACCGTTTTAAGTTTTTCACTTCGGTCGTATTTAGCAAAAAATTCTTCCCATCTTTTTAAAATACTATTTTGCCGAAAATCTCCATGTATCAAAGCTATCTCACGATTTATTTTTTCTTCGAGTTTCAAAAGGGTTATCTCACCCATTCCCACGGTTTCAAATTTGAAAATTTCAATTTCACGAGTTGGGACTGCTATCTCATCAAGTCTCTTATTTTTAGCCCACCAAAAAAGATGTTTGCCATCGACAGCTTTTGATGAATATGGTGGATAGGATTGTAATTGTTTGCCTCTATACTTATTGACAAAATCGTTTACAATTAAGTTTACATTTATAGGCACCAGTTTTAATTCTAACGATTGAATTAACCCCAAAAGATCATATGTATCCGTTTCAATTCCCAAAATAGCCTCAAATTCATATGATTTATCTAATGAGAGATATTTTTCTTTATGTTTAATTTCTTCACCTACTAGTAATAACAAAACTCCCCGAGCCAAAGGATCAAGTCTTCCTGCATAGGAGATCTTTTGGTTTTTGAGTTCTGGCTTTAATTGTTTTAATTCCATTATAACTTCCAATGGAGTCATACCCATCGGTTTAAAAACAGATATCACTTGTTGCATATTATTCGTGAGGATGAATAAGTGGGAATTCGATTGCAAAGGTCGATCCACGGCCGACTTGACTCTCAAGATGAACTTTCCCTTTATGAGCTTTAACTATTTGATACGTTATATAAAGTCCAACCCCCAAACCTTTATAATCTCGTGGCGAGACAGCACGTTCAAATCGATTAAAGATCCTTTTTTGTTGATCATGAGGAATTCCAATTCCCGCGTCTGTGACTGATATCTTAGCATGATCATGAGCACTTGTCACTTCGACGATGATTGGTTTATTGTTCCCATACTTTATCGCATTTGAGACCAAGTTGATAACTGCTTGTTCTATACGTAATTTATCACATTGAGCGATGACATCTTTTTTGATATCGACGGTAAGGATCGATTTGTCAGTAAGTCTATCGGCATATCTATCGACAATTCCTTTAACTATTTTTCCTATGTTTGCCTCTTCAATCTCCAAATCGATTTTTCCTGTGGTAATTAAAGAAAGATCAAGCAGATCATTGACCATTTTTGAAAGACGCTTACTTTGTTGTTCGGTATCTTCAAGCATCTTAAGAAGTGTTGCAACTGAGAAATTGGCAAGTGAAACATTACGTATATTGTGGATAGCGCTTTGCACTTGAAGAAGCATTGATGTAACTGGTGTTTTGAGCTCATGTGAAGCAATTGCTAGGAATTGATCTCGTGCTTTAATTTCGGTTTGAGAATTTTCATAATTCTTTTCTAAGGTTTCGATAACGTGATGTGTCTGCCGAAATCTACGTTGATACTCGGCAATTTTATCTTGTTGTTTGGATACATGAATGACATAACTGATAAATGTACCGACAAAAAAGAAAATAGCCATTTCTAACATAAGATTTATATTTGCGCTGAGAAGAGGACGCGGGAATGGATAAAAAATCATAATACTAATACTTAAGAATCCAATAATGGTTGTCAAAAGACCTACCATAAATCCACCCCACCAGGCGAAAAAAACAATTGTTGGAATAAAAATAAGGAAAGGGTCAAATTTTGGAAGTGAAGTGATTGAAAAAGCCGCTACAAGAAAGGTAGCAATATTAATTCCTACATACGTGAGAGACCTTATAATCATCGAGGATTGCATTGATTTGTTTACAGCATACATACCAGCGCCACCTCTATAAGCATAAGGTATTAATGCAAGAGTTGTGAAAGAAAATAAATTATTATCTTTTTTTGAAGACTGATACAAATCTGTTGATATATGAATGATTTTTGTTATACTCTTCTATTTTTTTAAGTAGTTCAGGAATTTTTTTATCTGTTGCTATCTCTCCAGCTTCTATAATTTTTGTTGCTTTTTTATGGTCAAACACACTGCCCCATCCCATGAGCCCGATATGAGCTTTATTTTCAGGAGTTATGATAACGTCTGCATTACTTATTTCACGAAGTGCTAAATTATGTCTCAGGATATTTATCGCATGCATCGGAATTCTCATAAGTGCAGGAAGTTCCCTAAATGGATTCTCTACATATACATGATCAAGATTTACGGCTATTGTTATATCTGCTCCCATTTTGGAAGCAATAGAGACCGGTACTGGATTTGAAAGTCCTCCATCTGCAAGCAACCTATCTTTATAAAATATTGGCTGATAGATAGCAGGGACAGCGATACTTGCTCGGATTGCACGAATTAAGTCCCCTGAGGTAAAGACAACAGGCTCAGCTGTATTAAAATCTGTGGCAACAACAGAAAGAGGAACTTTTAGATCTTTAAATTGAGCATCTTCCAGGATTTCACGGATAAAAAGTTCCATTTTGTTGCCTTTTAGAAGTCCTCCTCTAACAGTAAGGTCAAATAACCTCATCCCTTTTTTTCGGGTTAGTGCAAGAACAAGTGCTTCAAGCTTTTTTGAATCATAATAATGAGCATACAAAGCACCCATAATTGAGCCGACGCTCGATCCAGCAATGTAGCTAATTGCGATGCCGTGTTTTTCAAGTGATCTAAATACGCCTATATGAGCAAGTCCTTTTGCTCCTCCACTACCAAGCGCAAGTCCGATGCGTGGATAATTCTTTGCCATACCATTATTATACTCTTCATTTTAATTAGCTGTCATGAATATATTGACTGTTAGCCTATAAGATTATACAATCTCAATTCAAATAAGTTTATTCATATGGAAAGATATCAAATTGCTAAAGCTGAGTTTGGTCAGCAAACGATAGAACATTCTCTTGATGAAATTTATGCAAGAGGATGGAAGACAGCGAGTAGGATCAGAGAAAAAATACCTAATGGATTTCTGGGGCTTGGCCCTGTATATTTGAGGCCTTATTTGCCTCCACTTTCTTTAGCAGTACATGGAGAAGGTTTCCCTGTGCCTCCTGAACTAGCGGATGCAGCAACTATAGCTGCAACCGATAATGCTCCAAAAGTTTTTGGTCATAAAAATTTCTATACAATAGCTTCATCTTTAGCTCTTGATAGTTTACAGGACAAAGAACAATTTTTAGGTATAGAAGAAGTTACAGAAGGTGGCGTACTTCTATTGCCAACAATGGAACATTTTGAGCAAGATGTTTATACCCATAAAGGAGTAGGGCTCTCGTTGCTTTCAGGCTTAATGAGAATTGTTGGTATGGATCTTGGACATTTAGATAGGTTTGTATGGCTTGGCCAGCAAGTTGATCCAGAACAATGGGTTATGGAGGATACAATTGCACAAAGAGGCAGAGAAATAGATAGAGAGCTACGTCCTTTCTTTTATGAAGGGAACATATTTAATCACACCTTAAATCCTTATCTTAAAAAAATTCTCAGTGGAGTAATGGAAGGGGAAAATCATTATAATGATGATTCTGAATGTAGACAGTATGTGAACGAGTTTTTAGATGCGGTACATCGAAATAGAGGGATTCGAGGCAGCTGGTATAGAGAGCTTGAAGGTATACTTAAAGGAGAGATCCCACCCCAATTTACTCCTGACCTTACACCGGATATGTTGGATGCAAGACTTTTTTCCAGTTGGCGGCACAATAAAGCAGTACCAAAGGAGTCACAAGTTATGCTTTGCGAAATAGATGCCGAGAGATATTATGAAACAGTTCCAATTCACCCTCTCCATATCGGTGCTCGTCACCCGGACAATATTGTTCCAGCGCCAAGTGTACTTGCCTCTACAGTAAAGACAGTATATCTTAATGATTTTGATAATATTCCTACAGGTCTGGGGTTATTAAATGCACAAATTAGACATATCAGTGAGTTGCCAGAAGACAGGTGGTTACCAGATACGAATGGACGGCCTGTAACTCCTGAACGGGTAAGATCTGTTGGAATTGATCCTAGAAATCCCATTTGTTCAGCCAGATATGCTGTAGATCCTGTAACTGTGTGGCAAAGACATATACATGAAGGAACAATTGCTCCAATGTTTATTGACGTACCTCTCACAAATTTACAAACTCCTCAAAGAATGGCAGAGAAATCTCTTCGGCAATTGCTTTTAACGAATTATGGGCATTCTTCAAGCGAGCTTGATGAGGAATTGCGAAGCTTTTCAATCGCAGGTGTGAATTATCCAGCACTCCCTTCTCTACATACAGTAAACCCTCTACCTCCTGGTAAATTGTCTTGGATATAAAATATTTATATTTTATATTCTTAATAGCTCATCTATTGACTCTTGTTTTTGCTTCTATTTTCATCTATAAATAAAACACGATGACAAATGATAATAAAATTTTCAAGATACTGGATGTGCTTTTAATGAATGTCGCAACTGTTCTCCAAGAGCAACAAGCACAAAAGACAGATATCCGTTCACTGTAGAGGGATATGTCTGGCCTAAAGGGTGATATTGAATCTGTAAAGACTGAACTTATAACAAAGATAGAAAAGGCGAAAATTGAGTTAAAGTCAGAGATAACTAAAAATGTAAAGAATACTAATATAAGGCTCACCTACCTTGAAGAACATCTTGGAATTACAGATCCCACCAAACACTAACTATTCTTATTCTTCTCTCTCAACTTATAATAACTCATTTTGGTACTCCCGTATTTCTTTAAAAGTTTCTTTGATACGAGTGATGAGAGAAGTGAATGAGCTTGTTGACGAGTTACTTCAAAAGCTTTTTCAATATCTGAGGTTTTGATAGCTTTTTTATTGATGACAATTTGCAATACTTCTTCCTCCCTTGGTGTAACAAGAACTCTTTTATCTCCTTCAATACGGTCCAGATGATGCCTTTTTAACTCATCAATACGACCAATTGCTCCCTGTAAGGAAGTCGCAATTCCTTCAAGAAAATATTCAATCCATGACGTTTTATCTCCACTATCTGCACTGTGAAGAACATCTGAGTAGAGATGTCTATCAATATCATAGTAGTCATCAATAACAAAATATTTAGAAACTTCATAATGTTCAGTCAGAAGAAAATATGTAGTTAAAATACGGCCCATTCTTCCATTACCATCAAAAAAGGGATGGATGTAGGCAAACTGATGGTGAAAAATTGCTGCTTTGATAAGTGGATGCATTTCTTTTTCTTCAGCAAGCCAAGTATAGAGATCATTAAGTGCCTTTTTTATTTCGGTATCTGTATGAAATGGTGGATTGTGTTTAACAACGACCTCAAGTTCAGTTTTGTGTCCGACAAAAACAGGTCCGTTTCTCACTTTTCCCAAGTCTTCTCTTTCAATTCCTTTCATAAGAGTTTTATGAAGCTTTTCAGTAAGTTCAACAGTGATAGGTGTATGCTCTCTTGCTAAATCAGGAAGTTGAGTAATAATTTCAAAGTAGTTTTTAACTTCTTTTTCAGATTTGGTCGTCGGGACTTGGTCGCCAAGAACGACATTGGTCACATCTTGTGGAGAAAGAGGATTGCCTTCAATACTTGTTGAATAATGTGTTGCAAGAATCTGATTTTCCTGTGAAAGTCGAAGTGTTAGTGAAGGGATAAGCTTTTGTGATTGTAATTTTCCATACAAACGCTCAATACTAGAGAGTATGTTCAGAATTCGGAAGTTAAGGCTAAATTGAGGCGTGAACATATATTTATTATAACAATTTAGTATCTTTTGTCAATATATTTGTAAATACTATTGTAAATATTTTAAATTAATTATTTACTTTTTAAGTATATCACTTAGGTTTTAAAACGAAATGCCTTACTTTTAAGTGATCCACACTTTTTTCTTTTGAAATAAACCACATTGTTCCTATCGAATGTGGCTGAGTATTATACTCATCTTTATTGACAAATTAAAGCAAGAGTAGTATAAATTCCTTTTATACTTTATGCCACTGCGAACAGAAATAAAAGGTAAAGTAATGGAAGTCAGGATTGTAACCGATAGCCTGAAAAATGTCCCAGGACTTCAGCAGACAGAGCTTTTAAGAACAAAAGGTGGACAAGAACTGCAATTAGGAATAGCTACTTCTGTTAATAAGGGAAGTACCGCTCCTGAAAGTACTCTTTTAGGAAACAAACAAGCAATAGGTGTAATTGTAGTAGAAAGCTTTCAAATAACACACGATCTTTCCCAACGAAATGCTAATGAGAGTACTCCGGCAGCTACCTGTGGTGCATCTTGTATCTGTCCTCCTCCTCCTTCTCCTAATTGTCAATCAAAGAATTGTTGAGTGCTATTTTTTGGGTTGTTTTTTTCTTCTCTCAATTTTTCGAAGCGTGTACATAATTCTTTGATCAAGATTTATGTTTTTAATTCGTGCAAATCTGATGATCGCCACAAGAATATCTCCCAACTCTTGTTTGTATGTCTCATCTTGCTGAGCAGATATATTGGTGGGTTTTCTCCCATGTTTGGCGAGATAGGCTCGTGCCATCTCTCCTACTTCTTCAACAAGACTAAGAATCAGAATCGACCCGAACTCTTCGTCATTTTTTCTTGCGCCGTCAATCTCATCGAGCTTTTTAAAATATTTTCCAAATGGTGAAATTTGTCTTCGTGACATACTATTTCTTTACGTTATTAATTACCATGAGTCTACACTGTCTTATTACGCATGTCAATTCCGCCTTGCCTGGAAATTTTTTTGTCATTCCTGTATACTGACATCAGGAACGATTTATGAAAACTTCAATTAGTCTGTTTCTCAGCGACATTCTACCTCATAGAAGAAAAATATATCACAAGATCGTCAAAAATAAGATATTTAAAAACCAAACTACTGAAGATGTTTTTAAGCACCTCAAAAGAATTGGACTTGATGGATTTGAGCTTCTTCTTCCACAATATATAGATACAACTGATGCTGATATTATTGAAGTAAAAAGGCTCATACGCAAATCAAAATTTCCGGTGTTTAGTGTTCATCAATCAATTAAATTAATGACAACTACCAAACTTGAGGAAATTGCCAGGCTATGTGAAATTGCACAGATGGTGAATGCTCAAATAGTAGTTCTGCATATTAATTCAGCAAAAAAACAGGTATTTGATGAAAAATATGTTGCAGCGCTTCATAAGCTAGAAGATAATTACAATATAAAAGTTACCTTTGAAAATATGGAACGCCATATTCAGTCTTATTTCCATGCGCATAGATGGCATGCTGATAAATTTACAGATTTGATTGAAAAGATGAATTTTCATATAACGTTTGATATTGTTCATCTTGCTCACTCAGGTGGAGATATCATTACCTTCTTTGAAAATAATAAAAAGCGAATTCTCAATGTCCATCTAAGTGATTATAAAAAACACATTTTGAATACGACACTTCGACCGCTAAGGTACAAACATATGCCTTTAGGAGATGGCGAATTGCCTATAGAGAACTTTATTACTATGTTAAAACAACGAAAGTATCCAGGTTTTCTCACTCTTGAGTTACATTCGGATATAAATGGTGTTGAAAAAAGTATTTCGCTTGTTAATCAGTTTGTTTCCACACCGAAAAACAGTTAGAACTAGATTTTATATTCCAACCAAAACTATAGGTTTTGATTATTGCTATTTTCTAGCGTAAATGGTATGATAAATGTACCGCGAGGAGCGGTTTTTTTATTTTATGAATATTCGAAATGTAGGTATTATTGCACACGTTGATCATGGTAAGACAACTCTCGTTGATGCATTGCTACGTCAATCCAAAACTAAACTTAACAAAGAAGTTGCTGAGTCTAATTTGATTATGGACAGCAACGAACTGGAGCGAGAGCGTGGTATCACGATCTTTTCTAAAAATGCATCTGTGATGTTCCAAGATACTAAAATCAATATTATTGACACTCCAGGTCATGCTGACTTTGGTGGTGAAGTTGAACGTGTCCTCACAATGGCTGATGGATGTTTACTTCTTGTTGATGCAAAAGAAGGTCCAATGCCACAGACAAGATTTGTTCTTAAAAAAGCACTTGAGAAGAAATTAAAAATTATCGTCGTTGTTAACAAAATTGATAAGCCTGATGCTCGCATTCATCATGTCCTTGATAAGACGCTTGATTTGTTTATCGAACTTGGAGCTGATGATGATACTGCAGATTTTCCTGTTGTGTATGCTTCTGCAAAAGAAGGAAAAGCAGGACTTGAGGCTGACTTGTCTGCAATGACAGATGTCTCACCTATTTTTGAAGCCATTCTCAAACATATCCCTGAACCAAGTGGCGATCCAGCAAAACCGCTTCAGATGCTTATGACTACACTTAGTCGTGATGATTATAAGGGGCGTATCGCTATTGGTCGTGTATACAATGGTGTTGCCAAACAAAGTCAGGAAGTTATGCACATCAACAGAAATGGTGATATGAAAAAATATCGTCTGACTTCTCTTATGACATTTGAAGGATTGGATAGAGTTGACGCAGTTGAGATTTCAGCAGGAGATATCGTGGCTGTGAGTGGAATTCCAGATATCTCAATTGGTGAAACAATTGCTGATGTTAATGATCCAATTGCTCTTCCTGTTCTTGCGATTGAAGAACCGACAGTCAAAATGACATTTAGTGTCAATGACTCCCCTTTCGCTGGCCAAGAAGGAGAATTCAAGACTTCTCGTCAAATCCGTGAGCGCCTGATGAAAGAACTCGAAACAGATACTGCACTTCGAGTCGAAGATACAACTGATGGGAAATGGATGGTTTCAGGTCGTGGCGAACTGCATCTCGCAATTCTTATTGAGCGAATGCGACGTGAAGGCTATGAATTCCAAGTAAGCCGACCCCAAGTTATTCTTAAAGAAATTGATGGCAAAAAAGTAGCGCCATTTGAGAGAGTATTTCTTGAAGCACCACAAGATTATTCTGGAATTATTATGCAAAAAATGGGAGCAAGAAAAGCAGTACTTGAAGATATGACTACTGATGATAAAGGAATCGTCTTTTTTGAATTCATAATGCCGACAAGTGCGCTTTTCGGATATCGAAGTGAATTTATTACAGATACTCGAGGACTCGGAATTATCAATACAAATTTTGAAAGGTTTGATGTCGATACAGGGGAACCGATCAAACGTGAGCGTGGTTCACTTATCGCTAGTGAAAATGGTCAATCCAATTTGTATGGTCTTACCAACATTCAGGATCGAGGAACTCTTTTTATTGGTCCAGGAGTCAATGTCTACAAAGGACAAGTTGTTGGAGAAAATTCTCGCGGTGAAGATATGACTGTCAACGTAACCAAAGCCAAACAGCTATCCAATATGCGTTCAAAAGGAGATGGCTCAATGGAACACTTCAACGTCCCTCATGTGATGGATCTTGAGGACTCTCTAGAATTTGTAAATGATGATGAATTGGTAGAAGTAACACCTAAAAATGTGAGAATCCGTAAAAAGATTCTTGATGAAGCCCTCGCACGTCGGATGAAATCACAGGGATTACTCTAATCCTCTTAGGCTGCTTTTTCTATCACTAGTACGCTTTCTGTTGGGTCGCCTTCATTAGCAAATTTCTTACCGAAACGAGAATGAGGATCCGCATAACCCATCTCTCCAGTGACTGTTACTGGTTGTCCATGTTTTAATTTTGCTATTAGAGTCTCCTCAGCTTGGCTTTCTGACCTGTCACCATTCTGTGGAGCTAGAGCAAATAATACTTTTCCTGGTTCTCCACCGTCCATACGGATTAGTACTCCAGTTACTTGAGCTTCTGATCTTCCTTCAATTAGTGGTACATTATCTGTAGTCAGGCTTCGGTGTCTTCCGCGTACTATAGTAGCCTCACCGGCGGGGATAGTAATCCTAATAGCGCTTGTATTGATATATGTTTGAGGATGTGAAACAGCATCTACATAATCAATAGGCCTTGCACCTGTAGGTGATGGTGCAACTGTCTGTAATGCTGTTCCCTCAGTACCTGATGAGCATGCAATCGATGGGACGCTTCCTGCTATTAGTGCTCCTGCCAATGGTAGAATTGGAGCTGCTTTTTTCCATCTGCTTGGTACTCTTGTTGCATCGACAGCTGCACTTGCAGGCTCACCTTGTGCTGCTGCGTTTGCTGCGGCTTGTGCCGAAGTGTCGATATTTCTTCTGCGAATAATTTGTCTAAAAGCTTCTGCGCTCATAATTCTATAAAGGTATTATAAAGTTTTGAGGTAATTTGTCAACTCATGCTTTTCCTGCTCCTGAAACATCGAAAACATATGCTTCTGGATCTCCTGCTTCTTTAAGCCGAGCAACTTCTGTCGGATTAGTAGCTTTTTCAACTTTAGCAATGACTCTCATCGGCAGATGATCTGTTGCTCCTCTATACACTACCGAGGCAAATACACCTTGTAACTCATTAATTTTTCCTTTTGAGTCTTGGTCTGGAACAATCACACCCATCCCTGCTGTATTACAGCGATTGGCAACTCCTGCATATAGGCCGATTAGTTGTAATCTATGATTCTTATTATCTACGAGAGGGACTTCATAAGCTGCATGCTCTGAGTCTGGTGCTAGCTGAATTTGTTTGGTGGGATGAATTGTTATCATGACTCTCACACCTTCCCTAAATATAGAGCCACTGTGTTTGATTGCCTGGTCGAGTGTCGATACCGTTAATTTGTCTGGATTAGTAGATAATCCTTAGTATGTACCTGTCTCATTACAAGATCTAGGTTATGAGCTTGAGGCTGCAGCCGAGCAACCTGCTGCAAGGAGACTAGCAGTAAGAACAACGGGAACGGCGGCCTTGGATTTTGTGGTTATCCAGCTTCTCTCCTTTACTGATGCTCTGTTGTGAAATCGATCAAGAATTTGCATACATTATTTATCTAGATATGATTCTTATGAAAGAATGAAATCTCAATGGTTACTTTAATTATGGTATAGCTTTCTTTACTACAAGCGCTGCCTTATTAACTCCCTCTATTCCCGTTGTTACTGTATAGACACCGATAACTTCTAAATTTCCTTCTGCATCATCTAATTCAACTTTTTGTATTGCACCTGGATTTACATATGTAGGAACTGATCGTAGATGATTATTTGGGCCGGAAAATATACTGCCTGCATATCCGTCTACTGTGGTTGTAGCGCCTGTATCTCCATTTGTGGATTCAACTACTTGTTTTGGATCGCCTGAAACAATCATACTCCCTTGTGCATGTTCTACTTTAACAGGTGTGCCTATCCTAATGCCTTTTTCAGCCGCTGTTACAAATGCTGCCGGATTCTTAAAGATGAGTATATGAGGAGGTTTATGATCAGGATTTGGAGCGGGTTCCCCACTGGTTGCGGCACCTGAGCAGCCAGCAGCTGCCAACACTGGAGCCAACAGTAGCGCTCCTACTCTTGATCGTCTGGGCCTTGTGTCTTGTCGGCCATCTATATTGAGTGGAGAAACTGATGATCTTTGGGCTTCTCTGATTCTTTGTGATGCAAGTGCTTCAAGTTGTCGGCTCATAATTGTAAAAGAGTATACTTCGATAATTGTGAGAAGTCAAATAAGATTATTATTTGTCAGGGCAAAGTTCTTTGAGGGGGCAATCGTCACATGCGTGTGGACGAGCAGGACAATATTCACGGCCAAAATAGGTCAAATAATGTCCAAAATATCTCCACTGATCCTTAGGGACAATCTCCATCAGATCTTGTTCAATCTTCACTGGATCTTTCTGTGTGGTCAGGCCAAGTTTGTTTGACAATCGTATGACATGAGTATCAACAACTATCCCGTAAGATTTACCAAATGCGTCACCCAGCACTACATTGGCTGTCTTTCTTGCGACTCCTGGCAGCGCATCTAGCTCTTCCATTGTTTGTGGAACTTCTCCATTGTACTTCTCCATGATCATCTGCGCTGCAGCCTTTATATTCTTTGCTTTATTTGAATGAAAATTGACCTTTTTTATCAATTCACTGATATCTTCAACTTGTGCATCAGCCATTGCTTTAATTGTCGGAAATTTTTTAAATAAATCAGGTGTTAGAGTGTTTACCAATTTATCAGTGGTTTGTGCTGCCATCATTGTTGCGACAAGAAGTTGCCAAGCATTCTCATGATTGAGTGCTGTTTTGGGATTTGGATATAACTTGGAGAGTCTTTTTATAAGTTCCTTAACTTTTTCTTCTCGTGTCATAACTTTATTATAACAGACATAGGCAACATTTCTTACAAGAAAATGAGATTTAAATTATTAAAATAAATATATGTTAAAAGATGCACACGTAATGGTTACCTATTCTATAAGTGACATAGAAAAGGCTAAGCATTTTTATTCTGAAATTCTCGGCCTTGAAGTCACTTCCCTTGGAGAAAATATGCTTTCACTTAACGTTAAGGGTAGCACTGTCGCGATGTATTTGAAAAAAAATCATACACCTGCTACGTATACAATTTTGAATTTTACTGTTGATGATGTTAAAAAGACCATGAATGAACTTAAAGAAAAAGGTGTCGAATTCATTCATTACAAGCCAGAAGAAATTTCAGAGGTAAGTCCAGATAAAATGAAAATTGATGATGATGGAATGGCTGATTTTGGTGGGTCATTTAAAATAGCTTTCTTTAACGATCCAGCAGGAAACAACCTCGCAATTCTACAAATGTAATAGTACTTCATTTTCATACTTGCATTTCCTAAATGATATTTGTATAGTTAATTATTATGCAAGATGAGGATCAACAAGACCAGATAGTAGAAGGAGAAGTTACAGAAGAATCAACTACTGAAGAAAGTATCGATGTCCCAGTTTCTGGGGAAGACCAAGCTGGAGCACTTCTTAGCCTCGAAGAACTCATCAAAAATCACATTGAATCAATTGATAAATTGAAGTTAGAAATCAAGCAACAAAGAGAAATGCTCGAGGACTCTTTCAATAACAATCCCACATATCATGAACACGACGAAAAAGTTAAAGAAGTTATAAAGGCAAAAAATTCAGTTCGTCAAGAAATAGCCAAACAGCCGTCAGTTGCGTCTCTCAATCAAAAAGTAAAAGATCTGAGATTTGACATGAATGAAAAAAGTAAAACACTTTCAGATCTTCTGCAAGATTACCGCGAACAAACAGGAGCTACCCAAATTGAAACTCGGGATGGGAAAGTTCTTGAAATTGTCAGCACATCAAAATTAGTACGTCGAGTTTAGATTGGATATCTTGAAGTGAGAGATAAGAATTCGTTGAATTTGAATTCTTGATCTATTGATCTCTCGAATTCAAGATTTCAAAAAATCAAATTTTCAAATTCAAAAGTTTCACATTTCTCATCTCAAAAGTTCTAACTATACATGAAAAGAATTTCAGAATTAATTAATTCTTTTCTGCCCATCCTTCCTTATCTTGTGGTCTTTATTTTTTCTTTATTTCCGCCCTCTGATCCAGATCTTGGATGGCATTTAAAATATGGAGAATATTTTTGGCAACACGGGTCACTTCTTCGAGATAATACATTTTCAACGATGATGCCGAATTATCATTGGGCAAATACCTCCTGGTTTACTGATATTATCGCTTATACTACCTACCATTTGGGAGGATTATTTGGCTTGACTCTTCTTAGTGCAGCTATTGTCACTGCCACGTTCTATTTCTTTTCAAAAGCCTCAGGCATGACTCTCTGGGAAAAGACAATTGTTTTTCCAATTATGGTTTATCTTGAAAAGCCTATCAATTCAATCTCTTTTCGTGGACAACAGATAGTACTTCTTTTTATAGGAATACTATTTTATCTCCTAAGTCTTTATGAAAAAAGACCTAAATTACTTTGGCTTAGTGTGCCGCTTTTTTGGATTTGGGTAAATATTGATGGAGAGTTTCTTCTTGGATTTGCGTTGTTTGGACTGTGGATCTGTCTTTATATCCTTAAAAAAATTGTTGAGAAAGTATTTATTTTTGAGCCCAAAAAAGGACATCCTCAAAAGTGGTTTGGTTTTACATGGAAGAAATTGCGTCAGGCATTTTCTGATGAAAGCCGGGAAATTACGATGCTTTTATGGATATTGGTTGCCTGTTTTGGTGTAACACTCATCAATCCTTTCGGATATGGACTGTATATGGATGCTCTTAGTCACGTCGGAAATCCACTTCTTCATGATATCGGTGAATACTTGCCTTTTGAAATGTATTCACAAGGATGGTGGAATGAAATTCTTGTCGGAGCACTTCTTATGCTTGGTCTCTTTTTTCTCTCTTTTCGAGGAAAGTTCTTTCAATTGTTCCCGATTCTTGGTGGTGGATTAGTTCTCTATTTATTATCTCTTGAAACGCTTCGTTTTGCTTGGCCTTCATATTATCTTCTTTTTCCGCTTCTTAGTTTGACTGCTATCTTTCTCAGACCTGATAATAAAAAAGCGACCAAAATTACTTCAACAATTCTGTTGCTCCTTTTTATAGGAGTTGGGACCTGGTCTCGATATCCTTTTACACAATATGTGTATGATAATTGGGATGCATATTGTAACGTGCAAGTACTTCCCTGTTCTCCGGCTTCTGCTAAATTTATGATAGATCATCATTACAATCATAATGTTTTTTCATTATACGGTTGGGGTGGATGGCTTATCTGGAATTATCCGCAGATAAAGCCGACAATTGATGGACGAATGCATCTATGGGTCCAGAATGGTTATAGTGCCTTTACTGCTTATTATTCAATTGAGCAGAATTTCACTGATATTGATACGACACCATATGATGTCGCATATATGTCTCCTCAGAAGCCTGTCTATGGGCGTTTGGTGGAACTTTCAAAAATGGGCAAATGGAAAGAGGTCTATAAAGATAATGCAGCGGCGATATTTGTAAGAGAAGATAGATAGTCATTTACATCACTAGTTATTTCTGATATTATCCTTGTAATGAATAGAGTTTCCATTATTACATGTTGTATTGCACTCGTCTGACGGGGTTGTAAGCGCATGTATTTTAGAACCCCGCTTTAGGCGGGTTTTTTTGTGCCCATGGGTTATTTATTTGGGAAGCAAAAGGGCGAAAGACTGTTTAGTATATGAAAAAATTAATTGATTACATAGGTAATACACCATTATTACAGTTACAACGAATTACTGCCGGGGTGCGAGTGAGACTTTTTGTCAAACTCGAGTATACCAATCCCGGAGGCAGTATCAAAGATCGGATAGCACTGCAGATGATACTTGATGCTGAAGAGCAGGGGCTTTTAAAAGAAGGCGGGACAATAATTGAAGCAACTGGTTCTGGAAATACAGGAATTGGGCTTGCGATGATTGCAGCAGTACGTGGATATAAAACAATTTTTACCATGCCCGACAAAAATAGCCCTGAAAAAATAAATATTCTTAAAGCATATGGAGCAAAAGTTATCGTCTGCCCTACCAATGTGCCACCGGATGATCCACGAAGCTATTATAAAGTTGCAGAGAAGTTGGCAAAAGAAACTCCCAATTCTTTTTTTGCCAGACAATACAGTA
The DNA here is from genome assembly GCA_035479415.1 of Saccharimonadales bacterium (SeqCode). Taxonomy (GTDB): domain Bacteria; phylum Patescibacteriota; class Microgenomatia; order Levybacterales; family UBA12049; genus JACDET01. Next base: position 84,763 of record DATIIS010000051.1, read on the forward strand.
ATCCAAGCAATCCAAAAGCACATTTTGCATCAACAGGACCTGAAATTTGGAAGCAATCTCGAGGGAAAATTGATTACTTCATTGCAGGAATGGGAACTGGTGGTACAATAACTGGAACTGCTCAATTTTTAAAATCTCGAAAGAAATCAGTACAAATTATCGGAGTCGATCCTGTTGGAAGTGTTTATACTGAATACTTTAAAGAAAAGAAATTTGCAAAAAAAGCAAAAACATATCTGATTGAAGGAATTGGTGAAGATTTTGTACCTAAAACAATTGACTTTAATTACATTGATGAGGTTGTTCAGGTGACAGATAAAGAAGCCTATCAAATGGCAAGACAACTTGGACGCACAGAGGGAATTCTTGTGGGTAGTTCAGGTGGAGCGGCTGTTGCTGCAGCGCTTAAATACTTTAATAATAAAAAATTTGGGAGAGATAAAATTGTTGTTATCCTTTTACCTGATTCAGGAAGAAGTTATCTAAGTAAGATCTTTAACGACGAATGGATGACAAAAAATAATTTGCTTTGATTTAAGTTTGATATTTGAAAATTATGAAAAAGAAAAAAGGATTATCAACAAAAGCTTTACATACATATTTTAAGCCCAATAAAGAAGATGGGGCTGTTATCCCGCCAATTCATTTAAGTACGACTTTCGAATTTGGTAATAACGGAGGGTATTATGATGGGTCTGTTTTAAAGGAAGAATGGGAGGCGGAAAAAAAATTCAGATTTAGTAATGATTATTCACATTATGATTATTCTCGTACTGTAAATCCTACACGATTGATTCTCGAACATACCATAGCAGAATTGGATAATAACAAATACGGACTTGCTTATAGTTCTGGATCAGCAGTTCTTGCAAATGTCGTTGCTTTAATTGAGCCTGATGAAGCAATTCTCTTTTCTACTGACGCATATGGTGGAACATATCGTTTTATAGTTTATGCAGCAGGCAAACAAGGAGTTAAGCATCATATAGTAGATTTGACTGATCTAAAAGCTACTGAAAAGGTTTTAAAAAATAACAAAATAAAAATTATCTGGGTCGAAACACCTGCAAATCCTCTTCTCAAAGTAGCAGATATCCAAAAGCTTTCTCAGCTTGCAAAAAAATATAACTCGCTTCTTGTTGTCGATAATACATTTGCCACCCCAATACTTCAGCAGCCATCAGAGCTCGGTGCTGATATGGTTGCCTATTCCACTACCAAATATATAAATGGTCATAGTGACATTGTAGGAGGCGCTTTGACGACAAGTAACAAAGAATTATATCCAAGACTCAAATTTCTGCAAAATGCTATTGGTGCTATCCTTTCTCCTTTTGACTCTTGGATGACCTTAAGAGGGTTGAGAACTCTGGAGCTTCGTATGAATCGCCACGTAGATAATGCAGAAAAAATAGCAGAATTTTTAAGTAAACATAAAAAAATAAAGAAAGTATATTATCCGGGACAATTTAGCGGTGGACAGAAAAAAATTGTAAAGAAACAAATGAAAAGACCCGGTGGCATGATATCTGTAGAATTACATGAGAGATATGATGTAAAGAAGTTCCTCTCTAAACTACATTATTTCCCGTTGGCTGAAAGTTTGGGTGGCGTTGAATCACTCATCGATCATCCGGCATCAATGACACATTCTATTATCCCCAAACATGAACGAGAAAAGATAGGTTTGTCAGATGAACTTTTTAGAATTTCTGTCGGGATCGAAAATGTAGATGATTTACTTGAAGATCTGTCAGATGCGCTTAAGAAAATTTAGGATTACTTCTTTGAATCTGCTTGTTGGAGGTCCTTATCGATTGCTTTCTGGAAATCACTGTATGGAAGAACTCCTACCATTGGTACTCCGTTGAGATAAAAAGTTGGAGTTGCATTAACACCTACTGCATACCCATCATCAATATCTTGTTGGATAACTTTTGCATATTTTTTACTTTTTACATCACTTTGAAATTGTTTGAGATCTAAATGAAGCGCTTTTGCGTATGTAACAAAGTAACTTGTTGGGTCACTGACATCTGACCAAGTGTTTTGATTTTGGTATAACAAATTGAACATATCAAAGAACTTTCCTTGTGCTTTGGCTGCTTCTGCTGCTTCTGCCGCTTCTGCTGCATTTTGGTGTTGAGGTAATGGGAAGTTCCTAAAGACATAATTTATTTTGCCTTTGTAATTTTGCAAGATTTGTGTAACGACTGGATATTCTGCTCCACATGCTGGACACTGGAAATCACCAAATTCAACTAGTGTTACTTTGGAATGATTGTTAAGCTCTGCACTGTTTGGACGGACAAGAGCGCTGACATTTTTGATAGGCTGTGCGTTTTGTGCTGATGATGAGGATGAATTACCTCCGAAAAGAAATGCCGCTCCCACGACTAGAATAAGTGTAATGACACTGATTCCGATAATTATTTTTACTTCATTTGTCAGTTGCATACTTTATTTCTTTGTTTTGTTGGTTTTGACTACAGCTTTTTCAGAAGTGTCTTTACTCAACTTAGCGTATAATATCATACAAATCGATATGAATGCAAAAGAAATCATAGAGCCCAAAGGAATTGTAAAAAATCCAAAGAGAACAAATGGTTGATCAACACAGGAGACGCCTGCAGTACAAGGTGCAATTGCTTCAGGAAGAATATGCCAGACCAAAAGGTTTTGGTAAAAACTAATTAAAAAGCCAATGATACTCAATGGCAAAATATAATAATGAAGATCTTTTTGTTTACGCATAATACTTACAGCGCTTATAAAAACCATCGGATACATAAAGATTCGTTGCCACCAACAAAGTACACAGGGTACAAATTTTAATATTTCACTGAAAAAGAGGCTAATAAGAGCGGACAAAAGTGAAATAATGAGAACGAGGTATGGGAGGTATGTGGCGTATTGTTTATACTTCATAAAAAGTATTATAGCACAGTAACTTAAATTAGACTTTAAATTCGCAGCCTTATTTATTAATTATTTTTCTTTTTCCACATGGCTTGCATGAGTCTGTAGACATTCGCGACTCCCCCGATAAGTCCTATTGCAATTCCCAGGACCATATAGAAAGGAGTTGTATGAAAAAATTTGTCGACCACAAATCCAAGTCCTAACAAAAGCAATACTGGCGTTACGAGAAGAAATGCAGTACTCATCCCCATCATAATCAGAAATGTTGTTGTTGATTTATTTTGAGTTTTGTTTTCTGGTGTTTGAATTATTTTTTCTTTTACCATACTTTAGTTATAACCGAATTGTCATTCCTACGAAAGTAGGAATCTAGTTTATTTTTTATTTAGATCTTGCATTGAATGCGGGATGACAACGACCTAAAATTTAATTTGCTATCTTGACAGCGTAAAATTCCGGTGATAAGATCACATCCAATCCTGCTCGATTATTCTTATAAATTTATGAACAATCTAGCAGAAAAAATAACATCTCTTTCACAACTTTTTAACACCTCAACATTGGCAATGGCCGATTACTCTACAGGATCTTTCCGAACATCATCACAAAGCAATTCCTCATTTCAAAGTTCCGGATCTGGATCACAATTTAAAAAATTTCAAAGACTTTTTAAGAAGTCACCACTTGTCCCATTTCTTATTATAGTCGTTATTGTTTTTGCAATTGCGATTTTTGGCATCACAAGTGTTATCCGAAAATCAACAACTGATGTAACACCATCTGCAGCATCAACATCCAAACAAATCGCTGTCGCCAAACCACTTGCAACTGAGACACTTAATAAAAGTTTTGATTTCCCACTTAAAGATGCAAATGGCAAAACAGTAAGTACCATTCATTATGAAATCCAAAGTGCAGAATTCGATAACCAAGTTGTTATTAAAGGACAAATTGCAACAGCAGTTGTAGGAAAAACATTTCTCGTTCTTAATTTAAAAATCGACAATGATTATAATAAAGCAGTAGAGCTTAACACACGAGACTATGTGCGACTTATTGTTAATGGTAATAAAGATGAAAAATTAGCAGCAGACATCCACAATGATCCAGTTGATGTTGAAGCAATTTCAACAAAATTCACAAGAATTGGATTTCCAGTTGACGCAAATGCAAAAAGTCTCACTCTTGAGGTTGGAGAAATTCAAGGAGCAAAACAAACAATTCAGCTCAACTTGAAATAAACAGTAATTCATTACTATTAACTGAGCTCTAGAACTATGATGGACTATTCTACTAAAGAAGCAAATAAAGAACTACTCGCAGAAATTGCAGAAGCACTCAAAAACATCCGCGGTTGGGGCAGTGTCGAGATATTTGTACAAGATTTTAAAGTGGTACAAATTATTGAACGAAACATCAAGAAAACAAATCAGGTTCAAAATTCCATGAAAACTGGGTCTTGACAAGGTGATTTAGTTTAATATATATTGTTACTTATGCTACCAATTAGGTAGTTAAAGAATAAGGTTTGACATAGTAATATATAGCTGACCGCACACGGAGGCATCTTTCTTTGAATTTTATAAAGAATTCAGACAAAGGTGCCTTTTTTGTTGGCGTAAAGTGAACAAAGTTAAAGTAGCTAAAAAGATTTATTTAAAGAGTATATCGCCCAGATATGAACAACGAATTAACACTAAACATACAAATAATGAGAACGGAGGCTTCTTCACCTAAAACAGTTAGATGAAGTAATCTCCGTTTTTTTCTGTTTGTGCAGGAACTAACGGATTGAAGTGCTCTCGATATCGGGAGATTATCAAACGAGAGGAGGTGAAAAGAATAATATGAATTACAAATCACGAATTTTAACAGCTATAGCAACCGGAGCAGTCTTAGTAGGTACTTTAGCGCCACTCGCATCTGCTGATACAGTAAATGTAACTGGAAATGGTGCATTGTCTAACAGTGCAGTAAACGTTTCTAACAGTTCAAGTACTGTTGTCAACCAGACAAACAATGCGAACATCTCTAACAACATTAATTCGAACGCTTCTACAGGTGGTAACAGCGGAAGCTTTAACACTGGTGGAAACACAACAATTAAAACTGGAGATGCAAACAACACTATCAATGTTACAAACGCAGCAAATATGAATCAGGCAACTGTTTCTTGCGGATGTACTGTAGGTGGTGGTACAAACGTTTCTGTTACAGGAAACGGAGCAGAATCAAGTAACGGAGTTAGTGCAAATAACGCTAACCAAGTTTTCTTGAACCAAGGCAATAATGCTAACTTCAACAATAGAGTTAATGCTAACTCTTCAACTGGAAAGAATGATTCTTCATTCGAAACAGGTGGAAGTAGTGTTATCGTAAGTGGGAATGCAACAACAAATGTTTCAGTCAACAACGCAGCGAACGCAAACGTTGCAAATGTCGGCGGAAACGGTGGAAGTTCTGATCCTTCCAGTGTTACTATCACAGGTAACGGTGCATTAAGCTCAAACGGCGTAGCATTAGACCAAAATTCAGCAGTAGTGTTGAATCAAGCTAATGATGCAAATATCAGAAATGATATCAAAGCAAACGCTAAGACAGGATTCAATCAAGAACAATTCAACACCGGCGGAAACAATGGTATTGAATCAGGAAACGCAACTGACAACGTCAAAGTTAACAATTTAGCTAACTTTAACGTAGCAGACGTCAACTGTGATTGTACCCTAAGCGATCTCGCTGTAAAAGTAGGTGGAAACGGAGCAGAATCAGATAACGCAGTTGATGCATCATCTAGTAACTCAGTTTTCCCAAACCAGATCAACGATGAAGGAATTTGGAACGGAGTAAACGGTGGTTCAAAAACAGGAGATAACTCTCTTGGATTTGGTACCGGCTCAGTTTTCGGAGACCCAGTCATTTTCTCTGGTAATGGTTCTTCTTCAACAGATGTTAACAATGTTGGCAATGTCAATTCTTTGAACAACGGCAACAGTGTTAGTATCCCAGGAACCAATTTTGGATTTGACTTTGACCTTAACGGTCTTATGTCTTTCCTTGGTAACTTAACAGTATAAGTCTTTGTTGAGTAGCGGTGCTTTGCTGGCACTTCGGTAAGGCACCCTACCAACAAGAAAAAGTTTAAAGAATGTTTAAACTTAGAGTTTAAAATACAACATATTTTAGACTGTAATATTAAACATTAGAAATTAAAAATAACTTTATGGAATTAATTAAAAAATACATAGCAATTTTATCAATGGCATCACTGCTACTTTTTCAGGTAGTTCAGCCTGCATATGTTCTCGCTGATGATGCACCAACTGATGCTCCAACATCAGCACCTGCATCTGCACCAACAGCGCCACCTGCACCTACAAATGAAGTCACTCCTGCAACAGCACCAACCGCACCAGCTGCACCTGGAGATGGATCAACTACTCCAACCCCAACACCTGATGCGTCATCAACAAGTAACAATGATACACCAACTCCAACCCCAACACTCAGTCCACGAGATCAAAAAATCGCTGATGACAAAGCTTCTTGGAAAGCAAATTATGATGCTGCGAAAAATGGTACAGGCAACTATCAAACAACAGCCAACGGTAACAATGGTAATACAACGGTAAGTACAGGCAACGCCAACAATTCAAGTGCAGTTGTAAGTAGTGCTAACAATAACGCAACAGCAAGTGGTGGCAATGGCGCAACAGTAACTGGAGATGGTTCAAGTGCAGTTGTTAATAGTGGCAATGGCGCAGGGTCTAACAATAATGGTTCATCAGCTACAGTTTCTGACAATAACACTAATCAAAACAACAGTGCACAAGTCAGCAACAATCAGACGCTTTCGAGCACATCTGGTAAGAACCAATCATCTCTTAACAATGGCAATACTATTATTAATACTGGGGATTCCAATACTTCAGGAACAGCAATAAATAGTTTGAATACAAATATCAGTGGAGTTTCAGTTTCAGAATTTGACGTCAACAATGATCAAAATGGTGATCTCGTACTTTCACAAGACGCATTTGCAGCCAACTGCATTATCAACTGCGCAGGTGGCACAAGTGTCGCTAACACAGGCAATGGAGCAAATTCCAACAATAACGCATCCGCATCACAGCAAGTTAATGGTACAACATTTCAGAACAATGACGCTGGAGTTGGTAACACTATGAATTTGTCAGCAAATTCAGGAAATAATGATTCATCTCTCAACACAGGTGGTAACACAACTATCAACACAGGCAATGCCAATGTCGATGCAAACGAACTTACTTTCGCCAACAACAATATCGCAGGCAATGTCACAGTTGGAGTTGTGAATATCTATGGCAACTTGGATGGAAATATCGTTCTTCCAGATTTCGCAAACGGCCCTGCAGCTGGTGACGGAACAGGGGTTGCCAATACAGGAAATGGCGCAAACTCAAATAATAATGCAAATAGCAGTTCTGGCTCAAATTCTAACACTGCACAGAACAACGATGCATCAATCACCAATGACCTCGTACTTAACGGAACAACTGGTGACAATCAAGCAGGAGAAAATACAGGAGGAAATTCAACAATCAACACAGGCACAAGTAACGTAAGTGCAGATACACTCAACATCGCCAACTCCAATTTGGATGGCGGTACATGGTGGCTCGTCCTCGTCAACAACGCAGGAACATGGGTTGGTGAACTAGTTGGCGCACCTGGATCTAACATGGAAGGCTCACCTGGGACAACATTCACTGAAGGCCCTAATGGACAAATCACAGCATCAAACGGTGGCAACGGAGCTGGATCAACCAATACAGCAACAACAACATCATCGAACAACAGCAACACAACACAAAACAACAACGCTGACATTCACAACACTCTTAACTTGTCAGCAAACACAGGTGGCAACACAGCAAATGACAACACAGGTGGTAACACAACTATCAACACTGGAAATGCAAACATCGTTGCTGACTTGGTCAACTTCGTCAACAACAATATCGTTGGCAATGGACATTTGGTCGTCACAGTAGTCAATGTTTTTGGAACATGGCTTGGTAACTTCGTTGGACCAGGACAAACAGCACCTAGTACATCCAACACAACAGTTACATCTGGCTCAACAGGAAGTACATCAAATACAACCAACACAACCAGCTCCAGCAATTCAACAAATTCAGGTGCGACACCTACACCAACTACAGCTGCAGCCAACAACACAGTAAATGTTAGTAGCTCAAGTGCAGGATACTACACATCAACTAATCATTCAGCTATCTATGGTAATGAAGGATCACTCAACGGCAAAGTTGCAGATGCAAACGCAAACAATAGCAATGTACTGGGTGCTGCATTCTTAGGTACACAAGACACCAAAAAGATGCTTACCGTTAACTTAGCATGGCTTCTTATCCTCTTACCATTACTCGTAATCGGATTTGTCGGAAAGAAAGTATTGGTAAAACGATTTGCAGGTAAGTAAAAATTGTACTGCTCCTCATGTAACTGCTCCTAGAATTACTGCATTTTGCTCACCTACATAAAAAGAGCTATGAATAAAAAAACCAAACAGATTACAATTCTTACTTCTTGTCTTGTCATGCTTGTGACAATCGTTGCTTTGCCATGTGTTACATCAGCTGATGATTCAACCGTTAGCAACAATGGCACTGGATCAACCAATACAGTCAATGTAACTTCCAATCAACAGTCAACTTCGCAACAATCCAACACCACACAAGTCACCAACAATACCAATACAAATTCATCAACTGGTGGAAATAGCGCATCCAACAATAATGGTTCAACTGCTATTCAGACAGGGAATGCATCTACTTCAACGAGTATCCAGACTTCTGCAAATGTGTCCGTCCTAAATCAATCTACACAAGGATCAGGTGATTCTACAGCGACAATTACTGGCAATGGAGCAAATTCAACGAATACAATTAATTCATCATCAACATCCAACACAGATGTCTCAGTCAATCAAAATGCGTCTGTCACAAATAACATCTCTCAAAAAGGAATAACAGGCAATAATAATTCGAATAACAATAATGGTGATGTTTTTATCCGTACAGGTGACATCAACGCAAATGTTAACGTTTCAAATGGTCCTATCAATATCTCTAACATCTCAATTGCTTCTCAAAATAGTTCCTTTAATGAAAAAATTGGCGGCAATGGTGTGGGCTCAGTTAATTCATTGACCAACAATATAACAAATGAAAATACCGTACAAATTGACAATACTGTTTCACTTATTAATAATCTCAAATCGACGTATATCACAGGCTACAATGCAGCAAATTATACCAATGGCAATGTAGGTATTATCACAGGAAGTATTCAGAACGTTATTAACTTAATTAATGGTCCAATCAATGCGTCAGCTGTTACTCTTTCATGTCTTCCTCCAACACAAAGCAAACCAACTGGTCCATCAGCTCCTTCATCACAACCAACCGGCAGTAGTGCTCCGGGTGGGTCATCAGGAGGAGGCGGTGGTGGTGGATCATCATCCGGAGGAGGTTCATCAGGTGGACCAGGTGCGACAACTGGCATATCATTGGGTTCACTTCCTGTCACAGGAAATAATTGGTTTTTTATAGCACTCATCGGGAATATCTTGATGATGCTTATGGGTGGATATTTAAGACTGCGCTCTGGGAGATCCCCAGGGTTTGCATATGCAATCTAATATCTCAATCCCCTTTACGGGGATTTTTTGTGTTCAGGAGATATGTTAGGTATAATACCAGTCATGAAGAGAAAATTCTTTTCTTACTACTTAGGCAATGTCTTATTATTAGTATCTCTTGCTGTTTTCTTCTACATTTTTTGGCCAGTCATCCAAATGTATTTATTTCCTCCGCAAATTCAGTCACAACTCCCAGAATACGGAATGTATATCACAATTCCCAAAATTCATGCCCAATCCCCTGTCATCCCAGAAGTCGATTCCAACAATCAGACTGTATATGATGAAGCACTCAAGCATGGTGTTGCACAAGCCAAAGGTACAGCACTTCCTGGTGAGAAAGGGAGAGTGTATTTATTCGCTCATTCATCAGGACTTCCTTGGGAAGAGACACATTTTAATACAATTTTTTTACGACTTGGTGAGTTACAAAATGGGGATACTATTATAGTAAGGAGAAATGGCAAAGATTATAAATATATAGTGTACGATAAGAAGACTGTAGATCCGTCCCAAGTTTCATATATAACTGATTCAACAAAGACACAACTTATTTTGCAGACTTGCACACCAATTGGTACATCTCTCTATCGCCTACTTATTTTTGCCAAGCCACAGTAGTCTATTTATTATTTTCACTGATTCCTTCTTTAAATTGTTTCAGTAATCTCTCTTCTCGAGCTTTTATGCCTTCTCTGCCTTTCAGAAAGTCATCCAACAATCTTTTTTCTTCTCCCAGTGTTCCTGCTTGTGCATCGCCATTTCCAAAAGCAGCTTTTAGTCGAGAATTCATTTCCAAAAGTTCTGGCGCTTTTATTCGTTGATCATAGTCTGGTGAACGATCTAGTTGTACTCCGGCTGCTTCCAAGACTCCACCTGATGAGGTAAATTCAGTTACAAAAATGACTTGATCGTCAAGGATATAAATTCTTTGTGAAGGTTGAGGAATTGTAGCGTCTTCCAATAACTCCGGTGATTCTAATAGAGCTTTTGTATATGCTTCATTATGTCCATACATAAGGTCTGCAAAATCCTCATCGCTTATAGCTGGATCAAAGTGCATTGAGTATCCATATGGCATAGCAGTTCTCTCCATAAATTCACCACGCATTTTATCTTTATCTGCTCGTGTAAGATGGCCATACACTCTTTCTCCCAATAATGCATTTACCTTTGAGAGTTGTTTTTGTTCTTCCAGAACATGGTGCATATTTGGATCAAGATCATCTAGCTCCAGTTCTACAATATCGTTTGTGTTAATTGCCAATATATGAGTATGAGGTAGTGCTATTGATCGTGATGTTCTTCGTCTTGGATTTGTTCTTTCGAGGATATTATTTTCGGCCGCAAATATTATATATTCATCAGGATTTGCTTTCTCTTCAACAAAATTTCTGAGGACATTTTTTGTTTTTCGTATATCCCGCCAATAATCAATCTGCACCTCACGAGGTAAGGTATAAATCGAATGAGCTTGCACCATCTTGTTTAATTCCTGTTCTGTGGGAGGTTGAGCAGTATCAATATGAGCAAACTTTGGTCCGACAGCAGCGATGAGTAATGCAAGATCAGTATACGGTGCAGCAGGAGTTAGGATTCTTGTATATTCATTTCTTACGAGTAAGCGTGGATTATACCCTTCTTCACCGAATTCCCGCGCCACATGAGCAACAGTATTTAATTTCCGTGCTTTTTCTGCAGCTTCTGCAGCTGTTGCGTTGTTTTGTATCGCTGCGCCCATTTGAGCTTCAGGCACAAAGGTTCTGAGCATACCTGTAGTGGTTGCTAATCTTTGTGTTAATAATGGCACTCCAAGATCCAAATGTATGGGTCTTCCTTCTACAGTTCTCATAAGATTGTTATTATAACAGAAATAAATACTATGGGCAAAAGGATGGGGTTAAAGAACTTCACTTTTCCGCCTTGTTATTTTTTTCACTAAGAGCTTTAAGAGCCAACCATTTTTTTGCCTCATCAAAATCATATGCAACTCCTAAAAGCTCTTTAGGTTGATGGATTGTAATAGGAGTTGTATGATAATCTGGAACAAATGTAATTATTTCTCTTTCGGTAAGATAGGGAAATGGCGCTCGAATAAGAGTCTCACGTGTTATACCTGAAGCCTGAGCTATTACTTCTTGGGAAACACCTTGCAGATGTCCTTCATCATCAGGGACATGAGCTAATTTATGCAAAGTAAATGCAGCCATATTTATTGAAAAACCAAATGTCTTGATGTGCCATCGTTCTTCAGCTTCATGCGTCATTCGCTCCATTGTACGTCCGAAATAGTCAAAGAGTACAGCGTTTTCTCCTTCTTCAAGTACATCTTTTTCATGCATCATCATATGAGGTAATTCTCCAATAGGAAAAGATACGACCTCAGTATCTCTCAATGCTTTACCAGTAGAAACATGTATCGCGGACGGATCTCTAAACGCTTCCAAGCCTATTACATCTCCAGGTACAAACAAACTTCTTACTGCTCTGCCGTCATGTTTTCGTGTACCCATAACAAGACCTGATGTTATAAGATGTGCACGTCTTATGTTTTCACCTTCTCTGAAGAGCACGCCTTTTCGTGGGATTTGCTTATTTATTCCTCTTTTTTCACCCCATGATTCGTGAGTAAGAGCTTGTACTACTTCTGTTGATGGTAATTGTATAAAGCTTGGTACTTCTGGCATAGTAAAAAAAGATTATACTAAAATTCCTAAACATATTCAACTATAGGTTGTTTTTGTGGCATGATTTACTTATAAAGAAGGTGTTAGTGAGTTATTGTTGCGGAGTTGGTGTCTGTCACAGTCGTAAGATTGATAGTAGATGTCGCAGAGCCGGTGGTGATGGTTGATGTGCTATTGGTGTTTCCATTGGATTTATTCCCTCCGGTATTGGTAGTACTATTAATAATAGTCGTGGTGTTGGTGGTATTGGTCTGAGTAATTGTTGTACTACAATTGTTAGTTACATTTACATTGTTATTAGATCCTGCTCCATTGCCAGTTATATTGATAGTCGTGTCTCCTCCACAAGAATTTGTGCCTCCTGGTGTGGGAGTTGGTCCTGAAATTGTAGGAGTTGGGGTAACTGTCGGTCCAGTTGTCGGAGTTGGTGTGGCAGTTGGGTGGCCTGTTGGTGTCGGAGTAGCGGTTGGTCGAGTTGTAGGAGTTGGAGTGACTGTGGGGGTAGCAGTAGGAGTGACAAAAGATGCAGCTGTTGAAAAGGTATTTTTGGTGGCTGTTGCTTGGGTGGTAAAGATGGCAAAAGTACTCGGGACAAAGAGAAGAATTGTAGCAACAAGAAATAAAAACAATACTATTTTTCTTCTATTCATGACTTTCGGCTGGATTTAGATTGCTCAATACTTTTTTCTTTACTTCTTTTTCAAATTCATTTTTAATAAATTGTATTTCAAATGCTATATAAATAAGGATTGGGATAGCGACAAAGATGATAAATCCAGGTGCTGTCTTAAGATAATCAACAAATTTGCCAATGAATGGAATTATCAAAAGATCTTTTCCGATCACATCATTTTTATTGACCAGTTCTGGATCAGCAATTTTGTTGGCATCCCCTTTAGTAATATATTGATTATTTTTTTGTCCCACCAATCGATGTGTAACGGTAATAGGTCCTCTATTAAATGTGATAATATCTCCTACAGCATATGATCCTGGATGTACCAATACCAAACTTCCAATAGGTATGTTTGGCGTCATACTTCCTGTCATGACATTATATGAATGATATCCGTATACTGAGAATCTGGAAGAGATGAGAGTAAAAACAACCAGTCCAAAGAGTATGAAGAAAAAGATACTTATAATTATTTTTAAAAATTCTTTCATATGTTTTAATTCTTAGGCTTTTGCTGGTAGTGAAACGTCTCGAGTCGTCTCACTACCAACTTTTAGAGCCTTAATACTATGGTGTTGGAGTAACTGGGACTCCATTAGCGTTAAAGCTAACATCAAATGATGTTGATTTACCGCTCACTGTATTATCTGCACTTAATGGCAGATCAACTGTTAAAGTACAGCTAGCAGTATCACCACTTTTGATTGTACCGAGACTTACACTTCCTCCCAACATTGAAGTCACACTGAATGCTGAAGGTGTAGTAATAACAGCACCGTCTGTACAACTAAATTGTGTTGATAATACATTTTCCAATCCTGAATCTCCAGTTTCTCCAGCTCCTCTAACAAAAGAAGCTGAGACATTTAAGTCATCAGTTGATTGAGTAGCATCATTTTTTAAGAAAAACGTAAAGACATGATGATAACCAGGTGTTATCTTAGTTCCAGTAAATGGACTAGTAATGGTTGATGCAAAATCTTCTGTGACATTATCATGAGAAACTAACAAGCTGTCAGTTCCTGTTGAAAAAGTGCTATCTGTTGCTGATGCCGATGTTGCAAATGCTGCGAAGGCACTTCCTCCCAACATTGCGAGTGATGCCATGATAGACATCCCACTCATTAAAATTTTTTTGTTCATTTTCTTTTCACCTCCTTTCTTAAGACTGCGATTTGTATAAAAAAAGCCGACTAACTTAAACGATTAGTCGGTGAATAATATTATTGCGTTTCATGAAATATGTTTGGACAGATAAAATGAACATATTTGTATAGTTTGTTTTATCGTTGAGATAGTTATAGGTTTTCTGGAAGAGATTGTCAATATTGCTAAAAAGATACAAACAGATCGTAACAATATCAATATCATTTTTTAAGACAACGTTAGGCATGTTAGAATAGATTGCCAAATCGAGCTTATATGGATGAGTTAAGGAGATTTTTCAAAAATTTTTTGAAAGTTTGTTTTCACAACGCGATATTTTCACAGCCTCTTTTGTTTTATTAGAAGATATAATTTAAAAAGGCTATTTAATTTTCAATTATATTTTAAGAGTATTTTCTTCTACTATTTCTCAATGCTGTTCTTCTTTCGGCTTGATAGATAACTTCAGGAGATTTAGGATTCATAACTGCACGTCCGAGATCATCAAAAACTTCCATAAAGGTACCCGGTCGATCTTCTGGCCAATATGCCAATAAATCGTGCAAATAAGTTTGGACTGTCGTTGGTAAATGTCTCAACCGTCTATTTAAATATCGATTGTATCTATTTTCGGCAGTGTTTGTTAGCATCCATCTGAATCCGCTTCTTCGAGTAAATTCTCGTCCGTCAATAATCTTGAGAGCATTTGCTCCTGCTTGCCAAACATTGGTACTATGATAAAGTTGATTGTATGGATATACCATTTCAGGAGGTGTATATGAAGGGACGCCATAGAGAAATCCATGTGGATTTATCTGCTCTCCTACATTAACTGCCAAACCAAAATCATAAACAAAATTATCTCCATCATGAAATATCATATTGTTTGGAGTAAAATCTCTATGGACAATTCTTGCTTGTAATCCTATATCGTCCAATGCCTGACCAGCAGTAAGCAAGCCTTCTTCTAAAAGTTCTCTTCGTCTCATAGAATTATCTATATTTGCATTAATACGACTTTGCAATGTCCCTCCCTCTGCAAAAGGCGTAACTAAATAAGAAAAGACACCATTTTTTATAGCACCTTGACTATCATAGTATTCTACGTTTGCTTGACCTGTACCCAATAGTGGAACAACCCATTCAGAAACTGCAGCAGCACGTCTGTGTCTATCTACTTCACCAACGAATCGTTCATCGACAAATGGTTGATTTGAGACACTTAGTTTTACTGCAACAGGTCCTATCGCTGGAACAGTAGAAAGATAGACAATGCTTTGGCCTCCTTCACCTATTTTTTTACGTATTTTATAAGGACCAATCATTGGGTTATCTTTAGAAAGTCCGACAATTTGTTTTTTATACGGTTCTCTACTTTGTCCACTATTTTCAGTCATAGGTATTTATTTGAAGATATTTTTGGGAGGTGTCATAGTATTGGCATACAATGCTGTTGCAAACCATGCCCAATTCTGATCATAATAATTCTTTCCGTCATTCCAGTATCCTTCATTGATATGTGCATACTTATCAAATTGTTCATTGTACAATTGAGCAGCCGCTTGTGGATCTGTTATTGAAAGATCAGAGAGAGCACCAGATGTCGTACTCAATGAATTGTATGCTACAGCTTTTTTGCCATTTGTCAAGTAGATGGCGGCAAAAGAATTATTTTTCACCATGCTATCAAAGAATGTTTTGTATCTGTTGAGATATGCAATTGCGTTTTTTGAATTATTCCATTTGGCATCAAGTGCTACTCGATAAAATACTCGGAATGCATCGTAACCATAATCATTTTGAAAGTTGTCATTTACATATTGTCCAGCTGATGCTATCTCCCCTGTCCCTTTTGTGATAAGAATCCAATTTGGTGGAAGTTGATTATTATTTCTTGCCAAACGATTCAACAATGTATAACTATCTGTTGTAAGTTGATTCCAAGGATGTGTTTTATCAACTTGAGCAAACAGCTGATAATACGCCGGTGAAAGATACGATGGATTGAGTATGTACCCATCAGCAGTCTCGGCTTTCGATCCAGAAGTTAGATAATAGGCGCCATTCACTTGTACAACTTCTGTCTGCCAGATATCTGAGATAATTGGTCGTGCAAGCTCCAAATATTTGGGATCATGCCATTTGTCGTAAGCCATAAGAAGTGCTGCTGCAATATCTTCATCTGCATCAGTTGCTGTATTACTATCACTCTCTACATAGGTATTTCCTTTTTTGACAAATTGCCATGAGAAAAGTTTGTCACTTGTACGATATTGCATATGATCATGAGTCCATGCCCACACTCCATCAAATGTCTTTTTATCATTTGAACCAACTGCTCGAAGCATAGCATATGATTGTCCTTCTGATGTTGTCGTGTCTGTTTGTGGATCAATCACTTGTCCATATGAATGAATAAAATTATTTTTATAATAATTCCAAGAACTCTCAAGCATAATCGAATAGCGATCTCTGACTTTGTACATACTTATCCAATCACCATTGGTACTAATAAATTGCGAAACATCTCGAAAATCATAACCACCGCGCCAATCGACAAGCAGAGATGCATTGGAGAGTGCACGTTTGATGAACGGGAAATTGTTTGATTTAATTTGTTTGACCATTTCGTGAGAAAGCGCGATATAAATTGTTTGTGTCCAATTCGTATCCGTTTTACTAAGAGTTACTGCCGGATCATCTTCAATTTTCCAGGCCCAATTGGCATTTGGAAAAACTTTATCTCCGGCAAACCGCTTATCATGCAGATCCACATACATATAATCATCAATAATGATATTTGCGTTAGCAGGTAAATTATTTTTTATCCAATTAATTGCATTCACCTGTGGAGTCGTTTCATCATGTGTGTATTGTCCAGTTTGATGGAAATAATAATAAACACCAGTTCCCGAAACAAGGAGAATGGCAATTGGTATATATAAAAATTTAGTTTTTGTTGTAAGCTTATCAACTACCAATTCACTTATCATACCCATGCTCATCCCAAGAAGTGGCAAAAGCGGTATGACATAAAAATCAATAACAAGTTTACCTCTAAGTAAAAATAACCAAAAAAATCCAATGAGAAGTGCTGGTATTCGAAAAGCTTTTATTTTCCAACTGAGTAGTATTGTTATCAGTGATGAGATCGCACCGGCAATAATTATAAATGCATCTTTGCCAAGCCAAATTGTCAAACTGTTATAAAAATCACTCCCAGTATTCCAGAAAGGAAGATTTGCGCCACGACTTACTTGATCATGAAGCGTTGTCAAAAGACTTACGTGAGGTGTCATATTTCCCATAAATCCAACAGGGAAAAATTCTTCTCGCAACAGTGCATAGATAAAATATAACGAAACAATTGCTCCAGTAATTGAAATCCATTCAACAAATGCAAAGACTTTGTGGTGTTTGTGAAATTTAGTATAGATCAGATAGAGAAATGCTGGTACAAAAAAGACTGCATTTTCTTTTGAAAGAACTGCAATTCCAAACGTCAGCGCACTGAGTGCTGCGTAGCGGAGTTTGGATGAAGTGTTGGTAAGAAGAAAAATTGAGAAAAGACTCCAGAACAACATAATATTGTCCAGAAGTACTCGTCGTCCATAATAAATTTCAAGTGGAGAAAGAGCAAAGAAAAGTACAGCTATTGCTGCAGCAAGAGTTTTTCCAGAAATTTTCTTCGTTATCTTAAAAAGAAAAAAAGTTGATGCAAGATGAAGAAGAAGCATAAAGACACGTCCCGAATTAACTGACGTTCCAAAGGTAAAAAATCCACCAGAAATAACATTCCATAGAGCAATAAAAATCCATCCCGCTGGTGCATGATCATACCAATACGTATACGGCTGCATCTGCCCGAATTTTAAAAGTGACCAAGCCTGTGACATGTATGTTCCTTCATCATTTTCATAATATGGGAAATGGAACATATTAAATGCATGAGATACAAAAGAAACAATAAGGAGAGAAATAAGTACCAGTAGCGTACTATTGTTTTTTAAAAAATTTGTCAATGGAAACACTATCTTTTTCATATTAAACAACCGCTGGATTGAGAGCTGGTAACTCAGCTTTTTCACGATGAGCGTTGGTATGAAGAGTCTTTTCCCAGGTTAGATTTCCTTGAAGCAATCGTATCATTGCACGAAGCGCACTCAGTCCCAAAATTAGTTGATATGGATAAAAATAAATAAGAGTGACAAGTGATATCCAGAAAGGATATTTTTGTTTATATGATTTGGTAAATTCGTATAGCCCGACATTGAGCATCATAAGCTGCATAACCAAAAGTAAAAGCGGCATAATTGTCAGCATGGTGACGATGATTGATAATTTGACGGTAAATGCCATAACGACAGAAATAGGAATGATCAGAAATAAGAGCGATTGTAATTCAGGAACAATGAGAATATATCCAGCAAGAATTCGTTGTCTTTTTTTAGGAAGCCGTAACCAATCCCCTTTCATAAGAATTTGAATAAACCCTTGATTCCATCGAGTCCTTTGTTTGATAAAACTTTCAAGAGTTGGTGGTGTTTCTTCTTGAGTCGCACTGCCTTCATTGTAAATAATTTTTACTTTTGCGCCGTTCAGTGATAATCTAAATCCAATATCTGCGTCCTCAGTAAGACATGTCTCATCCCATCCACCGATTTTTTGGAGAAGATTTTTTTTAAAAAAGACACTATTACCACCAAGTGGCACACTTCCCTTTTTGGCAAAAAAATGAAGTGATGATTTAAACCAGAAATAATACTCTAATACATTAAAAAGTGAGAACCATGAAGATCTGAAATTCATAAGCTGAACTCCTGATTGGACAACATCTGCTCCACCTTTTTGCATAGCAGTATTTACATTATTATAAATATCTTTATGTGGCTGGTCTTCTGCATCAAAAACAACAATAATGTCATGAGTCGCTGCTTTGAGTCCAATGTTAAGTGCATGAGGTTTATTGATTGGCAGGCTGTTAAAGATTAAAAGTTTTATATTTTTATTTTTTAATTTTTTAATTACTGCTTTCGCACTTTTGATGGTTCCGAGATCATCCGATCTACAAATAACGAGTGTTTCCTTATATGCATTTGGATAATCAATATTGTTAATTGCTCGTATCGTATCTTCAATTACTTTTTCTTCATGACGAGCTGGCACCAGCGCTGTGATTTTAAATTTCTTTTTACTAAATAAACGTGTTACACGATTTCCACGAATTTTTTCAGCATCTTCCCATGCATAGAGCATAAGATACATGGAGATAATCCCCTGAAGAGTCATTGCCAGTGCAAGAAAAATAATTGTTGACGTGATAAAAAGCGCAAAATTAGTAAGTATTGTGAAGGTTATGGTGGCGAGAATAAGACCCAAGAAAAAAGGAAGTAAAAATTCGTTCAACGAGATAAACGGAAAGGACCGTATCTTAAAAAAAGTGCGGATATTCTTTTGTTTATTTTGTCCCATAATATAAAATAATAAGATTGATATAGTATCATACTATGAGTTAAATTGCAAATGTGGAAAATGCTATTTTGAGCACAAAATTAGACCATCAGAGAATAATTAGACATAGCTTATATTGTTAGCTATTTCGTTCAAAAATGAGGATATTATTTGATGTATATACTTTTTTAAAATACTTATATACTTCACCCTGTTCTTTGGGATTGTCATAGAGAGCTGTCCATACCGCATCATTCTTTTGCATGATAATCCATTTAGCATATTTCTCTGGATGTTTGAGTGAGATTTCCCAATATGGTTTATTTCCGACATAAATAATATCTTGCATAGGAACTGTACTTTTGGCGATACTTATGGTTCTTGCGTAACTATCAAGCAGCACATATCCTCCATCATAATGTTTGTTAATAAAGTTCTCGACGTTGGTTGGTACTTTTTCGGCTGACAATCCTTGTGTCCCATCAGCAAGTGTTATTGTGGGAGTCATACCAGTCATAAAGAAATATGATTGTGCGATCAAAAGTCCGATGAGAAGGGCCTTAACACTAGGATGGACACGAGAGATAAGATAACCGAAAAAGACAGCCATAAAAGGAATCATCGTTACCCCATAGCGGACGTTAAATAGATGGAAAAGATAGTCTTTAGGAGTAAGTCCAGGAATAAAGATGACAGACTGTCCAAGGAAGAGTGAGATAACGTTAAAAATAAATGGTACGAAAAGAACTGCAAGTATCGCAAGTGCTGCTTTACTTGATCGACTTGCAGCAAAGACAATAGCACCAATAAATGAGATTACAAAAATAATAAATCCACTATTTTCAAGGCTAGTATAGACATAATAAATAAGTGAAATAAGCAAATTATGATATCCAGGAAGTTCATTTCTTTGAAGCCATGCAAGCTGTTGAGATTTTGCTGAATAAATACTATCCGAAAAATAGAAAGGGTCTCCGAAAATGAGAAGACACCACACAAGCCAACAAATAATTCCAAATCCAGCAAGTGTTGCAAAAAGAATCGTATCACCTTTTTTGCGAGTAAATATCCTTCTGTTAAAAAGTCCCGGAAGAATAATAAAAAGAGCTTCGCAAATTACCAAAAACCATCCATCATATCTCGTAAGTGAGGCACAAAATGCGAATAATCCAGCAAGAAGAATTGAAGAGAGAGGCTTAATCCGATACATGTATTTTACATAGTAAAACGTTGATAAGACAAAAAATGCGATAAGTGGAATCTCTGTCATAGGAGTTGTTTGAAGATATAAGATGTTAAGATTTGTTGCAAAAACTACAAATGAGATAAATGATGCAAAGACATTTTTTGTTATAAGTTTGGTTAGTTTAAAAATATAAACACAGGTAATAACATAAAAAATTCCTGAAATAATTGATCCTGCAAGCCCAGTTCTCCACAATGGATCAAAAATAACAAACGGAATCATCAAAAGATGTGTCAATGGCAGCCATACTCCACCAAGTTGTGCAAATCCAGGAGTTAAGCCATTAACGACGTTTTTTGCAATATTGATATGTGATTCTGCGTCTCCATAGGCAAGAATCCACCCATGCTGGTAGGAAATAAGAGTTGCGATAACTGCTCCAATAAGAGAAATAACTGAAACAATTCTTTCCATATGGCGCGAGAGGAATAAACCGATTTTTGTAAAGAATCGATCTGATGAACTATCGTAATGAGCTGCGTAACTATTCATAATAAAGATTAAATTTGACCGTAATTTCCAGCATATGGTTTGGTAAATTCTTGCTGAAATGTACTCGTAATTTTGTCTTGGAAATGTAATCCATGTCGTGTCTTTGGCCAGTAATGAGGAGCGACAATAAATTGAACAAGCGCAATCCATGAAGCGATACTCATACTCAACCAATAAAGCGGAACTAAGAAGATATATTGAATAAGATGATAATGCCCATGTTTGGCACAGCCTATCATGTAATAGTAAAGATAGAGGAAGTTACCAACAACGAGTGAAATAACACCCATATAAAGAACAGGGCTCGGGAAGAATGAGGTAATAAAAGAGCCAAGTAGTGGGCGAAGCGCAAAATAAGAAATTGTTACAGCCCACATCAACGGATTAATAAATAACGAAAGAACTTTACCGCCTATGATAAGTTGCATAGAAATGATATTAAACTTTCGTTTTTCAGGAAGGAATGTATTCATGTCGCGAGTATGTACGAGATATGTTTGGATATATCCTTTAATCCAACGTGAGCGTTGATTGAACCAATTTTTGAGGCTACTATTTGCTTCTTCAAGAGTTTGCGAATCAATAATTGCTGTTCTGTATCCTGCTTTTACTAAACGAATTCCCAAATCAGCATCTTCAGTCACATTAAAACTATCCCAACCATTAAGATAGCGAAGCGCCTGCGTTTTGAAATGATTACTTGTACCTCCAAGTGGAATAGGAGCATTAATTGACTGGAGTCCTGTCAGTATCAAATCAAACCACAATGAATATTCAGCTGTAAAGATACGAGTGAGCAAATTTTGTTTAGAATTATAAAAATTCAATTTCGCTTGTAAGCAAACAGTACTTGGATCAGACTTAGCAAAACCAAGAACTGATTTCTTGAGTTGCAGTGGATCTGGGATATCCTCAGCATCGTAAATAACTGCGAAGTCCCCTGTTGCCTTGGTTAGTCCAAAATTGCATGCTTTTGGTTTGGTCTTTGGAAATGAATCAGGAACAATAACAATTTCAAAATATGTTGGAAGTTCTATTTGTTTTATTGCTTCAATTGTCTCTCTATCATTTGCTTCCAAAAGAAGCATTACTTGAAGCCGATCTTTTGGATAATCAAGTCTGGACATGGCCGTTATAAATTGAGGAACAACTTTCCATTCACGATAAAGTGGACAAAAGACTGTATATGTAGGCCAATCAGACTCTCTAATTGCACGAACTTCCTTCTCAGTTATTATAATTTCTGCAGGGTGGGTGAAACTTTTTACGATAAGATTGAGATTGTATATAAGATCAGCAAAGTAAAGGACAGTAAGAAGTGCAAGAAGTGAGATAATAGTGACATGCCAATTAAGAAGCAAACTCAAGACAAGTATAAGGCCCAAAGTGACTAATTGAAGCTTTTGTTTTAAGATAAGTCTTTTGTAAGCCGTTTCTTTTGGAGAAAGCTGTGAATAGTGGACAAATTCCTTTCCTTTATGATGAAATCCATGTCCTTTCCTCAGCACTTCATTTGGATGAAATGGAATAGCTTCTCGCTTTTGGAATTTTAATTTAATCGCTTGCAACCCGATCTCCCATGAAGATTTGAAGAAATTTATTTTGGATTTGCCATATCTTCTTTTTATAAATTCAATTTGTATAGAATCAATCTGATATCCTGCATCGACACTTTTTTTAAGAAACTCCAAATCAAATGTCCACGGTGAAGGATTAATAGTAAGTCTTTCTATAATTTCTTTTCTAAATACTTTTAGTCCTGATTGCACATCTACTCTCATTCCATGGATAAGATTGCCAAAAATATAACTAAATGTGCGGCTCATCAAATTTCGGATAAATGAAGTATTAATGAAATTCCTATTTGCAACTATAATGTCGGCTCCATTTTCAATTTTATCGAGCATTGACGGGATAACTTCTGGATCATATTGAAGATCAGCATCAATCATACAGAGGACATCATATTTTGCATATGAGAATCCTTCGATAAGTGATTGAGCTTTGCCAGGTTGGCCTTGCTTCAATTTTACTGTGAGTGGAAAGCGTTTGGAGAGATGTTTGACAATTGCTCGGGTATTATCAGTTGAGTGATCATCAATTACGATGATTTCGTAAGCAATATTTTGGTAGAACATCGTCGCGTTCACACGCTCTATAAGACGTCCTATATTACTACCCTCATTTAATGTCGGCACAATTACCGATATACTTCTCATACTTTAGGTTCCTTAATTGAATCTAATTTTTATGAGGGCAGAATAGATATAGATAAAGGAATAAAAAGTATACATCAATACGAAGAATAATGCAAGCCTATAGCGCAAAGGAAGAGTTTGCTTTAGTTTAGTTCTTTAGTCTTTTTGAGTATGAGGCCCATGCTATTTTGAAATAAAAGTGTATAGTTATTTAATAGCATAGGATTTTTGTAGAGAGATGCTCTGACAACATCACTTTGTTCATCAAGCGTTCCCATAACCACACAATCAGCATAGACTGTAGGGTTTCTTAGAGATGTTTGCCAATAGCCATAATTTCCTTCATAGATAAAGTGCTTAGGATCAATGTTGGTTTTGATAAGCAGTGGATCAAATCCTGCTGCACTCATGAGTGTCAGCCCGTTTCTGCAATCATTAAAGAGAACTGAAGCCATTTGCATACTTGGTGCATGAGTAATATTATTTTCCTCAACGGCATTATTAAGAGTCAGGACATAATCATTTGCATAGAGATAAAGAGATTGTAAGATGATAATAAATGAAAGCAATATAACTGCACTTTGTTTCTTTGTATTAGCAAGAAGAGAGAGGATAAGAGCGACAAAAGGTAAAGACATAAGCCCATATCTCACATTAAAAAGATTGTTATAGTGGTCATTAATTGGAATTTGAGGGATATAAATTGCTGTTATTCCCAAAAAAAGTGTCAGGATAATAACAAATGGCGGTCCAAACGTTACGAATAAATACGTAATATTCTCTTTCTTTGGTTTGTTAAGAATATATAGTCCAAATGAAATTACAGTTGCTGCAAAAATACCCATGCCCACAGTGTCAATAAGATTCCAAAAATAAGTTTGCACTGTAATAAGGATATTGTTTTTAGTTGGTAGTGCCCCCGCAAGATAGATAGTTTCCTGTTGCGCCTTTGCCGAAAACGGACCATTCAAAAAATAAAAACCGTTTCCTAAAATAATATATCCATATAAAATCCATAAAAAAATTCCGAAGAATGCAAGCGTTGTATAAATGATTGTCATTGATTCTGAATACCTGAAAGTCTTTCTTCTGTAAGCCGCATAAAAAACATATCCAATCCCAAAAAGTGCTAAAAACCATGCTTCATATCGTGTAAGTGTTGAAAGAAAAACACAAAATGCCGCTATCAGAAGATCTGAGATATTGTTGGATTTACTCCATTTTAAAAGAAAATAAAGATATGAGGACATCGTTGCAAGCATTAATGATTCGGTCATAAATGTGGTTTGGATATATAAATAATTGGCGTTTGTAACAATTACAAGCGCAGCAATAAGTCCTGAAAAATAGTTATTGGTGAGTAGTTTAGCTGTCTTAAATAAGAAGAAAGCTGTTAGGACAAACGAAATCATTGAAACAATACTGCCACCTATTCCAGAATGCCACAAAAAATTATTCCAAATAAAAGGTATTGCAAGTACATGTTGTAGTGGCAGCCAGACATCACCAAGCTGTGCAACTCCTGGTGTGAGGCTATCAGTTACCCTTCGAGCTATGACTAAATGGGAAGCTGCATCTGAATATAATAAAATATATCCAATATGCAAGTAATAAAAAAAACTTGTAAGCGAAATAACTGAAGAAATGATGATTACAGCCAGGCTAATTTTTGTATCTTTTGCTGTTGAAGTTAGTAATTGCATAATTCATAAAATTATTAAATAGCAGGGCTGAGAGGAGCGGCAAAATTATCATCAATAAGCTCTTGTCCGATAACCTGCGTAGCATGTTCTATTGCTTTTTTGTTAGAAATATGGAGACCATGTTTGGTTTTCGCCCAATGATGAGGTGCTGTAATAAGTTTGTAAGCTGCATACCAAGCAGCTACACTCATCGCAAGCCAATAAATTGGTACTAGAAAGACATATTTTACAAGTTCATGATGGCCGTGTTTGGCTGTACCAATCATGTAATAGTAGAGATAAAGGAAGTTCCCAAAAATAAGCGAGACAACTCCCATATACAATACCCATGCTGGGAAGAAAGATTCAATAAATGTGCCGATATGTGCTCTGAAAAGAAAGTATGCAATTGTAGTCATCCACATCAACGGATTAATAAACATGGAGAGCACTTTCCCACCGACAATTAACTGAAAACTGAAGAGATGTAAATCTCTTTTCCTTTTATTAAATCCACCAAGATCACGACAATGGACGAGGTACGTTTGCATATAACCTTTAATCCAACGAGATCGCTGTTTGATCCAATTTTTATATGAACTATTTGCCTCTTCAAGAGTTATTGAATCAACAACTGCTGTTCGATACCCAGCCTTAACGAGTCTCATTCCAAGATCACAATCCTCCGTTACGTTAAAGCTATCCCAGCCTTTGAGTTTGATAAGATCAGCAGTTCTGAAATGATTACTTGTGCCACCGAGTGGAATGGGAGCATTAATTGATTGAAGTCCAGTCAATACCAAATCAAACCACAATGAATATTCAGCTGTGAACATACGTGAAAGTAAATTTTGGTTTGGGTTATAAAAATTTAACTTCGCCTGAATACACATAATTTTGTCTCCACCCTTTTTAAAGGCAAGAACAGTCTTTTTCAGTTGTAAAGGATCAGGAACATCCTCAGCATCATAAATCACAGAATATTCTCCTGTGGCTTTTGTCAGTCCAAAATTGCACGCTTTTGGTTTAGTTTTTGGTTGAGAATCTGGAACAACTACAATCTCAAAATAGGAAGGAAGAGCTTGCTTGCGAATGTTTTTAATGGTTTCTTTATCATCTTCTTCAAGAAGAAGCATCACTTGAAGCTTATTTTTAGGATAGTCGAGTCTGGACATGGCTGTTACAAATTGAGGAACTACATGAGCTTCTTTATAAAGTGGACAAAAGACTGTGTATGTTGGCCAGTTATTTCCTTTATATTGAGCTATCTCTTCATTAGAAATGATAAGTTCAGAAGGTGTAGAAAAACTTCGATAAACCAAATATAAGTTGTAAAGAAGATCAAAGAAATATAAACCTGTAAGTACAGCAATTGTTACCAAAATTGTTTCGTGCCAATTAAGGAAAAATGCCAAGGATAAAATTAATGCAATTTCAATAAGGATAATTTTGTGAGTTCGTGTGAGTCGATAAAATGCTGTTTGGTCGACGTCTAACTTTGAATGATGGACATATTCTTGGCCTCTGTGATGAAAACCTTTCCCTTTTTTCTTTTCGACAGTTGGGTGAAAAGGCACAATCTCAGGGGTAACAAATTTGTATCGTAAAGCTGTCCATCCAATTTGTGAAATTGCATTGACGAGTTTGATTTTTGTTTGGCCTGAAATTCGTTCTGCAAATATGATATTAATTGTCGATATTGAATATCCAGCATTTCTCGCTTTTAAAAGAAATTCCAAATCAAACGTCCAGGGAGTAGGATTAAGAGTAACTCTTTCAATAATTTCTTTCTTGAAGACTTTCATTCCAGACTGAACATCGCAGGTAAATCCATGTAAGACTTTTCCAAAAAAATAAAGATATCCTTTACTGAGAAATTGTCTCAGTGCGCTTGTTTCTCTTTCATTTCGATTTGCGACCACAATGTCTGAACCATGTAGTATTTTTTCAATCATTTCTGGAATTGATTCAGGTGGGTATTGAAGATCGGCATCAATCATGCAAAGTAAATCATATTTAGCGTATGAGAAGCCTTCAATAAGAGACTGAGCTTTGCCAGTCATGCCTTTTTTTTTATGTACAAAGACGGGATAATTTTTACTAAATTTTTTGGCGCTACTAAATGTTTTGTCTGTTGAATGGTCATCAATGATGATTATCTCGTAGGTAATGTTTTCTGATGTTAAAGCACTATCGATACGTCGTATAAGTTGGACAATAGTACCTTCTTCATTTCGTGCTGGAATGATGACTGAAACTGCCTTTTTCATAAAAAAAGCCCAACTTTTACAAGTTGAGCAGAGAAACCTAGAGTACTATTATATACGATAACCCATAATAGTTCAATGATTAAGTATGGTAGAAACCTCTATTGGTCTTAATTCATCTAAAAGGCCGAAATAACGCCCATTTTAGTAGTTTTAAAAAGAAAATATATTTTATTTAGCCAGGTGAAAAGTTTTAAAAAGTTTTCACGTGCATAAAATAGATTGCTATGTCAGTCTATCTGGATGAGCTAACTATGGGGCTTATTAGATAAAAAATATACAAATATGAAATTTTATCCCTAATTTGAGTACACAAAGTTTTCACAAGTGCATAATCTTTTGATTTGATAGGAAATTCTATGTTGACAAAATATAAATCTTTCTGCTATCTTAAAAATAAGACTGCACCTAGAATAGATTAAACCTATTCTGCCACTTTACTATAAGATATTATTGTGTTATAATATCAGTCAGTATAACTGACTAAGCTGTTGTCTCAAAAATTTGGCGTCGTACTAGTATCTTGTCAGTTTAAATATATGGTAAAAAGGAAAATCAATCTAAGTGTTGTTGTACCTGTATACAACGAAATTGGAAACATTGCACAGTTTCATCAGAAACTGCTCCACACAATGTCTTTATGCCGTGCAGGATTTGAAATTATCTATATTGATGATAATTCTACTGATGGTACTTATGAATGGCTCCAAGGAGTTGCTATTGAACCGACTGTAAAAATTCTTAGAAAAGACGGTATTCAAGGGAAAGCTTACTCACTTATTCAAGGACTCAACTCTGCAGTTGGTGATATCCTCGTTATGATCGATGGAGATCTCCAATATCCTCCAGAAAAAATTTCAGAACTTGTTCAAGGTTTGAAAGAAGCAGATATCGTTGTTGCTGAAAGAAAAGATTATCATGATAGTAAGCTTCGCAAGTTTTTGAGTAACGGATTCAAAACTCTTTTTGGAAAAATGCTTTTTGGACTTCAAACTGATATCCAATCTGGAATGAAAGCATTCACACGAGAAGTATATGAAACAGTAAAAAGCAAACCCCGATCTGCGTGGACATTTGATTTGGAATTTCTTTATCGCGCACGACAAGCAGGATTTGTTATTAAAGGTATGCCAATTACTTTTTCTGCTCGCGCACATGGAGAATCGAAAGTAAATACCATAAGCCAATCTGCTGAGATAGGGCTCAATGCTCTGTACATTAAGATGAAACGCGCTTTTTACCTTCCGATCAAACCTGAAGAAGACACAATGCGTGGTGCTGGAATTGGTCACAAAAAACGAAAATATATTACACATACAACTCTTCCATCAAAGTATTCTGCTATTCAGACGTTTTCATTTGGTCAAAAACTTTTCTTTATTGCTACACCATTACTATTGCTCTATCTCTTCTTGATGTTCCCCTTACCTACAGCTCGTGGAGTTGTTGCAGTATTAAGTATTCTCTACTTCCTGGATGCGCTTTTTAATATCTTTGTTATGTTAAGAAGTTTGCAAAAAGATCATGAAATACGAGTAGATGAATCAGAAATTGAAAATTTGAAAGAGAAAGATCTGCCAATTTATTCTATTCTTTGTCCTTTGTATAAAGAAGCACACGTTGTCCCACAATTTTTGGAAGGTATTGCAAATCTTGATTGGCCTAAAGAAAAACTCGATGTGATGTTCCTTCTTGAAGAAGATGACGTTGAAACAATTAGAGCATTTGAGGCAATGACTCTTCCTTATTATGCTAGAACTGTTATTGTCCCTCATTCTCAACCAAAAACCAAACCAAAGGCGTGTAATTATGGTTTGTCATATGCAAAAGGAAAATATTTAGTTATCTTTGATGCTGAAGATATTCCTGACCCACTTCAATTGAAGAAAGCTTATATTGCTTTTCAAAAAGCACCAGACAATGTAAAGTGTTTGCAGGCAAAACTGAGTTATTACAATTCACGACAGAATTTACTTACTCGTCTTTTTACTGCTGAATATGCATTGTGGTTTGATATTACACTTCCTGGACTTCAATCTTTGAACTCTGCACTTCCATTGGGTGGAACAAGTAACCATTTCGAGACAAGTATTCTTCAAAAATTATATGGTTGGGATCCATTTAATGTGACTGAAGATGCTGATTTGGGCGTCCGTCTTTTCCAAAAAGGCTACCGAACTGCAATTATTGACTCAACAACCTATGAAGAAGCAACGAGTGTTAGTAAGAATTGGCTTAGACAGCGATCACGTTGGATAAAAGGATATATGCAAACATACCTTGTACACACTCGAAACATTGGAATGTTCATAAAAGAAAAAGGTCTTTGGCACACATTTATTTTCCAGATGACTGTAGGTGGAAAAATTGCTTTCTCACTTTTGAATCCTCTCATGTGGACTATTACTATTTTGTACTTCGCAGCTTATTCTGTTTTCGGTCCTGTAATGAAAGCTATCTATCAGCCACCTTATTCATATCTTGCTGTTATTTCATGGATTTTTGGAAACTTCTTGTTCCTTTATTCTTACATGGTAGCTGTTGCTAAACGTAAACAATGGGATTTGATCAAATACATCTTCTTTATTCCTGTTTATTGGTTGATGATGAGTACTTCAGCTGTAATCGCTCTGTACGAATTGATTCTTAAACCTCATTATTGGCAAAAAACTGTTCATGGTTTCCATCTTGCAAAGCCACCAGTAGCAAGTACAAATCCAACACCAGTTGTTGCACCTATTACACAGCCTGTATATGCAGCAGCCAGAACTCAAAGATCAGGATTTATCTCTCAATCATTTACAAAACAATTACTTGGAGGTATGACACTTTCCTCTTTTGTTATGAGATGGTTGCCATTATTTGCAATTCTTAATACTGATTTGGCTGTTTCACGATACTTCCTTACTTTTGAGGATGCACAAGTGTATATCTTTATCTCTATTCTTGGAAAAGCGATCTTCCTTGTAAGTTTGTTAGTTTCAAACCTTATGACTTCCTATGTCTCAGTCAATAAAGCAACCAAAGCATATCTTTATCGAGTAATCTTCTTTACCTTTCTTATCAATTGGTTAGGATTTGTGGCTTTCGGACTTGAAGGAAATTACACAATACCAGCACTTTTTGGTCAACGATTTGTAGAAGTTATCCCTTACATCGGATATTACTTATTTGGCTTGCTTTGTTTTGGAATTGCTTACCGACTTACAACATATCATTTCTACAAAAAAACATATGCATTTACTTTTATTAGTTTGGCAATAAACGTTTTGCTTGTTCCTTTCTTGTATGTACATAACACGTCACTTCAAGATATTGTAGTGTCATTTGCTTACATTGGCTCAATTAATTTAGTTGCTCTCTTTGTACTGCAAATGAGTTCTTACTACAGCCACATCATGGAGAACAATGTTATAAGTTTGTTTGGAATATTTGAAAAGAATAGAAATCAAAAAGCTTTTGAACGAAGTAACTCACGTATTCTTATCTTTAATTGGCGTGATACCAAGCACAGCTATGCAGGTGGTGCTGATGTATATGTTCATGAATTAGCAAAACGATGGGTCGAAGATGGCCACAGCGTAACACTTTTCTGTGGAAATGATAACAAACATTCCTCATATGAGAAAATTGATGGAGTTGAAATATATCGCCGTGGAGGCACATATACAGTATACTTTTTTGCCTTCATATATTATCTTTTAAAGTTCCGGGGTAAATATGATGCAATTGTTGATTGTGAGAACGGTATTCCCTTCTTTACACCTTTGTATGCAAAAGAACAAGTTATTCTTTTAATTCATCACGTTCACCAGGAAATCTTTTATACATTCTTAAGTTTCCCTTTCAATATGGTCGCAGCTCTTCTTGAAGGCAAATTGATGCCTGTTGTTTACCAAAATAAGAATGTAGTTACTGTTTCCGCTTCTTCACAAAAAGATGTCTTTAAGCTTGGTTTTACCAACTCAGGAAATATTAAAATTATTCCAAATGGTGTAAGTGATTCGTTATATGTTGAATATCCAAAAACAGACCATCCTTCATTTATTTATCTTGGGAGACTTAAAGATTATAAAAATATAGATATTGCGATTAAAGCTTTTGCCAAGGTCCATCGAGTACGAAGAAACGCTAAGCTTTCTATTGTAGGCAGTGGAGAAAGCTATTTGAGACTTCAGAAATTGGTTACTGATTTGAAACTCAAGACTGCAGTCACCTTTTATGGTCATGTCACAGAAGATGCTAAAGCAAAGCTTCTTGCTAAAAGTTGGGCAGCAATTCAGCCTTCACAAATGGAAGGTTGGGGTATCACGGTTATTGAATCAAACGCTGCAGGAACACCTGTTATTGCATCAAAAGTTAATGGACTACAGGATTCAGTAAATGATGGCATTACAGGGCTTTTGGTGCCCGCAGGCAACGTAAATCAATTTGCTAATGCTATGATGAGTATTATTGAAGATGATACTCTCAGAGTACGCTTATCTGAGCAGGCACGAGTATGGGCCAAAAATTTCGACTGGAGTAAGAGTGCTGACATGTTCTATAATTTAATTGGGAGAAAGACTGGTCAGGCAGCAATTCAGCCTTCTTATTCTGAAGCTGTGCTTACAGCTACTGAAAAAAGCATCAACAACGTCTAATCTAAATTCTTCTCTTGAGTTAGCTTGACATCAAAGCTAAAATAACCTATAATACTATAAGATATTTTAGAGTTATTATGTCTTTTCCATCACTCGCAAAAATCTTTAGAAAAAAGAATAAAATGCTTGCAGAAGCATTTATTGAGTCTGAAGAAGTCTCAATGCCAATGTCTTTTTCAAGCCGCTTTAAAAAACGTCTTCTCTCAATTAGTAATAACAAACAAGTCTTTATAGGTGGTAGTTTCTTAGTCATTGCGACATTTCTTGCCAATATCCTCAACTATATTTTTAATGCTTATTTAGGACGTGTACTTACCTTTGAAGATTTTTCATTAATTGGTCTTATTGGAGGACTTTATTCTTTTGCTTCGATCTTCTTTGGAGCATATTCTACTATTGTTAATTATCGAAGTGGTTTTCTTATTGGTAAATATGGTGATGCTGCAGGATATGAGTTCTGGAAATATATAAAAAAACAAATTCTCTACCCTGCTATTATACTTACAATTCTCTGGCTTATTGCAATTCCATTTTTGATGAGTTTTTTTCATACCAATAATCTTTTGCTTTTTGTTCTTTTTAGTTTTGTGCTTTTGGTTGGGTTTACAAGTAATATCAATCAAGGGTTTCTTTTCTCACGAATGATGTTCGGTTCTCTTGCTATCCTTAGTTTGGCCGATCCTCTTGTTAAATTAATCACAACACTTATTCTGGTTATAATAGGTCTTAAGATCTGGGCCTTTTCTGCTATACCTGCATCTGTATTGATTGTATTTGCTGTTGGATGGTTTCTTATTGCCAAACAAGTCCCTCAACAAAAAACAACAGCACCATTGTCAGAAGTACATTCTTATTCAAAAAAGTTTTTTTTCGTTTCTCTTCTGACGTCCTTCTCGACTATTGCCTATTTTACATTTGATATTTTTCTTGCCAAACATTTCTTAACACCGGATCAAGCAGGAGAATATGCTCTTTTGTCGCTTGTTGGGAAAATGATATTTTTCATAGGGAATTTGACATCTCCGTTTATAATTCCTCTTATCAGTCGTTATGAAGGCGCAAAAAAGAATTCATTGCATGCTCTTTATGCGATATTGGGACTCACTGCTTTTTTTGTTTTTTGTGGATTTATTCTTGTGGGAGTATTTGGTCAATTTACGGTACCACTTCTTTATGGTGAAAAAGCACGTGTAATTGTCCCATATGTATCCTACTTTACTTTCGGAATGGCATGTTATACTATCTCGTCTGTTTTGGTTAATTATTATTTAGTGAGAAAAATTTATCTGTTTACAGTTGTGTCATCACTGCTTATTATTTTGCAGATTGTGCTTTTGGCTTTGTTCCATACAAGTGTACAAAGTTTTGCTATCGCTATGTCTGTTGCTCTTGCGGCAAATCTTATTGTGACAATGAGTTTGCATTTAGGATTAAAGAAAATTCAGACATTTGGAAAATATTTTAAAGCGTTGTCTGTATCTGAGGATAAATAATATGAAAAAAACAAAAGTTACAATTGGAATTCCTACATATAACGAAGAGCAAAATATAGAAATTATTTTACGATCTTTATTTGCTCAAAAATTAGAAACTATAGATATTGAAAAGATTCTAGTCTATTCAGATGCGAGTAGTGATAGAACAGATAGTATCGTTACAAAGTTATCTAAGATATATCCAAAAATAAAGCTTTTAAAAGATAACGTACGCAAAGGAAAATATTTTAGAGTCAACGAACTTTTTAAAATTAATACAAGCGAAGTACTTGTCATTATTGACGCAGATATTGCCTTTGCACAGGAAGTCTTTCTAGAGACTCTGGTCAATGCACTAATTACCGATAAAAAAGCAGTTATGACATCTGCTCATGTTCGTCTCATACGTGCACAAAAATTTCTACCTAAATTGATTCATACAAGTTTTGTTCTTGGAGACTTTGTACGCTTAAATGTCCCCAATTACAATGTTTCTGCAAACTTTCACGGTACAGCAACAGCGTATAAAGATTCATTTATTAAAACAATAGATATTCCTACAAATTTGCTGGATCCACATTTTTTCATTTACTTGTCTGCAAGAAAAATAAGTGGTTTTCGTTATTGTACACAAGCAATTATTTTGCAGGTTCCTCCATCAACAATTGCTGATGTTGCTAAATTGATGCAACGCTCAATTGGGAAATATGATGCAGAACTTGAGAAAATCTTTGGTAAAGAAATGCTTAAAGAAGCCTCGTTTGTTTCAAAAAAAAGTAAAATAATAGGAGTACTACAATGTTTTATGTGGCAACCTTTTTATACTCCACTTGCGATTGTTATGAATATGTATATACGACGTTTGGCAAAAACCGTTAAAATAGATAAATCACCTATTTGGGAAGTTAATGTTTCTACAAAAAAGCCTATTTCCTATGCAAAATAAACGATCTACTATATATATCTCATCATACGATGATATTAAAAATCCTCACTACGGTGGCGGAGGAGCTGTTGCTGTTCATGAAATAGCAAAGCGTCTCTCGAAAAAATATGATATACGAGTGATTTGTTGGGATTATTGTGGGAAGAAAAAAGAAGTAATTGAAGGTATACACTATGAAAGATTTGGTATTTCTTCTTTGTCACCAAAAATTGGTATGTTTGTTTATCAATTGGCTTTACCATTTGTAGCACTTTCAAAGAAATATGATCTCTGGATGGAAAGTTTTTGTCCGCCATTTACAACTGCATTTTTGCCTTTATTCACAAAAAAACCAGTGGTAGGAATTGTTCATATGCTTGCTGCTGAGGATATGGAAAGAAAGTATAAACTACCATTTCATTTGGTTCAAAATTTTGGTTTAAAACAATATAAAAATATTCTCGTTACAAGTGCAGTGCTTAAGAAAAAAATAAAAGCGATTAGTCCGACAAGTTCTATAGAATTAATTAGTAATGGCATATCAACAGTCTTTAAACCAACATTCAAAAAAGAGAAATATATCCTTTTCTTAGGACGAATTGAAGTTAATCAAAAAGGGATTGATCTACTTATTTCCGCATTCAAAAAATTTCATGTAAAATATTCTGATTATAAATTGGTGATTGCTGGAAATGGTGATGTGTCTGAAATTACACAAACAAAAAAACTTATAAAAGATGCAGGGCTTACCAGTTCGGTTGTTTTAAAAGGAAGAGTAATCGGTGCTACAAAAGATGCACTTTTTAAAAATACATCATGTCTTATTATTCCATCTCGGTTTGAAACATATTCTCTAGTGGCTTTAGAAGCGATGGCATATGGAGCTCCTGTTGTTCATTTCAAGATTGAAGGTCTTTCCTGGATTCCTGATATAATAACAGAGAAAGCCCAACCTTTTGACAGTAACTCACTCGTGAGTGCTATGGAGAAAGTTATTACATCAAGAACTGTCTCTGAAAAAATGATAAAAGAAGGAAATGCTTACGCCAAAAAGTTTACCTGGGATAGTGTAGCAGAACAATACGATCATTATATAGAAAGGATTTTAAAATAATTATGGATTTAGTTAAAAAAATAATAAAAGAAAAAACACCTATCATAATTCTTTCACCTCATTTTGATGACGCTATTCTTTCTTGTGGAGAATTGCTTCTACAAATTGCGGGTAAAACCGATGTGACCATCATAAATGTATTTACTAGAGCTCATTTGAAACCATACACGTATTCTGCAAAACAACTGTTAAAAGATGCGGGATATTCTGATGCTGTTGAATTATATAAAAAACGTGAAAATGAAGATGCACGAGTTCTTTCTAAATTGCCTGTAAGAGTTGTAAATCTTGATCTAGAAGATGCAGTATTTAGAGTAAAGGAGAAACAATCATTTGCGGGTAAATTAATGCCTGAATTTGATCATAGCTATCCAACATACAGATGGCATATTCTTAAAGGGATTTCAAAAAATGATAAAGCAATAAAAATTCTTAAGAAAGATCTTGAAAAATATAAAAATAAGAAACCACTTGTTATCGCTCCTTATGGAATAGGCGACCATGTTGATCATGTTTTGGTTGGAAAAGTATGTGCGGAGATTTTTAATGATGTACTTCTCTACTCTGATTTTCCTTATAATTCTCGCTTGAATAATTATGGTAACCCTTTGGGAAATGGAAAAGTCTATACACTCGTTCCAAATATGAAAGAAAAAGAGAAACTTATTAAAGGATATGAGACCCAATTTGTTGGGCTATTCCCTGATGGTGTAATTCCTGATCATAAGGAAGTATTTTTTGAAAAATAATTATGAAAACAATCGTTTACAAACAATTAAATCCAGAACTAATAAAAGAATGGCAATCATTATGGAAATCATCAACTGAGGCAAACTATGTAAATTCACCTCAGTGGTTTCTCTCTGCAATTGATACTTTTAATTATAAAGATATTGCAATCATTGCTCTTTATCAAAAGGATAAGTTGGTCGGAATTGTGGGACTTGTACAAGAGAAAAAATACGGAATTACTTTTTATACAATTGCGCCAATTGATTTTACTTGCGGTGTTCCTTTTCTGATCGACATTAATGACGAAGTCATAGTTAAAGAACTTATAAAGCAATTACTTCAACTGGGGAATATTTTTCTCAATAATATTCCTGAAGAATTTGAGGCTATTTTGCAGAAAAATACCAAAGAAATGTCCTCAGCATATCAAACTGTAAATTATTTTCTACCAATTCAAAAAGATGAAAAAGGAAATGTGATTCTCAAAAAAAGAAATAAACTTTTAAAAGAAATTAAAGGATATGAAGACAAAATTAATTTAAAAACGTTTGATGGAACATCAAATGAAGGATTGACCTATGTCTATAAACTTGATAACGTGAGCCGCAAACAAGGAAAAGGATATAATACTTTTGCGTCCGTTGAGATAAGAAAATTTTATGAAAATCTTGCAAAGTATTTTAAGAAAAATATCCTTATTAATATTCTCTTTTTCGAAAAAACACCAATTGCGTATGAGATAGGATTTCTTATCGGCAAAAATTATTTTGGGAGTCAGATGGCTTATGTAACTGACTACAAACATTATTCTCCAGGCAAAGTAATTCTTACAAAAGTAATTGATTATGTTGGATCTAACAATGTTGAAGAAATGAGTTTTGGTTCTGGAGAAAATACCGTTAAGAGATTGGTAACTGAACAAAAAAGAGATTTATATAAAGTCATTCTTTCAAAAAATTTAGCAGCAAGAAAGTATTCTCACACATTAGAAAAGTTAAAAAATTATGCATTTGATCAATCATATAAGTATCCGATGATGTATACTACCTATCGTAAAATAAAGAAATCTTTTTCTAAATAATATGTATAAAGTTACAACAATTAAAACAATAGACAAACAATTTGTTAATGACTGGAAACAGTTATGGCAACGCGCTGAAAATTCAAATATTTATAATTCATATGAGTGGTTTATAACATGTCTTGAGCTAGGACAAATTGGAAAGTATGAAATTGATGTTTGCTATGACGGAGATAGATTGGTTGCTGTTATGCCTTTTGAAAAATATAAATGTTTTGGAGTAACTGTGTATGGTTCTGTTAATAAAGATCATCACATTGATACGCCTTTATTAATAGAAAAGTATGATAGAATCCTCTATAAACGGTTTTTTGAGGCTATTTTAAAAAGAAAAAATCTTTACTTCCAAAAAATTGACAATGAAGATGTTAAAATTTTACATAAAGTTTTCCCAACATTATTTTTCTCACTTATATCTGTTAATCCGACCATAGATCTAAGAGGAGAAGTATTTGCAACAGTTACCCCATCAACGCTGAGTCAAATGAAAAGAAATGTGAGAAAAAATCCTGCACTGAATTTCAAAGTTTATAAAGGCAATCTTGATGAGCATATGAAGACGATGCTTGAGATACAAAAGCACAGTTCAAAAAGCGCAC
Source organism: Saccharimonadales bacterium (SeqCode) (assembly GCA_035479415.1). Taxonomy (GTDB): domain Bacteria; phylum Patescibacteriota; class Microgenomatia; order Levybacterales; family UBA12049; genus JACDET01. The sequence continues at coordinate 122,802 of DATIIS010000051.1, forward strand.
GCAATATGGATATCTTTCAGGATGAAGAAACGAAAATATATTATACTGCAATATTGAAAAATTTTGGCTCAGTAATCAGATTATGCTTCTTGTATTTAGGAGACATCCCAATCGCTTACCAATATGGATTTGTCTGCAGAAAAACATTTATTGGTGATCAAATAGCGTTTCATAATGATTATGCCAAACTCCGACCTGGTAAAACACTTGTTTATCATCTTATGCAATATTTGAAGGAAAATGGTATGGATTTTATTGACCAGGGTGGCGGAGTTGGTGCATATAAAATGGAGTTTGCCAAAGATTATCGCTTTCTTTATAATCTTTACTATTCAAATAATCCATTTATAATGATGTATTTCAAACTTATTAATAAAATGAGAAGAATGCGACAAGTCATGTTTCCTAAAAAACATACACGAGACTACGAATTCCTCTTTAAAACACTCTGATTTATTTGGAGATTTTTTCTTTTATGTCGAGGGCTTTGGTAAGAGTTTTTACCATAAGTGATATACCTATTTTTTGGGCTATTTTTCGTTGTTTGTTGTGAGCATCGACATAATCAGCGGTATGAGCAGGATCGTTGATAACTGATTGAAAGATAGGGCCTTTAATAAAATTGGGAAATTTCTCATTGCCCATAGCTTCCAATTTGTCATAAATGGCATCAAAATCAGCTCTTTTATTTCTCATATATCTCATCAAACCTTCTTTTGAGAGCTCTCCCAATGCGTCCATATGACGTTGACGTTTTTCTTGATATGTCTTAAATACTTTATTCCAGTTTGGTGCATATTGATCAATAATTGTCACAAGCTGCATACAATCACCAAAAGCCGCAGATGTCCCCTGACCAAAGAATGGATAGAATCCATGAGCTGCATCTCCTATAAGAGTTATGAAATCTTTATAGATCCAAGGGTTTGTGTGAATTGTGACAAAACTTCCAACGGGATTTTCTATTAGTTGTTCTGCAATCTCTTTAGAAATTGATGATAAATTTGGAAAGTCTTCATCGATAAGTTTTTTTATGGCCTTTTCTGAAGTAAGCGTTTCAAAAGCTTTTTTGTTTTTTGGGTAAACAAGAAGGCATGCAAGTGATCCGTCAAAATTTGGGAAGGCAAGAATTGTTTTCTCTTTTGAACTCCATGTATAAGCAAGATCTGAACGGAAATCTAATTCTTTTACCCGATTTTTAGTAATTGTGAATTGCTTATATCCACCTGTAGAATATTCTTGTGAATGATAACTATCCTGTCCTTGTTGCAAAAAAAGTCTTACTGTTGAATTTGCGCCATCTGCTCCAATGATAATGTCAGCCTGTTTTGTTTCTATTTTTTTTGTTTTGTTATCTTGGATAATAATTGTCTTATCATGTTTGTTGATAGATAAAAGCGATGTGTTGAAGTGGAGCGAAATGAGAGAATTTTTAGTCATCTCGTCCATAAGTACAGTTAACAATGCTGTTCTTGAGACTGCCAGGTAATCATTTTTGTTCTCATCGATAAATGAGTAAATGGGATCTGCATTTTTTGAAAGTTTTGTATATGAGCCTTTAAGTGGCAAAAGATGTGGTCTAAGAGTCTCCCAAACACCAGCTTCTTTTAACATAGAAATTCCAAATGATCTAAAAGTAATATTATACGAGCGTTTTGTATTGGTATCTGAAATAGCCTCTTTGGTGAGTTTTTCGTAAAGTGTTACTTTGTAGCCTCGATTTGCAAGAAGAATAGCAAGGAAACTCCCTCCCAGTCCTCCACCAACAATTGTTATATGCGCTTTTTTAATTGCTCCCATATTAATATCTTATAGTGTATCAATTTATTTGATTTTTTTCAAGACGTGATTTCTTTTTTGTATTAAGCTCATATAACACTGCAGTTAGTGTTAACCCTCCTATAAGAAGTGAAATCCCAGCCTTGTACATATTTTTTCTTTGTTTTAGGTGTTTTTCCATATGATCTGCTGCATGTGCTGGATCAGTTATAATTGATTGAGATAAAGGTCGAGAAAAGATGTTTGGGAAGAAGCGATGAGCTTCATATTCTATTTTATCGTAAATAGCATCATAATCTGCTTTCTTAAAACGTAAATATTTTTGAATTACCTCTTTTGAGAGCTCTCCAAGGGTATCTGCGTGTTTTTTGCGTTTTTCTTGGTATAAGGGGAGAATTTTTTGCCAATCACCTTCATAATCTTCTAAGAGCTGAACTAGCATCATACAGTCTGTGAATGCGGCAGTTGTGCCTTGACCAAAGAATGGATAAAAGCCATGTGCTGCATCTCCAATAAGTGCCATGAAATCTTTGTAATACCATGGTTCTGTTTTAACTGTCGCAAAATTGCCTTCAGGGTTTGCAAGAATTTCAGAACGTATCTCTCCTATTGCTGGGGCAAGTTCTGGGAAATTTCCCTGAATATATGTTTTTATACCACTTTCAGATGTGAGAAGATTATGATTTTTTTCATTTTTTGGATAGACAAGCATTGCTGCAAGTGAGTCAGTACTATCTGGATGCATGATAATAAAGGCGTCTTTTTGAGTCCATACATGGACGAAGCCTTTTTTTAGCTGAAGTTTGTCTACAGTCTCGGGAGAAAGAAGAAATTGTTTGTATGTCCACGAAGCAAATTCTTGTGAATTATGTGAGTCTACTCCCTGCTGAATGAATCCACGAACCAGTGAATTTGCACCATCTGCTCCAATAATTACTTCATAGGAAGTAGTTGATATCTTCTTACTCTTTGTGTCTTGAATGACAATAGATTTTCTATGTCGATCTACTGATACAAGAGCACTATTATAATGAATAGTAACTGATGAATACGTTGAAGCTTTTTTTAGAAGTATATCTGCAAACCTCGCTCGTGCTATAGTGAAATAAGGCATCTTTTGCTGATCCACAAGTGAAGTAACAGATTTTTCTTGTTGGGCTATATGAGTAACTGTTCCTTGGAGAGTAAGAAGATCAGGTTTAATATCCTCCCAAAGTCCAGCATTTTTCAGGAGAGATATGCCAAAGCCAAAAAGTACTATATTGTAGGAGCGTTTCGAGGCTGTATCACAAATATCATTTTTGTCTAAACGTTCAAATATTTCAATCTTATAACCCTTTTGAGCTAAAAGAACGCTTAAAAAGCTGCCTGCGAGGCCGCTACCAATTATGGTTATTTTAGTTTTTTTTGGTTCAGACATGGAGCTGTCTCATAGTTTACAGGAGGGTCATGCCTTTTGCAAGGATCATTTTTGGTATATTAAATTATAAAAGAATCTTATAGTTTGCAAATTTATTAGAAATAATGTATACTTATCCATAAATAATTATGAATATTCTCATAAAATATCGACATATAATTGGAAATATTTTATTAGTCCTTTTTGTAGCGCTTATTCTAGCGTTATCAGTAAGAGGTCTTCCAGGTAATCCAACAACAAAACAGCTTAATACTCTTGCCTGGAAAGATAACGGCCCATTCGAGCTTTCACCAGAACGTGGAAGATTTGCGCTTCTTTACTCTATTGTTGAAGATCATTCATTTCATCTGTCTCCTTCCCTTGCCGCTTTTACAGCACCTGATGTGGGATATTGGCAAGGACATTATGTATCGATTTTTGCGCCTTCTGTGTCATTTTTGGCTATTCCTGGATATATCATAGGAAAGCATTATGGCATGGCTCAGGTTGGAGCGTTTGCCTGGATGGCCTTGTTTGCACTCTTTAATGTGCTTCTTATTCGTACTATTGCTATTCGGCTTGGTGCAAATCCAATTGCTGCAACTATCGCATCCCTTACCTTTCTTTTTGCGACACCAGCGTATGCGTATGCAGTAACACTCTATGAGCATCATCCATCGACGTTCCTTATGTTACTTGCATTTTATCTTTATATTCGTTTTAACAATGTTTTTTCTTCAATTGTTATTTGGATTTTGTATGCATTTGCTTTTACGGTGGACTATCCAAATCTATTTATGATGTTCCCTATTGCTCTTGCGACATTCTTCAGAAGTGGAACAATTGAAAATTTACATCGAAGATTTAATCTTAAAATTTCTCTTCCAAAATTACTTTCTGTTGTTTTTGTTATTGTGCCGCTTATTTTCTTTTTATGGTATAACCAAATGTCTTATAATAGTCCTACCAAAATTTCAGGTTCTGTTCCGACAATTGAAGGAGTTAGTGCAAATGGTTCACCTGTCTTTTTGTCTGAGCTTGAGAAAAAACAATTGAATCTTTCAAATCAACCTGTTAACTTACCTCCACCGTCAGCATTGTCATTCTTTAAACCACGAAACATGATCAATGGATTTTATATACTCTTATTTAGTCCTGATCGTGGAATTCTTATGTATACGCCAATTGTCCTTTTTGGAATTATTGGTATGATAATGGCAAGTAAAAGAAAACAGAAGTATATCCCAATAGCTCTTGGAGTTATAGGTTTTAATTTCATTCTTTATTCTATGTGGGGAGATCCATATGGAGGTTGGGCTTTCGGAGGGAGATATTTGATCCCTGCATATGCGTTTCTTTCAATCTATATTGCACTTCTGTTGACGTATGCTGCGAAGAGAAGGATTATTATTTTCTTCTTTTTTATTGTTCTTAGTTACTCAATTATTATAAATTCTTTGGGTGCCCTTACTTCTAACAGTAATCCTCCACAGATTCAAGCTGCTTCTCTTTCTGATTTGACACACAGTAAAGTAAGTTATACATCCATGCGAAATGTAAATGATTTGAATAGCAATACCTCCAAGTCATTTGTTTATAACGCTTATGCAGATAAATATATTTCTGCATGGCAATATTATAGTTATATAACCTTTGTTATTTTGAGTGCTTCTGCGCTTCTGGTTGTTTATTATCTCCTTTTGTTTAAGGGTAAAAATAGAAAGGTAGAAACCTATGCAGTTTAATCTCAAATCGTTATCATTTCAGTTATCATTCAGTCCGAAACGTTTTGACACGGTTCGCGATTTTTTAGATCGACACAGTAAAATCATCCTCTTCTTTATCTTGGGGATGATCTCAATTACAAGCTTTTTGTATTATTTATCCAATGGCTTGGGTGTTGCCTATAATGATGCCCGATCTCACCTTGATATTGCTCGTCGTGTAGTTGAGAACTTGCAACCAGGATTTGCGCAACTTGGAAGTGTATGGCTTCCTCTTCCCCACCTTTTAGCTACTCTTACTGTTTGGAATAATTTCATGTGGCATACAGGCTTATCAGGAGCTCTTGAATCTATGATTTCGTATGTTGTTACAGGAATACTTATCTATCAAATTCTCAAAGTCCTGGGAGTCTCACAGCTTGGACGTATTGTAGGTGTGATTATCTTTGCCGGCAATATGAATGTTCTTTATATGCAGTCAACTGCTATGACTGAGCTTCTTCTTTTGGGTACGATGACTGCAGGGGTATATGAGCTTATCCAATGGCATCGAGAAGATAATATGTTACGACTTGTTAAGTCATCTTTCTGGATCATGCTTTCAACAATGATTCGATATGATGGTTGGTTCCTTTTGATCTTTGCAACAGCTCTTATCGTCATTCAAGCTTTTAGAAAACACGGTTACAAAGCAGCTGAAGGAGCATTTTTCCTTTTTGCTACACTTGCTGGATTTGGAATTGTTCTTTGGTTCTTCTGGAATTGGATTATTTTTAAAGATCCATTTTATTTTATTTCAGGACCATATGCTGCTGCTACTCAACAGCAACAAATCGCATCTGCTGGTCTTTTGACAACTCAGCACAATTTGCCAATTTCACTTAAGACATATCTTTATGCCGTGGTTTATAACGAAGGAATGCTTCAGACAATCCTTGCGGCAATTGGTATGGTATTTTTCTGGCTTGATAAAAGAATTAATGGGAGTTTGAAAATGGCATCTATTGCTCTTCTTGCTCCATTCTTTTTTAACATTCTAGCATTATATCTTGGACAGTCAGTACTCTTTATCCAAGGACTGAATGGAAACTCATGGTTCAATGTGCGTTATGGACTGATGATGGCGCCAACTATTGCTATTTTTGTAGGTTATCTGGTCTATCGTTTGAAGTCTATTAAATATATAATGGTATTACTTGTTCTTTTTGTTATGTTCTTTTCTTTCGTAAATCGTGATGCTGTGACTCTTGATGATGCTGTCTTTGGAGCTAGTGGTAAAAACGTAAGTGAGGTCAGTGGATGGCTCAATTCTCACGCAAGCAATACTCCTGGCTTTGTACTTATCTCAGTTGCTTCTCACGATGCTATTATTTTCTCATCTGGACTTCAAATGAGTAGATTTATCCATGAAGGAACAGGAATCTATTGGACGCTTGCAACCAAGCATCCAGCTCAATGGGCACGATGGATTATCCTTCGAACCAACGATCCTAATGACCAGACATTTAGAATTTTGGAAAACAATCGTGAATTTAGACAAGATTATGTTGAAGTTGAACATTATCCATTTGCTGATGTGTATGAAATTAAGCCACAATATGTGAAATATCTGCACACAAAGCCGTTTCCAAGAACATGATTTATGACTACAATAAGGTATAATGAAAGAGTGATGAAATTCTCAAAGGACGAAGCTCTTTTCCTTCTTGCTACTTTTTTATTTGGAGTATCATTGATGCTCATCATCTTTAAAGTTATTGGCCTTACTCATAAAGCCAATACCGTAGTTACTCCACCTGCTAAACATTGGCAAATTGAGTCAATTGATACAATGAAATACTCTCGCGACCTTGCCAAACAAGGACTTAATAATGTTACCTACGCGAGTGAAGTGAATAAGCAAGTTGCCGAAATTGCAGGAACTGGAGCAAATTTTATCGCAATTGATACTCCATATGATGATGAATTTTCACCTATTCTTAAAATGTGGGTCAAGGCAGCACGAGAGAACAATCTGCATATATGGTTCAGAGGCAACTTTGCAGGCTGGGAAGGCTGGTTTGATTATCCACGAATAGATGAGGCAACTCATATGGAGAAAACAAAACAGTTTATTCTTGACAATAAAGATATGTTTCAAGAAGGAGATATCTTTACAGCATGTCCTGAGTGCGAAAATGGCCTCAGCCTCAATCCAGGAGATCCGACACAGGTTGCTAATTTCAGAAGTTTTCTTATAACAGAATACGATATGGAGAATCAGACATTTGCCTCAATTGGCAAAAATGTCTCAACCAGCTATATTTCAATGAATGCTGATGTCGCCAGAGCAGTTATGGATAAGCAAACAACTCAAGAACTTGGTGGAATTGTGGTTATTGATCATTATGTTCAGACTCCTCAACAGCTAGCGAATGATGTACGAGCAATTGGAGAACAAAGTGGAGGCAAAGTAGTCCTTGGAGAATTTGGTGCGCCAATTCCAGATATTCAAGGAACGATGACTGATGAGCAGCAGACGCAATGGATTCTGACATCGTTACAATTACTTTCACTGGATAAAAATCTTATTGGTGTTAATTATTGGGTTAATGTAAATGGTTCAACTGCTTTATGGCGCGCAGATGATACTCCTAAACCAGCTGTATCAGTCATCACCAGTTACTTCCAATAACTTATAAGACGTCAATAATTTTAACCTATCTCTCAGTTCAGCCTCAAAAGTATGCATAAATTGCCTATTGACAATACTATATTCATATTATATAATCCCATATACTATAAATATAGGTCTAAATAAGGACCTCCCAAAAACTATATGAAAAAAGCTTTACTTACAACATCAATTACAGGAATGCTCTTTATGAGTTATGTCTTGCCAACATACGCAGACCCAATTCCAAACTTTGGAACATGTCTTAACCCACAATGGAATCAAACTCAAGTAAATTATGGATCAAACCATGGAGTTGTAAATGTCGGTACTTTTGAGGGAACTGACACAATCTATTCTTCAAACGGAAACGTTTTACAATGTCTTTGTACAGGACTCGGACAGGGATACCAAACAAATTGGTTGAAAGCTTCTAACTATTCTAGTAGTCAAATTGATTATCTTAAAGCTCAAGGATGGATTTACATCCCAAGTGGATCTGCATGGGGACTTTCAGATAGTGCATACTTAGCACAAAATAGTTCATACACATGTACTGCATGTACTCCAACACCAACAACTGAAAGCACACCTACCCCAACAGTTACACCTACTGTTACACCAACAGCTGGTCCGACATCTACACCAACACCTGGTCCTGCTGCGACACCTACTCCTGGAACTCAGGTAGGAGCTGCTTCTGCAAACAATCTTGCATTCACTGGAAACTGGCTTATCATTGCAGGCGTTTTCCTCGCCGGAGTTGTATCACTCGCACTTGGAGTGATCTTGAGAAAGTTTAATAAATAAGCTTTTTACAAACTCCTATGAAAAAAGTACTCTCTTGGTTTCTTATCATACAAAGCCTTTCTCTTTTGACGGTTGGTGCATATCAACTATATTTGCACGAAACACCATCTCTTTTGTCATTTAGTAATTACAGTTATGCTCAACCTCAAGACAAAGTAAATCAAATGGCTCCAAGTAAAATTTCAATTCCCTCTCTTGGAATTAACTTGCCAATTTATAAAGCGACAATTGTAAATAATATATGGCAAACAACTGATTATGGAGCATCATATCTAGCAACTTCTCCATTACCTGGAAATAAGGGAAATAGCATTATTTACGGTCACAACTGGACAAGTCTTTTTGGCCCATTGCAAAATGCTAAGGTAGGTCAAGAGGTAATTGTGACCTATCCAAATGGTACAAAAAAGACTTTTGTTATCGAATATACATCAGTTGTTTCACCTGATCAGTCAACTATTCTTGCTCCATCAAACGATCAACGATTAACACTCTATACTTGCACAGGGCTTTTTGACTCACAGCGTTTTGTAGCAGTTGCCATCCTCAAAAGTTAAAAAAAAAGCTCCACCCACTAGTGAGCAGAGCTTTTTGAAAAATACGCGACTGGATATTATTGAAGCGTATTTGATGATCCCGATACGTTAACGGTTACGTTAGAAGACGCATCACCTGTACCGACACCACTTGTTCCATTAGTGTTGAAACTTGAAGAGTTACCTCCTGTGTTTGCACTAGACTTAATGCCAGTTACAACGAAGTTCCAAGTTTGTTGAACAACGTTTAGGAAACTGTTATTTGATACATGCACATTGTTTGATGAGAAAGCAGAATTATTGCTTACGTTTACAGTTGTGTTTGTATCCGTTGTGTTGTTGACGGTTGCGGTATTGGATGAACCACCAACACTTACATTGACGTTACTTGTAGCGTTTCCTGTACTTATGACATTACTACCACCAGTATTAAAACCAGTAGAGTTATGTCCAGTGTTTGCTGTTGAGTTAATCACAGTAACTACATTTGAAGAGTTACTTTGTGAAACGTTTGTCTTAACAGTATTATTAACACTTACATTACTGTGTGAGAAAGCACCATTGCCGGAAACACTTACATTTGTGTTTGCAAATGCTGCTGGAGCAACTGCTGATAAAATAATTGCTGTAGACGCAACAGCTGTTGCCAATCTTGATTTAAAATTCATTTAATTCACCTCCTTTCTAAAAGTTATCTCAAATGATTTTCTATGGTACCGTTTATTGAAAAATTTTCTATTATGTTATTGAAGTGCAGGATTGATGTTTGATACGTAGATACAACAGAGGCTGAGTTCTGCACTTCGAAGAACCCAGCCACAAGCAAAAAAAAACCTTTTGAATTCCCCCAAAAACAGAATTCAAAAGGCTAGATAATTTCTACTTGGGCAGTAAGTCATTTTGATAATATTAGAATAAATTAATTGATCTGCTTTGTCAATTGATGCAATTACAATAAAACTGTATCAAAGTGTCTTTTTGTCAACAAAAACTCCTTTATTCGTTAACGCTAAGTGTACAAAGAAGTCCGATATGGTCGGAAAGAAAGCTTTTCTTATGATTTGAAAGAATATATTGGTCCTCAAATGCGTACGAAGTTTTGGCTACAGCTACTTGTTTAGTTACTGTTTTAAGCCATACATAATCACAAATTCCTTCTTTCGCTTTATAAAAGTATTTAATTCGGGTCGGATCATAGGTGGGTTTGTTTTTTGATATAAATATATCTTCAAGTGAGGTCTCACTTTTGAAATTTTTATATAGTTGAGACTCTTTTGCGATATTAAAGTCGCCTGCTAGTATAAATGAATCATTATTTTTTGCATAACGTTTAACTACATTCGCACATTCTTCTAATTGATTCTTTATTAAGGCATAAAGTCTATTTTTTGGTGTTAAATCATGCTCAATATCTGAGCTTAAATGCGTTGTTGCAATATTAATTTGATAATCTCTGCATTTTGATATAAGCATTCCTGGTTGAGAAATTGGCGCATAAAAAGGTACACTTGCTTCTTTTGGGAAAGAATAAGTAAAAAAGTTAGTATCTGTAAGTTTGGTTTTTGAAAATATAACGAGACCACCACGAGGCCCTAAAGGATTGGGACAAAAAGCGACATAGGGAAAATTCTTAAGATACTTACGAAAAATAAGTAAATGATAGTAGCTAAAAAGTTCTTGCAGACAGACAATATCATAATTTTCTTCATTTATTAACTCTGCTATTTTTTTATAGCGTTTGGTTATATCTGGCGCAAAAAATGGAGTTCCCAATGTGTTGAGTGTAAGAAGAGATAATGTGCGTGAATTCTTATCACTCATAGTCATGTTGAGGTTGAAAAATTTCTCACAAAATTATACCATAGAATCTCATGGGAAAGTTCTTTAGTTACCTTTGTGGTGTCATTTTTGTGACTGGAGGAATAATTGCTGCTCTTGGATATTTTTATGGTTTTGACTTAACGCGTTCAATAAATGTCCAGTCTCCTATCCCGGATTTCTTGATGCTCAGTAAAAATAAACAAGTGACTCTTCTTGATCTTTGGTCACCTGTTGTTCAACAAATTCACGGTGATACCGGAGAGCTAGCTGATCTTACTGCTCAGTCAGTTCTGATGTATGATCTTACCGAAAATAAAATCCTTTATGAAAAAGATCCTGACATACGTCGACCAATGGCATCACTGACCAAAATTATGACTGCAATTATTGCTTTGGATAATAAAAAACCTGACGATGAGTATGTTGTTACCCATGATGACATTGTAGGTCAAGATAGTATGGGAGTAAGTGCAGGTGAAATTTACAATTTCCAAGACCTTCTCCACGGCCTTCTATTGCCCTCAGGAAATGACGCAGCTGAAGTATTTGCTCATAACTACCCAACAGGTCGTACAGGCTTTATACAAGCAATGAATGACAAAGCGAAGGCACTAGGTATGCTTAATACACACTATACTAATCCTTCAGGTCTTCAAGGTGATGGAGATCAGTACACAACTGCCTATGACCTTCTTATTGCGACTAAATATGCTCTTGAGCAATATCCTGAATTTGCATCTACCGTTGCGACAGCAACCTATGATATCCCTGCAACAAATCATCATAAAGCATTAAGTCTTGCAAATGAGACCAATCTATTAACAACATATCCAGGAGTTGAGGGGGTCAAAACAGGCTATACTCCAGATGCAGGACTTTGTCTTGTGACCTATCTCAATTATGATGGGCACAAAATTATTGGAATTATCCTTAATAGTCAAAATCGTCGAGGAGAGATGAAAGAACTTCTTGATTATTCGCTTAAAACAGTTAATGTAACTCCTCCTCCCTATCAAGATGAATAAAAGTCTATCTCTTGTATAATTTGGTACTAACCTTCCTCAATGCTATAATAAACACATGAATTATTTTAATGGACTTGATGGTATCCAAGATGCTATTGTAGGCTTCGTTGTGCATCAAATATATTTGGCACCTATTATTCTTCTTGTGTTGGAAGAAATTGGAGTACCTCTTCCCTTTGCTGATATTGTTATTGCTTATACAGGCTATCAAGTAGCTGTAGGAAGAATACCGTATGTCGTTGCGTATATTATTTTGCTTATCTCGGATCTTATCGGAGTGACTATCTTGTACCTTCTTTCGAGAAGGTACGGAAAAGTAATAGTACAAAAATTTGGTAAATATATCGATCTTGATATGAATAAATTGGATTTTTTTGAAAGTAAATTTAGAAAATATGGACCAATTGCAATCATAATCGGAAGACACATTTATGGTTTTAAAGTACCAATTACACTTTTTTCAGGGATATCTAAGATGAGATATTGGTTATTTTTATTGAGTGTTTTTATCTCAGACAGCTTTTGGATTCCATTCTATTTATCATTAGGGAAAAGATTAGGTCCAAAAACAATCAAACTTTTTCATACCTATCATGTTAATCATTGGTATTATTTTCTTATATTGATACCGATTGTTTTGGCACTTCTTCCATTCTTTTTAATGCGTAAAAACAATGCACAGAAGAAAGCATAATAAGCCCATAACTAAAAGAAAAATTTTTGATCTAGGACAATTTTTACTAGGAATTTTTGCTGGATTATGTGCGTTGGCCATATTTGTTTGTATAGATGTCCTCATTCAATATGTTCACGAGCCGCATACCAAAATTATTACACCAGTTCTTGAAACTAATCGGACAATGGTAAAAAAGCTCCCTTCAGACATTAAAAAACAAATAATTGCCGCAAGTCCCTCTGCTACATTTAGAGTCCCAATTCTTCTTTATCATTATGTCGAAAATATTCAGGATAAAAAAGATAAGCTTCGTGCTGAGCTAAATGTCACTCCTTCTGTCTTTGAAGACCAAATAATAACTCTTAAAAATGCAGGATATACGTTTATGACAGCAAAAGAATTGGGAGAGGTGCTTGATGGCAAGATGGCAATGCCTAACAAACCAATTCTTCTTACCTTTGATGATGGACATTGGGATGTTGCGACAGATATCTTGCCAATACTTAAAAAATACAATGTCAAAGCTACTGCATATATTATTACTGGTTTTATCGGAGGATCTGATTTTATGACACCTGAGGAACTGCATGTAGTCATAGATAGCGGTCTGGTTGATGTTGGTGCACATACAGTTCATCATCTGTCTCTTCGAGGGCTCCCTCTTGAGAGAGTGAAGGATGAAGTCGATCAAAGTAAAACGACCCTAGAGCAAGATTACCATGTTGATGCTGTCTCTTTCGCTTATCCTAATGGTTCTTTTGATCAGCAGGCAGCACAAGTTGTAAAAGATGATGGATTTACAACAGGTGTCTCAACAATTCCGGGCGTTGAGCAAAGCCAAACCAATCGTTATTTTATGTATCGAATCCGTCCCGGTTATAGAACTGGACAAGCACTCCTTACTTGGCTCAATCAAGATACCTTTGCCGCATACTGAACCTCAAATTGTACCTAAATTGTCAGAATTTGTTATTTGGTTGTCCTTTAAGCGTCAAGCAAGAATGAAAGATTATTCTATGATGGAATTATGATACTTCACGATATAAAAATACTCAGAAATCACTCTCCTCCATTTTCTACACCCTATATTTTTACACAAGCTCCGAAAGGAGTTTTTTTTGTATTGTATTGTTAAACCTAAATAACCCATAGTTTAATTGACTTTAGCCTTCCAAGCTGCTATGATGATATAAGCTGATTGTGTATACATTTGCTTAACCTTGAATAGATCCGATTAGACGTAAAGATCGTAACTCCTAACTTTCATTACCTCTCCTTTTTATTCCTAGTTTATACTTCGTAAAATAGTTATTTAATCAGTAATTCTATTATGAAAGTACTGTTTGTTGTCTGGGAAAATGATCCTTTTTTTAAGATAGGTGGACTTGGTGATGTTGCAAGGTCTCTCCCCGGTGCATTAAAGATAATTGATGTTGATATCCGCGTTATAATCCCCTACTACAAAGTTGTAAAAATGGGTAGAAATAAAAAAACAAAAATTGGTGAGTATAGCTTCTTATATGCTGGGAAAAAAGTAAAAGTAGAAATTTGGCAGGCTTTAAATCCATACACAAAAGTTATTGGTTACTTCTTGAAAAATACAAAATACTTAGATAAAGTTTCTGTAATTGAAACATGGGGATTTTTTAATAAAGCAGTTGTAGAGCTCATAAAAAGCGAATTACTAAATTGGCCCCCTGATATTCTTCATGTAAATGACTGTCATGCAGCTCTTATTCCTCTTTTAGTAAAACAAGAAAAATTGCCAATTAAAACTATTTTAACTATTCATAATCTTACCTTTCAGAAAAAAACATCGATGAGCATTATTCAAAAAATGGGAATAGATCCTCATTTATGTAAAATAGATCCGTGGGAAATTAAAAGTAAACAGATTAATTTTTTGCGAGAAGGAATACTTAATGCAGATATTGTTACAACTGTTAGTCCAACCTATGCAAAAGAGATTCTCACCGAAGAATTAGGTTGCGGTCTTCATGAAATTTTGCGAGCAAGAAGCGGACAAGTATACGGAATTCTCAATGGCATAGATATAGATTGGCGCCACACTACAAGAAATCCTGCCGTGAAATTTCCTTATGGGCCTAAAGAAAAACGTGTTGATGAAAAAATAGAATACTATGATTGGAGAGATGGTAAAACTCTTGATAAAGAATTCCTTCAAAAGAAACTTGGACTTAAAGTAGGAAAAGATATTCCGATGTTTTGTTTTATAGGAAGACTTTCCGGAGCGCAGAAAGGATTGGATATTCTCCATAGGATGGTACGACGTATTGATCAAACCAAATTACAGTTTGTAGTTATGGGAGCAGGAGAAAAGGCCTGGGAAGAACGATTCCGATGGCTTTCTACTTTTTATCCAAAGAATATTTCTTGTAATTTTAAATATGATGACACGCTTGCCCATCAAATATACGCAGCATCCGATTTTATTATTATTCCTTCTAAATATGAACCTTGTGGTCTTATTCAAATGGTTGCAATGCTTTTTGGCACAATACCTATTGCCCATAGGACAGGAGGGTTAGTTGATTCTATTAAAGAAGGCTATAATGGATTTTTATTTTCAAAATATACCTCTGAAGCATTAGAGGAAGAAGTTATAAAAGCAATTGAAATGTGGACCAATGATAAGAGTACGTATGAAACTATGGTTGATAATGCTTTGGCTACTGACTTTTCTTGGACTAAAAATGCGAATGAATATCTTGAGCTTTATAAAAAACTTTTCTTAGATCCCCTACATAAGGTTAATGAAACGGTAATTGACAACAAAGTTGTTTATCCTGTTAATATAGGCTAATTATTTTCTATTAAATAGATATGTCCCTCTTTTGGGTTAAGAACAACATTTTTAAAATCAATTATTTCTTCATGTTTCTCTTCAAGTGTAGTTGTAAAAAGTAACTTTGCTGAGTTAATCATCTCAAGTGTGAGATTTACAAATTCAGAGCTTTCAGAAAAATTTAATACTATAAGAATTTTTTTATCATCTGCTGTAGTTCTTGTATATGAAAGGACGTTATCATTATTTACATTAATTAGGATAGGACGCTGAGGAATTAATCTTTTTTTTCGTAGATCAAGCAGTTTTATATACAAAGAGAGCATTGATTGTGGATCTTTAAGCTCCTTTTTAACATTTCTTTCTCTATAATGACTACCAATTGGTAGCCATGGTTGAGCATTTGCTTTCGTAAATCCTGCGTTTGGACTGTCATCCCATTGCATTGGTGTACGTGCAGGATCACGCAATTTGTCTTTAAAAGGATCTTGTTGTCTTTCTTTTGGAATTTGTACATCTTCCATACCTAATTCTTCTCCTTGAAAAATAACAGGTACACAATCAAGCGTCATCTGTAACATTGCAGCCAACCTGGCATCTTTTTGGCTTCCCAAACGAGTTGCAACCCTTGATTGATCATGATTTCCTAGCGGTAACGGGATAATATCTTCATCTTTCAACAGTGCATAATAATCAAATATTACTTTCTTTACTTCTTGTGCGTTCCAGTTTGTATTTAAAATAAGATCAAAATTCAAAGGAACACTTAACCCATTTTCCGAAAGTCGGTAAAGCATTACTCGTTCCTCAGCTCCAATATATCCTTCCTGCATAGAAAATCCTCCCCGTTCACTAATAAGATTTCCCATATCAGCTAATTTTTTAAAACCTCGTGGTTGATCTTTACTTACAGTATGGATATATATTTCATTTGGATGATCGACACCTTCGACATAATCAGGATTAAATGGTTCATCTGGAAATTTAGGATGTTTTATAACATAAAGACCAGCATCAATACGAAAAGCATCGATACCTAGACCCATCCAGAAGAGCAAGATAGCATGCATTGCTTCCACGACCTCAGGGTTATCCCAATTGAGATCTGGCTGCTCTTTGAGAAAACTATGTAGGTAATACTCATTTGTTTCTTCAGTATGTGTCCACGCGCTCCCTGGGGTATTATCAAATACATTTATCCAGTTATTTGGTTTTGATCGCCAATGATACCAGTTTCGTTTGGGATTATCTTTAGATGAACGAGACTCTTTAAACCATTCATGTTGATCTGATGTATGATTTGGAACAAAATCCATCATTATCAACATATCTCGTGCGTGAGTAGATGCGATTAATTTATCAAAGGTTTGTCGGTCTCCAAACATAGGATTAATATCCAAATAGTTTTCTACATCATAGCCATTGTCTTTCATAGGAGAAGGGTAAATTGGAGATAGATAGATTACATCCACACCCAATTCTTGCAGATAATCTAATTTTTCAATGATACCCAACAAATCTCCGTTGCCATCTTCATTTTTTTGAGCATGAAAGCTTCTTGGATAAATTTGATAGATAGTTTTATCACGCCAATTGTGCTTTGGGAGTGTTTCACTTTTTTTCGATTTTTGTTGCATCGTCAATAGAGTGTAGTGGAGGTGTAAGGTAATTACAAGCCGGAGAATATATTAATTTGTTGCTTTTGAAATATTTAATTCATTTAGCTTCTCAACAAGTTCTGCAGTTTCATAGTTAGATGTATTAATATCGTTTTGAATGAATGTCCGTAAACCCTCAATTATATCTTTTGTTCGGTAAGCATCTTTTTTCTTAAGAAATTCTATTTTAATATCATTTTGAATATAGGTACGTGATACGACTTGTAATGTCGCGAAAAAGAATCCTGATTCGATAAATACATTTGAGATATCATTGATATCGACGCTATGTGATTGAGATGCAAATAGTTGTCGAAAAATAAAAGTAACTCTACTTTCTTCGACATCAACCGTATTAGGAAAAAAATTCCAGGGAAAAACAGAAGAAATACTAATAATACTTCTATTTGATTTCCTAATGAGTTCATCAAGTTTATTTTTATCGCTTTCAATTTTGATCGTTTTATCTCTAGCATGTTGTTCCAACCCTTTTGTTTCAGGGGATTTCTCTTTCTTGTCCGTATTTTCTTTTAAAGGGTGAATGAGTGACGTTCGGTTGGTGTTATATCCTATTGTTTTTATTAAATCTTTGACTACACGAGGTTTTAATGCAGGAATATATTCAAAAATACGTGTAGGATATCTTAGGCTCACATGATAAGTATAATGAATCAATAAATGATTCAGGTAAGGATATTTAAAAGCATTTATTATACTGCGAGCTATTTTAGATGAGATCTGGTATAATGACAGCTATGGCAAACTATAATAGAGATAATCGTTCAGGCGGCGGCAATCGTAATTTTGGTAATCCTCGATTTCGTAATGATCGTAACGACCGTCAAGAAATGTTCAGTGCAACATGCGCAAATTGTGGCAAGCAGTGTGAAGTTCCTTTCCGTCCTACAGGAAGTAAGCCTGTTCTTTGTAGAGATTGTTTTAAAAACAATAGATCTGATTTTGCGAGACCTGAAAGAAGATCTTTTGATAGACCACAATCCAGTCGCGAAGATAGCCCATCTAGGCCAGATTATCAAGCACAATTTGACGCACTTAACGCAAAAATGGACAAAATCCTTAGTTTATTAACTCCACAACCTACAGAAGTTGCACCATTGGAATCCGAAATAAGTGAAGAAACAATTGATGAAATTGCAGAAGAGGTCTTAGAAGAAAAAGAAGATACAGAAAAGAAAAAGACCACCAAAAAGAAATCCTCTCCAAAAAAGAAAAAAGAGTAATGTTGAAGCTTTGCTTCTGATACACCTTCTACGTAAAATTCAATTATTTTTTGACATTCTTTTATTGTGAATTGTGCATGAAGTTCTGCAATTTTTAAAAAAATCCATGTTTTATCCCCCATTCCATTTATTGTGATACCATAGCAATATGGATACTGTTTCTTCTTTTATTTCTAAGCCAAAAGGCATACTTAAGTTACTTTATAAATTACCAGTCTATTTATATAAATGGCATGTAGGATGGATACTTGGGCGGCGTTTTCTTATGATTACTCATATTGGACGAAAAAGTGGCAAAAAGCACCAAACGGTTCTTGAAGTAATTCATTATGATCCATCTACTCAAGAATTTATTGTTATTTCTGGATATGGAGAGAAAAGTGATTGGTATAAAAATATTGTAAAAACTCCGGTAGTTGAGGTTCAAGTAAAAGGAACTCGTTTTGTCCCAAAACAAAGAATACTCTCTCCTGAGGAAACATTTACACTATTTGATACCTATCGCAAGGAACATCCTTTGGCTTTTAAAGCAATAATATCTGGTATGGGGTACCCATATAATGGGACGTCAGAGTCGCTTCTTACTATCTGTAAATTCATCCGTGGAATTTCATTTACTTTACAAAAAAGTATTTAATTTTTTGTCGGGGACAGAGGACTCGAACCTCCGACCTCACGGTCCCAAACCGCGCGCTCTAGCCAACTGAGCTAGTCCCCGTATTAACCTCTTATATTATATCATTAAAATGTCATTATGTCCTCCCATATAGTCTCTATTTTGTAAAAAATTACCTTTTTCGCTTATATTTTGTTATTATTAAATTGATGAAAAACGTATTTTCGACATCTGATATAGATGACTCTCATATCCCTAAATCAACTCTTGAGCTGATCAAACGCATGGTGCGCCCATATACAGGGAAGGCGATCCTGTTCTTCATTCTCACTTTTTTAGGCATTTTGGCATGGACAGCTTCCCCTTTGATGATTTCAAATATTATCAATGAGCTAAGCAAAACCCATCAAGTCGATACGTATGTATGGTGGATGATACTCGCCTATGCTGTACTGCGTGTGATGGATGAAGTACTTTGGCGGTTAGCTGAGTTCTTGATGCGCTTATTCAAGCCGCAAATGATTGAAAGTGTCCGTCTCAATCTGTTCTCAGCAATTCATAAAAAGCCTTATTCTTTTTTCGTTGATTCAAGTAGTGGACGTATCGGTCACTGGATTAATCAAACAGTTGATACAACTAATGAATTTGTTGATACCACTATTTGGACAGTATGGGGGCGCTTAATTGGTTTGGTAATCTCTGCATTTTTTTTGCTAACAGTACATTGGTCAGTTGCTCTCTTATTTATCGTTTGGTTGGTTGCATTATTTAGTTTTAATATAAAAAGAGGCAAAAAATTTGGTCATCTAGTTGCGCTGCAGAGTGATGAGGCAAGTAAAGCCTCAGGTATTGTGGTTGATTCAGTAAGCAATCACGTAAGTGTACGCGTCTTTGGAGCGAGACGCAGTGAAGCACAATTGTTGGCTACTCAGCAGAGACATATTGTAAGGCGTTGGCGCGATTCATGGAAGCAGAATTTAATCACAAATACAGTAAAAGGACAAAGTGCTGCTGTTGTGAGTATTATTGCACTTGTTCTTGTTGTTGCTTTATATAGTCACGGCCTCATACCAATTGGCGGCATTGTCCTTTTTATTGCTTATTTTGGCGATGCGAGTAGTAGTTTGTGGGAGCTTGCATGGTCATTTGATAACTATTATCGTAATTTTGGGACTATTCAAAATGCGCTTGATGGGCTTCGAGCAGAAGATGAGCGCTATGTCGCGACCAGCAACAGATCTGTTAGACAAGGAGAATCTGTCTCTTTGGAATTACGAGATTTGAGTTTTGTTTATCCTGAACAAAAGTCAGTAGCTGTATTAAATGGTATCAATTTGCATATTAAGGCTGGTGAAAAAATAGGAGTCGTAGGACATAGTGGCGCTGGCAAATCCACTCTTGTTGGTTTGCTTTTGGGTTTCTATGAACCTACAAACGGGACGATTCTTCTTAATGGTGAAAGTACATTGGATCATGGACCGGCTTTTATTCGTAGCTTTAGTTCCTTTGTTCCGCAAGATACAAATCTCTTTAATCGGAGCGTGAGAGAAAATGTACTCTATGCTCGTCCTGACGCTACAGATGAAGAAGTAGCACTCGCTCTTGAACAAGCTCAAGCAACTGAATTCATTCAGAAACTGCCACAACAGCTTGATACTATTATCGGTGAACGTGGTGTCAAATTATCTGGCGGTCAACGACAGCGAATTGCTATCGCGCGAGCTGTACTTCAGAATGCTCCTCTTCTCATCCTTGATGAAGCAACAAGCGCGCTTGATAGTGTCAGTGAGCAGGCTATTCAAAAGGCTTTGTATGAATTAATGCAACATCGGACATCAATAATAATTGCACATCGTCTGTCTACTCTGAAGCATCTGGATAGGATCATTGTTCTTGAGGATGGCCACATCGCTGAACAAGGCAAACATGAGGATTTGATCAAAATAGGTGGTATTTATGCAGATCTTTGGAAACGTCAAAAAGATGGATTTGTTGTTGATTAGAATTAAGTGCCGCGGGAGAGAGTCGAACTCTCACGCCCTTGCGGACGGGGGCTCTTAAGGCCCCTGTGTCTGCCATTCCACCACCGCGGCGTATTAATTTATCAGTTTTAGTTTAGCTTTTTCTCTTAGTATCTTTGCCTTCGGCTGTCTGCTGCTCCAAGAGCACTTGCTTCTTGCGAAGCGGCGCATTCGTACCACCGCGGCAATGTTTTTAATTATACCAAAAAGTACCCTAAATTGTCGATTAAGTCGAGCCTCAGAGGTATTTTGGAGTAATTTGATATAATAAATACATGAGAAACGGATTTGCATTTTTTTGTTATAAGTGTGGTCAATTTTATCGTTATATGCATAATGATATTTGTCCTACTTGTAAAACATCAAAATTTTGCAAAGTACAGCTAATTGAACCTGTTTATAATTAAAATAAAGCTAAGGGTTTCTATTTTAAATAACCTACTTTGAGTTACTCACATAGGATGCAGCATCATTAAGACTTTTTGCGCCATGTGAGAAATCTTGACCTACCAGCTGAACATGACGACCAAAGAAATCAAAATACGGCTGCATAGCGACAAAAAATGCACCAAGTAATTTAAATGGAATTTCAATTTCATGAACAATTGCTCTAACTACTGATGTAATCCAATTCCAAATCGCATCTAGAATTGAAAAGATAAACTGAAATATGACTTCAAATACTTTAAGAATAGTAAAAAATATAGTACCAACAATTGTCGTTATGCCCTGTGCCGCAACAATAATAAATTTGACAATTGCCTGAGCAGCTATTGAAATAGTTGTACTTACAATTGGCGCATCAATTGTAAGCGTTTGATTAATTGAATTCACTGCCCAAATAACTCCTGAGATAAAGATTTTTTCACTAATTAGTGTGAGCCGAATGAAGGTAAAAAATAATGTACTGATGAATTGTATAACGGCTATACCAAGGTGTAGGAAAAAATTCTCTATTGCGAGTACTGAGTTGCCCATCAAGCTAATCCCAGGCTGTGGATCAAATACAAGTCGCGACTGACTTGTTATATTTCCCAAAGTATTGAAGAAAGCTGTAATCCCCATCCATAGCGCAAGGATCATCCCTCCACCTATTGCAATAAGTTGATTGGCATCTTCTCCAAGGGTTTGAAGGAAAAGAAGAGGGTTCTTCAATGAAAGCTGTGGGAGCTGGAAGGTAAATCGGATATGAGAGAATGAGTCTCGAAAAGGAGTTGAGATGATAACTGTTGCCATAAATACAACTCCCATAATAAGTAATGGCAACATACTATAGATAGTTCTGGAGAAAGAATACGATGAGGCTTTGACCTTCTCGTTTTTCCGTACGTATTTTCTTTTTTGTCGGTTTTTGACAACAAACTTTCTCATACTTCTTTATTATACCATCATCCTATATTATTTTAAACTTTTTGCTTGAGCTCTTTACTTATTTTTGCTATACTCATGTGGTCACAAAAAATGCGGGTGTAGTTCAATGGTAGAACAACAGATTTCCAATCTGTATACGAGGGTCCGATTCCCTTCACCCGCTCACAATGTAGCTCCCCTTTATGAGTAAAATGACAACTGACAATTATGAGAAGCATACTGCTGATACTTCTTTATGGAAATTTAAATTTCTTCAAAAGTTCTTGATAAACAATTTTTATATTGTCCTTATCAATGAAATTAAATCCTTGAAACCCACATCTATTCTCGATGCAGGCTGTGGAGAAGGCTTTACACTTTCAAGGCTGGAGCAGCAAAACATAGGGAAAAACCTTGAAGGAATTGATTTTTTAGAGAAAGCAATTAAAATCGGCAAAAAATTACACCCCAAACTTAAATTAAGACAAGGTGACATATACAAACTTCCTTATAGAGACAATCAGTTTGATTTAGTCATCTGTACTGAAGTGTTGGAACATCTTGAAGATCCAGAAAAAGCTTTAAAAGAATTAAAAAGAATTACCAAAAAATATTGTGTTATTTCTGTCCCAAATGAGCCACTTTTTATGTTTGGCAATTTTATTCGCGGTAAGAATTTTAAGAGATGGGGAAACGATATTGAGCACATTAATCATTGGAGTACCAATGCTTTTATAAAGTTTGTCTCAAAGGAATTTAAAGTCAAAGATGTAAAGACTCCTCTCCCCTGGACAATGGTTACATTACAAAAATAACCTCATTCTTGCTCTTCCATACTCTTGTATAGAACAATAATAAATGAGATAAATGGAATAGAAAGAAGCGCGCCCACAATTCCCATCAAATTTGCGCCAATCGTAACCCCTAGGATAACCGCGACGGGATTGAGACCAACTGCGCGTTTCATAATTTGAGGCACTAAGAGTTGTCCTTCAAGTGTTTGAATAAGGATATATGTGGCAACGATTACAAGTGCCATTGTTGGAGATATTGTAAGAGCAACAACAACAGCAGGAATAGCAGCAAGTGTAGGACCTAGTGTAGGTACGATTTCAAGAACTCCGGCCAAAATTGCCAGTGGCAGTGCATAAGGGAAATTCAAAAGGATAAGTGCTATCCAGGTCAGAACTCCAATTGAAAGACTAAGAATTATTTGTCCTTGTAACCATGCGCCTAATTTTTCGTTAACGAGACTGAGTGTCGTTAATACTTTTTGATGTTGGTCACGATGGAACAGTCTTGCGAAATTCTTTTTGAATGAATCGTTATATAAAAGGAGATACAGACTCACAATAATAACCGTAATAATAGTGAAAAGACCTCCAAAAAGTGTTGTTGTCACTTGAACAGCGTTTGATCCAATCGCATTCATCTGACCGTTGAGATAAAATTGGACTTGCTTTAAATTAAGACTCATTCCAAAGATATTGGCTGTCTCGCTGAGGTATTTAGGAAAATTAATAAGAAGTGCTTTAAGTTGTCCAAGTACAAAAGGAACGAGAGGAACAATAAGAAGCACCAAAAAAAGAAGAATGACAAAATATGGGATAAGTACAGCAAGTAATTTAGGTACTTTCTTTTTTCTCAGAAAACTCACAATCGGCAGTATCGCTGCCATGATAATGTATGAAAGGAAAAGTGAAACAATAATTTCACGGATTTGCATGATGAACCAAACCATAAAAATAATGCATAAAGCAAAAATGACTTGGTTTTTTCGAAGATATTCGTAGAATCGCTGTAACATAGGCTTATTCTACTATAAGTAAAATTCTAACTCATGTCAATGAAGCTCGTCTAAAAGATAAGAAAATTGCAACTTGGAGCTCAACTTGGTAAAATACATTTACCATTTTGCTCCCGTAGTCGAATGGATGGGAGATAATGAGGCGAAATGATGTAATCTTTAGGCATCATATCATGGCGTTTGGTTGTTGTCAAGGGGTCAAAGTATAATTTGACAAAGGTGAGGTAAGTAAAGCAAACTGAAAGAAAGCCATGAAAATAATGTTTGAAGATT
>DATIIS010000052.1:0-42595 GCA_035479415.1 Saccharimonadales bacterium (SeqCode)
TGGTGTTGAGGCTAATATCCTCCCTGCAACTGATGAGAGGACAAGGCTTAGTGCCATAACAGTTGACGGAAGACGCATTCATAGCGAAACAACGCTTGATCTTGCGCTTTATGCTGAGCCCTTGGGACTTAAAAAAATTTAAGTAACTCCCAAAAGACCAAAAGTTAATAAAAAAGTTATTGATAATCTCAAAAAGGCGGATGTTATTATCAGTGGGCCGGGAGATTTGTATACCAATCAGCTTCCTGTCCTTATCATCCCGGAGATAAGAGATGCAGTTCTTGCATCTAAAGCCAAAAAGATATTTATTCTCAATGTCGCTAACAAACCATTTGAATCAAAAGGATATAGACTAGGAGATTTTATACAAGCATTTAGAGATCATCTGGGAGTCTTTCCATTTGATACGGTTATTGCCAATAACAATATGCAACTTCCATTCCCCAAAAACTATCATTATGGCTATGTCGAGATTGATGAAGCGGCAAAAAAGAATAAAGATTACAAACTTATTGAGAAAGACTTGATCAATAGAGATTTCCCAATTCACCATGATGAGAAAAAATTGGGAACGGCGGTGGTAAAAATAATTGAAAGTAACTAACAATGCGTTATGCAGCCACAGGTAACTTTACAGCCGGCCGGAAGCGATAGCTACTACCGTACTTTCTATAATGTCGTGACCACATATCGCCATATCTTACTTCGTCAACGCCAGCGGTAAGTTTAGCAAATATGTTGGCATTATTAATTACATAAGCGCCTAATTGCATTACTGGATAACGTGCATCTACAGTTGATTTTCTCATTGGCTCTCCTGTTAAATAAGTATAACCGTTTAAATTTCTTTTAAGATTTTGCCTGTTACGAGCACCTTGATCTAATACCATAGCAGAATATGCTTCTTGGTTCATTCCACGCGTATCATATACTTTACTACCAACTTTAACTTGAAAGACATCATCATTTATCGGATCCATAATTGACCATTTGTGAAGTGTCTGGTCAAACCAATCACTATCATTAAAATCAAATCGTTGACTTTCTTCTCCAAAATTAATCCCTTCTGTACAAACCAAATATGCATCACGCGCAGTACCATCAGGTACTTTTACTTTGACATCTCCCTTATAATCATATTCATATGCTCCAGGTACTACAAGTTGGAAATGGCCTCTATTCAAACGAGTTGAACTACTCCACCCATAAGCAGCTAATGGACCTTCTAAAATGGCCTGACCTATATTTTGCGCAAGAGAAATTTGCTCAGGAGTAGCATGCATATAGGACTTCCAGTAACTCTTGTCTTTAATGCCATCTAGCAAATCAGCCCTCATAATATATCCCTCTAAGTCTATAGGGCCTTGAACATTCCAAAATGATTCCCATTCTGAAATAGACACTTCAGAGTGAGTAAACGCTTCAGTCATATCTTATAGTATATCATGTTTGCTGTAATCTTACTACTATATACCTTTATTTGGCTTGATTTTTTTATTCTGCTAGACATAGATTATAACTTCCCAAGCATAAGATAAAATGATATAATTGTGCTATGGTTGTCACGATACTACAAATTATCATCTCTGTTCTTTTAATTGCCGCTATTTTGTTGCAGGCTCCTGGTACTGGACTTTCACCTGTTTTCGGTGGAGGTGGAGAAGCTTATCGAAGTAAAAGAAGCGCACAGCGATTTCTTTTGATTGCAACAATTGTATTATCATCAATTCTTGCTATCCTCTCATTAGTTCTGTTATTTCTTCAAAAATAAATAACAATATATGGCAGTTATTCGCAAAAGACTTATTTTCTGGCTGATCAAAGCATATATAAAAAAGTCTGGTAAAACCATCCTTTTTTCTTTTATTGCAGGGCTTATCATCTTCTTTGCATTCCTTCTGATCGCCAAATATTATTCACACATCGTCCCTTTTTCAAGGGTTGAGACCATAGGTGAAGTTGGCGCATATACACAAGATACCTTGCCATCTGAAATTACAGGAAAGATGTCCACAGGACTGACAGCAGTTGCTATCAATGGCGCTATCAAGCCTGGTCTCGCCTCTTCATGGGATATTTTGGACCACGGGAAAACATATCGCTTTCATTTACGAAAAGGTGTTCATTTTAGTGACGGTCAAGAAGTGACCTCTTCAACAGTTAATTATAATTTTTCAGATGTTTCAGAAGACAAACCAGATAAATACACTATTGACTTCAAATTGAAAGATCCATATGCACCTTTTCTTGTAACTGTTTCCAAGCCATTATTTGATCGTGGATTTAGTGGAGTCGGAGATTATCGTCTGACCAAAATCAATATTTCTGATGGATTTATCCAATCAATGTCAATCATTTCCACAAAAGACTCAGATCAAACAATTAATTATGAATTTTATCCTACTGAAGAAGCGCTGAAAACTGCGTATCTTCTCGGAGAAGTGACTGAAATTGAAGGAATTGATGCCAACATCATACAAAGCATGAACCTTCAAAACTTCCACAACACAACCGTTACCAAAGTACCAAATTATTCTCAGCTTGTAACTCTTTTTTTCAACAATGATGACAATGAACTTTCAAGTAAAACTCTTCGGGTCGCTCTTATGTATGCTGTACCTGATACATTTAAGGAAGGAAAAAGTGCAAATACTCCTTATTCTCCACTTTCACAGTATTACAACAGAGACATCTCTCAACGCAAACAAGATTTGCCCCATGCAAAATTACTTCTTCAACCTTCATCAACTTCAAGTCTAAGCGGAAAAGTCCAAACTCCAAAAACACTTACTATTGTAACTTTTCCACGATATCGTCCAGTTGCAGAAACTATCGCAAAAGCATGGAAAAATCTTGGCATCAATACAACGATTGTTGATACTGACGGAGTCCCATCAACATATCAAGTATTTTTGGGAGATTTTAATGTACCAATTGATCCTGACCAATATACATTGTGGCATTCAGAAGGACCTGACAATATAACTCATTATAAGAACTTAAGAATTGATGATCTTCTTGAAAGTGGTAGAAAAACAGTAGATGTGAATCAGCGAAAAACAATTTATGATAATTTCCAAAAGTTCCTACTTGAAGATGCACCTGCGGTCTTTCTCTATTATCC
The DNA here is from genome assembly GCA_035479415.1 of Saccharimonadales bacterium (SeqCode). Taxonomy (GTDB): domain Bacteria; phylum Patescibacteriota; class Microgenomatia; order Levybacterales; family UBA12049; genus JACDET01. The sequence continues at coordinate 3,125 of DATIIS010000052.1, forward strand.
AGATGAGTATACTGTCGATAGAAATTAGTTAGTAATGAACGATCCACTTCTTAATTTTCTGTGATAGGTAATTGCAAAACGATGCGCTTCATCTCGAATGCGTTGAATCAGATGAAGTGAAGGAGAATTCTTAGGAAGTAATACTTCAAGATAATTTTCTCCATCCACTTTTTTATTATCTGAAACTGTACTTACTGGTATCACGATAGTCTCTTCTCTTTTTGCCAAACCAACAAGAGGGATACTTACTCCACATTCTTTAAGTGCTGCAAGACCACTTGTCACTTGTCCTTTGCCACCATCAACAATAATCAAATTTGGAAAATGCCAATCCTCATGTCCAAGTCTCCGTTTAAGAACTTCATTCATCATAGCAAAATCATTTGGGAGATTCTTGACATCTCGCTTATCCCATTTCCTTTTAATCTTAAATTTCCTGTACTGCGATTTATCAATTTCACCGTGAGTCAGAACTACCATTGAACCGGTCGCATTAGTTCCCTGAATATTTGAAATATCATAACATTCAATTCTTTCTAGTGTTGTGAGATCAAAACCGTTTTCATTGAGGATATCGATCAGCCCATCAAGTTCTTTTTGCCTGATATCTGTACGTAAATTTGGATTGACTGCATATTCAAAGGGTCTATGAAATGGAGTTGTAATAAGACTCATGGCATTAATTTTCTTCTGGACAGCGAGTGCTTTTTCATATTCTTCTTTTTTGGAATAATTATCCCGTTCTTTTTCAAGCTCTTTCATGATTGTTTTTGACTCACCTTCAAGAATCCTGATAATTCCTTTTATATTTTTGCGATACGTTTTTTTAAGTTCTGGCGAATCAAACATAGGAGGACAAGGACAAAGTCCTAAATGATTATAAAGACAAATTCGTTTTGGATGATTTCTCGCAGAAACAAATGGAAAAATTCGACGTATTGTTTTAAGAACGAGCTTAACAGCTGATGCACTTGGAAAAGGACCAAAATAAATTGAATCAGAATTGTCTTCAAGGCGTGCAAGAAGAACCCGTGGGTAGTCATCTTTTACTGTAATTCTGATGCGAAGGTATGATTTGTTATCTGTTAAACGCGCATTATATTTTGGTTTGTATTTCTTGATATAAAAAGCCTCAAGAAGAAGTGCTTCAAGTTCTGATTCGACAATGGTAATTGTTATTTTTTCAATTTGAGACACCATTACTTTGGTACGTGGACCAAGTTGTGAACTTTTTACAAAATAAGAAGAAACACGCGATTTGAGATCATTGGCTTTCCCAACATAGAGAATGTCACCATTTTTATCAGAGTATACATATACTCCTGCTTTCTCGGGTAATTTAAGATAATCTGAGCGCTGATATACCATTATATATAGAGTATTTTAAGGCTGAATTTGAGGTTTGTCAAAATATTATTTTCGTTTACTTAAAAATATAATAAAAACGATCAAAACAATTAACACTCCTATTGCGCCCATACCCCATGGAGTGAGAAAAAATAATTGAGATTGTGTTTGTTTGGTTGTGGATATTCCAGCGACTCGAATAGTATAACTACTACTAGTAGTTGTAAATGCATTGGTCGGATTAAATGCAACTGGGACATTTAGTGATCCAAATGGTGGCACACCAGAAGTTTGCAATGTTTGAGTTGAAGGAGTAAGTGTACTTGATGTAAGATAGAGAATTTGACTTGGCAGATATGCAGATCCATTATTTTTAATAACCACTGAGCCTTGAATTGGAAACCCAGCTATTGTTGTTTTAGGAATTGTACTATCAAGAGAAAATGCTGGAGTATCGTTTGGGACAGTATCACTAAATCCTATTTGTATATCTTTTGAAAGTTGTGAATTACCATAATTATATCCACCTGCGGGTATTGGATAAATACTATTTTCTCCCCGTATATCAAAAGCAAAATGATCAAAGTCCAAGGTATTAAAATAATCAACTCCTCCTGTCGTACTTCCCCATGTAGGATCAACCATTATCCAACTCTGCCGTACGCTATCATAATATTCAGGCCAGACATGCAAAATATCCTTTTGTTGAGAAATTGGTCGTTGTTTTGGATTGTCCGTATAGGCAAATCCATCAACTTCACGAGCAGGAATATGTGCAGCGCGGGCAAGAGCAATAAATAAATCTGTAAACTCTAAACAAACAGCAGAATTAGCATTTTGTAGAGCTTTTGCCGCTCCGAGTCTTGGTTGAGAAGTTGTCACTCGCGTGAAATCATAATGCAATTTGTTGCTAACATAATTATAAATTGCTTGAGGCGTTTGCAACTGATTGGCCAGTTGTTGAATTGTTGAAGCATCTGATTCCCAATATTTCTGTGGTTTAACATATTCACTCAGTTGCGCTGGAGTCATGGGATCTTTTTGAGGCGCTAGATTGAGAACTGCATTTCCGGCAACAGTAACATCAAAACTCTGCACCGAAGATAAATGATATTCTGCAAGCCAATTTCCATCTTTATCTTCAGTTACGTTGCTAGGTGCAGGATCGATGTTGGTAATTGAGACCGTCTGATAATTTGTTGATGGAGGAAGTGCGATCTGTGTTGTTGTAGGATACAAATTAGGATTACGCAGATGATATGTTAAATGGAATTTATACACCTGACTACTACCATAAGCGAGTGAAATTCCTGATTTGCCAAGAGTCTTTTTATCAAATACCAAGTCATTACTCGCTTGGTTTGGTTTGATATATGCAGGCTGTCCAAATGATGGTGGGGTCTTAAGCTCTACTTCAAATGTAGAAAAATCATCTGGATTTGAGATGCCTGGAATATCAATTTCCCAAATTCTTCCATAATGATGAGCAAGGATTGGTGTATCAAATGTTATCGTAAATTCTTGTTTGTTACCTTTGCCAACAGCCTGTTTATTGAAGTTAAGCGAGATAACATACCCAACTCCGTTTTTGTTCACTTGAGGAGTAATTGCACCTCCTGCATCTTGTGCTTGGATATTGGAAATAGTATCAAATCCCAATTGAATAGCATAGGAAGTCGCATAGAATTGAGAAGTTGTATTGATGAGTGTCCCATTTACTTTTGCATGCGCTACACCATTTTGATCAATTGTGTAAGTCACATGATAATCAGTATCAAAGTTGGATGAGGCAAATGTCAGGGTAGGAAAAAGAAAAAAGAGGCACGCAAAAAACAATATAGGAATAGATCGTTTGAGAAACATATTGGACGTAGGAATTATTATATTATAGTATATTCTTTAAGAATTTTCCCGTCCAGGAATTAGGATTGGCAGCGATCTCCGCTGGAGTTCCAGTTGCGACAATCTGTCCTCCTTTTTCTCCACCTTCAGGCCCAAGATCAATTACATAATCTGCATTTTTGATCACATCCAGATTGTGCTCAATTACAATAACTGAATTCCCGACATCTACAAGTCGACGCAGTACGTACAATAATTTTTCAAGATCAGCAAAATGAAGTCCAGTTGTTGGTTCATCCAAGATATATAACGCATTGCGTCCTTTTTTAGAGAGCTCTGTTGCGAGTTTGATACGTTGTGCTTCTCCTCCTGATAACGTTGGTGCAGGTTGTCCCAATTTAATGTAGGAGAGCCCTACATCCTGCAATGTGGCCAGTCTGTGAGCAAGTCCAGGAATAAATGAGAAGAATTTGAGCGACTCAGCAACACTCATCTGAAGCACATCTGCGATACTTTTGTCATTAAATAATACTTCAAGTGCTTCGTTATTGTATTGTTTGCCTTGACAGACTTCACACGTGATATAGACATCAGGCATAAATTGCATCTCTATCTTTATCTGTCCTTCACCTTCACATGATTCACAGCGCCCACCTTTGACATTGAACGAAAATCTTCCTGGTCCATAGCCTTTTATTTTGGCATCTTTGGTGGAAGCAAAAAGTTGTCTGATATAAGTGAAAGCTCCCGTATAGGTCGCAGGATTACTTCGTGGAGTTCTCCCAATCGGCGTCTGATCAATTGCAAAGACGTTTTTGAGGTAGTCACTTCCCTGCATCTCTTTAAATGCTCCTGGTTTTTGTGGGTGATATGGATTTTTCTTTTGCATAAGCGCGTGATACAAAATGTCATTAACAAGTGTTGATTTACCAGATCCAGAGACACCTGTTACAACTACCAATTTATTAAGAGGAAATTCAACTGTAATATCTTTTAGATTGTGTTCTGATGCGCCAATAATTTTAACACTTGCATCCTCGAGATTGGCATATGGAGAGACAAGTGTCGGATCTCTTTGCTCAACACTAGATTTGTTGACTCGTATTTGTTTTTTGCCAGAAAGATATTTACCAGTAACTGATTGTGGATCTTTTTTAATTTCCTCAATTGTGCCTTTGGCGACAATTCCTCCACCTTGTTCACCTGCTCCTGGACCAAAATCGAAAATATAATCAGATGCTTCCATTGTCTCTTGATCATGCTCAACGACAAGCACTGTGTTGCCGAGCTCTCGAAGTTTTTTGAGCGTATCAATCAATTTACTATTATCCCGCTGATGGAGACCAATTGAGGGCTCATCCAATACATACAGAACTCCTGTCAAACCAGAGCCAATTTGAGAGGCAAGACGGATTCGTTGTGCTTCTCCTCCTGAAAGAGATGCTGCTCCGCGAAGAAGTGTCAGATATTCAAGTCCGACATCGACAAGAAATTGCAAACGTTCTCGAATTTCTCTAAGGATCATTTTTGAAATTTCCTGCTCCCGCGCAGAAATCGCATCTGGCAAATTATTGATAAATTCAAGTGACTTTTCAATTGATAATTTTGAGACATCAATGATTGATTTATCTTGAAGCGTAATTGAAAGTGCTTCTTTTTTTAGTCGTCCTCCTTTGCACTCAGGACAAACATCAAATCGCATAAATTTATCAATCTGTGTTTTCATGAATTGCGATTCTGATTCGTTATATTTTTTCTTTAACTCCATTGCTATCCCACGAAATTCTTCTTCAATGACAGTATCTCGACCAAAACGATTTTCCCCTTCAACCAGATATTTTTTCCCACCTGTTCCATAGAGAAGTAAATTCTTCTGATCTTCATTTAATTCTCCAATGCGTTTGTTCATTGGGATATCATTCTCATCACAGAATGTTTTAAATGTTCGTGAGAACCATGTATCGCTTGTGCCGATATTGAAGAATGGTACAATTCCACCTTCATTGATAGTTAGATTATCATTCAGAATCAAATCTGGATCGGCATTAAGGACTCGACCAAGTCCTGCACATGTCGGACATGCGCCATGTGGAGTATTGAAAGAAAAAATTCGAGGCTCAATTTCCGGAAGAGAAATATTACAGAAAGGACATGCAAATTTTTCTGAGAATAAGAGATCTTCCATTTGTTCTGGTTTGTCGGGAAGTGTAAATGATGCGTCGTGAATCAATGAAACAATCATTTCTCCATCACCAAATTGCAAAGCTTGTTCGACATCTGCAGAAAGTCGTGATTTCTCAGTCTCGCGACTTAAAACCATTGAATCAATAACGAGTTCAATCGTGTGTTTATTGGTCTTAATTAAGATAAACTCGTCAGTCAAATTGTAAATCTTTCCATCAATTCTCACTTTGGTATAACCGCGTTTTTTAAGACTTGCGAACAAATCTGTATATTCTCCTCTTCTATCTTTAACGATTGGCGCCAAGATAAGAACTCTGACATCATTTCTGCCAGGTTGTTTGTGTTTGTCTTGTAATTTAAGAATTGACTCAACGATTTGTTCTTTGGATTGTCTTGCGATTTCTCGTCCACAATTTGGACAATGAGGATGACCAACACGAGCAAAAAGCAAACGCATATAATCATATATCTCAGTAACGGTTCCGACAGTAGATCTTGGGTTGTGGCTTGTGGATTTCTGATCAATTGAGATAGCAGGAGATAAACCTTCAATAAGATCCACATCTGGCTTTTTCATTGTACCGAGGAACTGTCTAGCATACGATGAAAGACTCTCAACATATCGACGTTGTCCTTCTGCATATACTGTGTCAAAGGCAAGTGATGATTTTCCACTACCAGACAAACCAGTAAAAACGACTAGCTTATTTTTTGGAATCTCAAGATCGAGGTTTTTGAGGTTGTGTTCTCTTGCACCCTTAATGATAATTTTATCCATAGAAACTAAAAGCAATCCATTATAACGGAAATTTAAAGCTATGGCAAACAGCCAGATTTTTAGGATTGAAATTTTTTGTATATATGCTATACTACAGTTCATGTCTGAACGATTACGGAGGCAACTTAATAGGTTCAATAGTGAACCAGCATCTGGCAGAAGGCCTATCAAAGATGTTGTAAGAGACGGTGTTATCACGGCAGGATCTTTTGTTCAGATTAGTGCTACTCTTGGAGAATTAGTTCTGGCTCAAGCGTTAATCGGACAATCTAAACGACCTGACCCAAGAAGTGACGGTGAGAAGAGAAGAAATGCCAAAAACCTCGAAAAAAGAGATACAGAAATGGATGAAACGAGAGGCAAAGATCAAGGAAAAGGAGAAACAATAGCAGATCCACGGACTTCAAAAGAGAAAGCTCAAGAAGCAAAGGATTTGATTGAAAGAGATAAAGATAAAAATACGTAATAATTATTTCTTATTTTCCAAACTCCTCCACAAATACCAACATGCAAGTGAGCGATATGGTCTCCACGTCTCTGCCAATGCAATCATTTCTTTTCTATCAGTTATTCCATATAAGTTGGTAATCGCATTGCGCAAACCCAAATCATCAATAGAGAATACATCAGAACGCAAAAGATAAAAAATAAGAATCATCTCAGCAGTCCATCTACCTATTCCTTTAATTTGCGTCAATTCTTGGATCACTTCTTCATCTGATTGTTGACGAATTTTTTCTTCATCAATAAGATCACTAACAAAAGCATTGGCGATAGATTTGACATATGAAACTTTCTGATATGAAAGCCCCGCGCTACGAATTTTCTCATCATCTGTATCCAAAATTATTTCAGCAGTTGGGAAAATAGTATCTGGAAATAAATCAATGAATCTCGCAAAGATAGTTCGAGCTGCTTTTACTGACAGTTGTTGTGAGATAACAGATCTGATCAACTCCCTCATGAGCGATTCACTTCGATCTTCAAAATGAGGTTTGGGATACTCTTTGATTAATTTATTTAAAATAGGGTCGTTGAACATATTATCGTTTGAACATTTTATTGATGTTAGCAAGCTCAATACTAACTCGTGTCGGTCTACCATGTGGGCAATTTGAGTTATTGAAGGTTTTATTTAGTTGTTTAAGAAGTTCTTCCATTTGTTTTTTTGTTAGTGTATCACCTGCTCTGACTGCACTATGACATGCAATATAGGCAATCATTTTGTGAGTTATTATATCTATTTTATGAGATTGTTCATGTTCTAGATCTTCAAGAATTTCTTTAAGAAGAACAAGGTAATCTCTATCCTGAAAAAGTACTGGCAGACTTCTTATAACAAATGTCGTTCCTTTAAAATGTTCTATTTCCCAACCAATTTTTTGGAAAAAGTCGAGATGTTCAAGGAGGAGTTCTGTTTCCGAATAAGTGAGATCAAAAATACCAGGTTTGGTAAATATAAAACTATTTTGCTGCTTTTTTTCTTTGTTAAATTCTTCAAGTAATTGTTCGTATAAGATTCTCTCATGTGCGGCGTGTTGATCAACCAATAACAATCCTTTTACAGTTGGTATCAAGATGTAGACATTATGGATTTGCACAAGACTTGCGTAATCAATGGTAATTTTTTGTGACAATTCCCAAGGTGTCTTTCTCTCTTTCAATAATTTGCCTGCATAAGATTCTGTGCTTCCCACTGCATCGCTTAGTGAAAGTGAAGTAAAAGTGGAGTCAGGTGTCAAATCATATCTTCCAAGAACTTGATGAACTGCGCGAGTTATTGACTCTTGAAGTAACTGTGTGTCAACAAATCGTACATATTCTTTTCTCGGATGGACATTGACATCAACCATTTCAAAAGGCAATGAAAAATATAACACACAAATAGGATAACCATTTGAAGCAAGTACTGATCCATACGCTGATTTTATTGTTGAGGAAATAACTTTATCATTCACCCATCTATTATTAATGAACAAAAATTGCTTATTTGGTGTTCTTGTTGTGAGTGATGGTTTGGCAAGAAAACCACTAATTGAGATATGTGAATCATTAAATGATAGTGGGATAAGAGATGCAAAAATATCTTTTCCCAAAAGCTTTTCAATTCTTTGGAGTGGCTCTTTTGTTGCTGGCAAATCAAAAATTGTTTTACCATTATGAATCAAATTAAAATGAATATGAGGATAAGAAAGCGCATAACAGGTCACAAGGTCAAGAATATGATGAAATTCTGTTCTCGGAGATTTGAGAAATTTCTTTCGAGCTGGCAATGTATGAAATAATTGTTCAACTGTTACCGTAGTTCCAATAGGTATACCAATTGGAGATATTTTTTCTACATTGCCATTATTGATCCTGATACTTGTGCCTTTTGAAGAATTCTTAATTCTGCTGCTTATTGTCATCTTACTAATCGCTGCAATACTTGATAATGCTTCTCCTCGAAATCCAAGTGTCTTTATATGTGCCAATCCATCTATATTTGAAAGTTTGCTTGTAGTATGTGCTTTGATACTTTCTTCAAGATCTTCTTGCCCCATTCCTTCACCATTGTCGATTACAACTATTTTTTTCAAACCGCTTTCTTCAATAGTTATAATTATCGAATCCGCATGTGCATCCAGTGAATTTTCAATAAGTTCTTTGACCGCAAAGACAGGTCTTTCAATAACTTCTCCGGCAGCAATTTTGGCAATAATATGATGAGGTAAAGGATGAATTTTTTTCATTGGACTTAGTATAGCATGGATAAATTCTTTTTTAACTTTTACCACAATCTTTTTGTTGACAAAGTAAATAGTAATATTATAATAAAGTATAGTATTATGAGAACAGTTGAAGCATCAATAACAAAAACTCAGAAAAATAGAAAGAAAGAGTTTATGGGATTGAAAACTTCCGAAATCACGAGCTTATTAACAGGAGCAGAGCAGCTTTTTCCAAAAAAAGATGAGAGTCAAGGCAAATGTACAGTAAAGACCTGGCCATGCGATTAATTTGAAAAATTTTAATCAGCTTCTATATATTTCTTATTTTCTTTGGTAAACAATTGCAATTTCTCCTTCAAGTCTGCCAAAACATTCAGTGCTTCCAAAGGAGTCATTCGAGCAATGTCCAAATTCTCCAACTCTTTATGAATCAAATGATCCGCCAAATTAATTTGCACACCCGTGGGATGGGATAGGTAGACACCTTCGGCATTCTCTGAAACAAAATCTACCTTCGCCTTTCCTCTAGATTCAAGCTCCTTCAATAATTCATTCGCACGCTTAATTACCTGCTCAGGAATCCCTGCCAATTTAGCAACTGCTACACCAAAACTATGTGATGCACCACCCGGCAAAATAGTATGAAGAAAAACAGGCTCTCCTTTGTCATCACTTACTGACATATGATAATTTTTAATTCGTTTTGGATATTGTTCTTCAAGTGCTTGTAATTCATGATAATGTGTTGCGAAAAGCGTCTTGGGTTTTTCCTTATTTGAAACCAAATATTCAGCAACAGCCCAGGCGATACTTATTCCATCATACGTACTTGTTCCACGTCCTATCTCATCCATTATGATCAAACTTTTAGATGTCGCATGATGAAGGATATGAGCAGTCTCAACCATTTCGACCATAAATGTTGAAAGTCCTGAGGTAATGACATCAGACGCACCAGATCTAACAAAAATTTGATCAACAATTCCAATTTCTGCTTTTTCTGCAGGAACAAATGAACCCATTTGCGACATCAAAACAAGAAGCGCATTTTGGCGGATGTAGACTGATTTTCCTGCCATATTGGGACCAGTCAACAAAAGTAATTGCTGATCGTTACTATCTAAAGAGACATCATTAGGGACAAATTGTTTGTCATTAAGCAATGTTTCAACTACTGGATGTCTCCCATTTCTGATAGTAATCTGAGAATTTAAATTTATTTCTGGTCTTACATATCTTTTTTTCTCAGCAATTTCTGAAAAATTAACAAGGCAATCAAGTGTAGCAATGGTAAACGCAGTCTCTTGTAAAAGAGACACATGTTCTAAAAGTTGAGACAGCGTCTTTTGAAAAATGTTGAATTCTATATCATTAATCCTTTCTTCTGCAGTTAAGATAATTTCTTCATGTTCTTTCAACTCTTGAGTAATAAACCTCTCTGCACTAACAAGTGTTTGCTTTCTCATATAATTTTTAGGGACAGAATGAAGATGTGATTTACTAACTTCAATATAAAATCCAAATACTTTATTGAATCTTATTTTTAACGAATTAATTCCTGTCTTCTCTCGCTCTTTTTGCTCTAACTCAAATATCCAATCACGACTCCCATTTACAATGTGATGAAGTTTGTCGAGCTCTTTATCAACACCCTTTTGTATCATTCCTCCATCACGAATACTAATTGGAGGTTCAGGAACTATAATTGTTTCTATCAAAGTAATAATTCCATCAATTGTTTCAAGCGATTTATTTGTTAATGAAAGTCTAATCATTGTCTCCAATTTTTGCAGTAAACTTGTATCAAATTGTTTCAAAACTTTTTTTATTTCGACAACTATCTCAAGTGAATTTTTTAAATTTATCAAATCTCTCGCATTTCCCAGTCCAACTGAACAACGAGAAATAAGTCTCTCAATATCACTCACTTCTTTCAGTAATGCTAAAATTTTTGATCGTTCTGGTTGTTTTTCAAATAATTCTTCAACAGCATCAAGACGCGCATCAATTTCATTTTTATTAAGAAGAGGTTTTCTCATCCATTCTTTCAGAAGTCTCCCACCCATCGCAGTTATCGTCCCATCCATAACTGATAGCAGTGTTCCACGACTATCATGTTCGCGAATTGTTGTAAATAATTCCAAATTAATAATTGTCGACCTATCTAACGATAAATAATCATGCGTTGTATAACTTTCAATTTTTTTAATATGTTGTACGGGACCTTTTTGCGTCTCTTTAAGATATCCAAGAAGTGCAGCAGATGTTTCAAGAGCCAAAGAATTATTTTCGAGACCAAACCCTGCAAGTGTAGCGATACCAAAATGCTCATGCAGAAATTTCTTTGCATCCGTTGCATAGACGTCCCATTGAGCGTACGGAAAAATATTCATTTCTTTTTCTGTTTTTAAAATTTGCAAAAATTCAGGATCATTATAGAGAAATTCTGGAAGAATACACTCTCTAGGATGAATTCTAGATAATTCATCGATGATAATCTGATTTTTAAAATCAGATGTAATTTCAGTTGTCGCAAAATATCCAGTTGAAACATCAGCAATAGTCAGTGCGATATTTTTCTTTTTTGTAGTTAGACTAATGAGATAGTTATGTTCTTTTTTTTCAAGTGCTTTTTCATCAAGCATCGTCCCTGGAGTTACAATTCTCACAACATCTCGCTTGACCAATCCTTTTTTATTAGGTGGAGATAATTGTTCACAAATTGCGACTTTGTATCCTGCTTTGACGAGTTTGGCCAAATAAGTATCTACCGCATGATAAGGAACTCCTGCCATTGGAATTCGCCCACCTTTACCATTGGCTTTGCCGGTAAGAGTAATATTTAGGACACGTGCACCAATGTGAGCATCTTCAAGAAATAATTCGTAAAAATCCCCCATGCGGTAAAATAACAAACAATCAGGATATTGTTCTTTGATGTCGCTATACTGCTTCATCATTGGAGTAGAAAAAGAATCTTGCATGTACTATATACTATACTACATTTTGTTTTTTTAGTCTCTTTTGTTATAGTTAATAAATGCCCAAATTTTTTCGAAAGACGATATATCTCGTTCTTGTCTTTTTTATTTTGTTAACTGGACTAAGTCCACTCACATATACTTCATATGCCGAAACTATTCCTATCAGTCCATATGTAAGCGCTCATGGAACGAATCTCTATCTAAACGGGACACAATACCAATTTACCGGTGTTAATGCTTTCAATCTTGGGACAGATCCAGGGATCAACGCAGGATGTGGCGGAAGTATCGCTGATTTAGATGCTTTTTTTTCACATCTTCGACCTAATTCGATGATCAGGATGTGGGCGTTTCAAGGGACTATTGCAACCAATGTAAAAACAAAACAAATTGATTGGACTGGACTTGATAGAGTTGTTGCAGCTGCACAAAAAGATAATATTAAGCTTATCTTGGTACTCGGTGATCAAGCAGGCGCATGTGACGATGGACACTGGAGAGATCCAGCGTGGTATCAAAGTGGATACACTCAAGCAATTAATGACTATGGCAATGGCCTTACTCCTATCCCCTATTTAGATTATGTTAAATTGATTGTGACACACTATAAGAGTTCAACAGCAGTTGCTATGTGGGAACCAATCAATGAACCAGAAGCAGCAGGATGTCAAAGTGGCCAAGGAACTGCCTGTTATGCACATCAAACCTGTAACGAACCCGTCGCCACACAAGCCATGCGGTCTTTTTTTGATGCAGTTGGAGGAGCAATAAAAAGCATTGACCCCAATCACTTAGTGGCTTCAGGAGTAGGAGGAGATGGCCAATGTGGAGCAATTTATGGAGATTTTCAAAATATTCATGCAGGTTCTGGAATTGATGTCGCTACATATCATGACTATGATAGAAATGATCAAGCAATGCCTGGAGATCCGTGGAACGGTCTTCAAGAACGAATAACTCAAATGAAAAACCTAAATAAGCCATTAATTATAGAAGAGGCGGGCATGATCGCTGGAAACAATATGAGTGGATGTATGAGTAATTCTTCCAGACGAGACGATTTTAAAGCAAAAATGGATGCACAATTCAAATCAGGTATTGCTGGCTATATGGTGTGGGATTTAACTGGAGGCGATGTAAAAGATTGCAATTATAGTATTGGAGATAATGATCCTACACTGACACTTCTTCATAATTATCCAACTTCAATGGGCTTATATGTAGACACCCAAGCGCCTACAGCTCCAACCAATCTTACAGCAACTGTGAATGCTACAAAGAATGTTGTACTTAACTGGACTGCATCAAGCGACAATGTAGGTGTCGTCAGATATGATATTTTCCGCAATAACGCTTATTTCTCTTCAACAACAGATACAAGTATCATTGACACCAATGCCTCTCCTAGTGGAACATATACCTATTTTGTAAAAGGAAAAGATGCGGCAAACAATATCTCGCATAGCTCAACAATTGTGATTCTAACACTGCCTAAATAACTACTATCTCGACCAAAAATAGATTTTATTTCCCCCCAGTAAAAATGTTACAATGATAGAAGGTAATGTATGCGTTTTTCTATACTTAAACTATGGCGTTTCCTCAGAGGAAGATGCGAAAAATGTGGTGGTTTACTTTTGGCTTTTGGCTATAAGAAAGCACATTGTACCAACTGTGGCCACACTGAATAAACCTCAACTGCTACAGACTTCTTAACGTATCCTCACATAATTGTTACATTGAGCTGTTAACCTGATTCCTATACATTACTTTATGAGGTAATTCATGAGTGAATTCATCTTATATCTGAGCTAATAAGAAGAACAGATACCTCTTTTCTCTTTAAAACATAAGAATACTGTACAAGGTAAAAATTACAGCCTATGTCAGTACTATTTTCAAACTAAAAGCTAACTTAGACAAGTAACGCAATTTATGAATAATCTGTCTATTATAATACCAACTAAAAATGAAAAAGATAATATTAGCCCTCTTATTAAACGACTTCATGCTTGTTTGAGCGCTTCATCAATTACCTACGAAATTATTTTTGTTGATGATCATTCAACGGATGGGACACAAGCAATTATTTCATCAATGGCTCATTTTTATCCTATCTATGGATTCAAAAAACAAGGTAAAATTGGCAAAGCCAACTCTCTCATTGAAGGATTTTCATATGCTAAATATGATCTGCTATGTATGATTGATGCTGATCTGCAATATCCTCCTGAAGCAATTCCTGCAATGGTCGAAAAGATAAGTATGGGAGCAGATATTGTTGTCGCCAACAGAAAAGAACAACAAGTAAATTTCATCCGCAAACTTTTCAGTGAGATATATCGGTCATTTTTTGTCAAAGCACTTCATGGTATTGATCTTGACTCACAATCAGGATTGAAAGTTATAAAAAAAGAAATAGTCGAAAGAGTCCCTATGCAAAAAGGAAAATGGGCAATAGATCTAACACTTCTAACTCAAGCAAAAAATGCAGGATATCAGATTGATACAGTTGACATCGTATATGCGCAGCGAGCATCTGGTAAAACCAAAGTTAATTTGGTTACTACTTCTTTGGAGCTTATTATGAATGCATTACATCTTCGTTTACAACCAGCTGTAGTTATCCCGTTTCATCCTTCAGTTGAAAAAGTAAAAGGTAAAGGATTTCATTTTAAGAATCAGGAGTTCGTCCATCATTCACATCTTGCTCCAGAACATACTGCATTTAAACGAGTATCGACACTCCAAATTATAGTCGGAACATTTTTACTGGTTGATATCATCCTTGGTTTAATAATTAATTGGCATGCAACAATAGAGATATTTGTCTCAGCACTTACTATACTCTACTTTGGCGATTTGCTCTTTAATCTGTATCTCATATCTCGAAATTTCTTCAGAAAGACGGAAGTCACCAGTACAGACACTCAAATTTCTCAACTCAATGACGCAGATTTACCCGTCTATACTGTTTTCTGTCCACTCTATAAAGAATGGAATGTCGTACCACAATTTATCTCTGCAATGAGTAAATTGGACTATCCACAGGATAAACTTCAGGTTATGCTTCTTTTGGAAGAAGATGATCGCGAAACAATTGATAATATAAATCTGATGGAACTTCCTTCCTCGTTTGATGTCGTAGTTGTCCCTAATTCCAAACCAAAAACCAAACCCAAAGCTCTCAATTATGGCTTACTTCATGCACGAGGAGAATATTGTGTGATTTATGATGCTGAAGATGTCCCTGATCCATTACAGCTTAAAAAAGCAATCCTTGCATTTCAAAAGTCAGGAGATCGTACACTGTGTGTTCAAGCGAAATTAAATTTTTACAATCCACACCAAAATATATTAACTCGACTTTTTACATCCGAGTATTCACTGTGGTTTGATTTGGTCTTAACAGGACTTCAATCAATTGAAGCACCAATTCCATTGGGAGGAACAAGTAATCATTTCCGAACTCGGGATATTCGAGATATAAAAGGTTGGGATTCATTCAATGTCACTGAAGATTGTGATCTAGGAATTCGATTGGTGAAACAAGGTTATACAACAGCAATTATAGATAGTGTTACGTTGGAAGAAGCAAATAGCTCGTTTAGTAATTGGTTTGGACAGAGAACTCGTTGGATCAAAGGATATATCCAAACATATCTTGTACACATGCGGGATCTCACTGAATTTAGAACAAGCAAACATAAATCACATGTTATTACCTTTCAATTAATTGTCGGCGGCAAAATCATGTCTATGTTCATAAATCCTATGATGTGGCTTCTTACTCTCTGCTATTTCCTTTTTCGAGCACATATTGGGACATTTATTGAATCATTCTTCCCGACCCCAATCCTCTATATCGGTGTGGTATCAATTCTTTTGGGCAATTTCCTCTATATTTATTACTACATGATTGGCTGCGCCAAACACGAACACGACGCGTTATTAAAATATGCAGTATTTGTCCCATTTTACTGGCTGGCAATGAGTGTATGTGCTTGGATGGCTGTTTATAACTTAATCGTTGCTCCTCATCATTGGTCCAAAACCAAACATGGCTTACATTTGCAAAAACCTATACTTACTGCAAATCCAGCAATCGAAACGGGACCTGCAATTTCAAATGAAAGAATAATTAGTAATCCAAATATTGCGTACACGAACTAGCTATATGAATAGTATGAAAAAAATATATACACGATATATGTCAGGAGGGAGTTTGCTTCTCATTGCAACAGTTATTGTGAATGTCTGCAATTTCATTTTTAACGCCTATCTTGGTCGAGTTCTAACATTTGAACAGTTTGGAATTATTACGCTTATTAATACTCTGTGGTACATAACTCTTATTCCAGTCAATGCGCTATACACAACAGTTAATCATCGAGTCGCATTTCTGACAAGCAATGAGAATACACAAGAAAGTTTGCACTTTTTACATAACACCAAAAGAAGAAATCTCTTTATCAGTATTTTTATTTCAGTCTGCTTTCTTATTGCAGTTCCAATTACTGATAGATTTTTTCAAATTCATAATTACTTCATCACATTTTTGTTCACACCTATGATTACATTTGGCATCATAACAGCAATTAATAAAGGCTTTTTGCAGGGCATATTTAATTTTAAATCAGTCGCACTAATAATCATCTTTGAGGCCATAAGCAAGCTTATTTTCGCATTCTTATTTGTTGGAGTAAAAATGAGTTCTTGGGCATTTATATCATTGCCGTTATCTGCTGGTTTTGCATTTTTATTATCTTTCTACTTTATAGCACCACAAAAAAGTACACAGATACAACCTATTTCATACCGATTCCCAAGTAAATTTTTTAGCGCTGCAATCATCACCGGACTTTCATCGATTGCATTTCTTAGTGTTGATGTAATTCTTGCTAAACATTTTCTCCCACCAGTTGACGCAGGCAAATATGCATTTTTATCTCTCATCGGTAAAATGGTTTATTTCTTCGGCACACTTCCAAGTCTTCTTATGGTGACATTTGTAAGTCGAGATTTAGGGAAAAAGAGAAACCCCAATTCAACATTTTACAAGCTTTTTTCACTCGCAGTATTGTTAACAATGAGTGTTTTTATTCTTGTCGGCCCACTTGGTAACCTTTTTATTCCATTACTTTTTGGCAGTAAAGCCGTAACAATTCTTCCATATCTTACTCTTTATTCAACCGCAATCATGTTCTTTACTCTTTCAAGTTGTTTTGTCACCTATTATTTGGCTAGGCAAAGATACTTTTTCTCGATTCTTGCAATTTTTATAGCCGTTGTTATGTGTGTTGGAATATCACTGTTCCATAATGGCATTGATCAAATAATTCATGTCATTTTTGTGACAAGTATATTTAGTCTTTCAATTTTTGTCTTCTCTCATATTTTAGAAACATTCTATTCTATAAAACCGAACAAAACGTTTATATCTCAAACACTTGTTACACAATAAATAAAAATAATATGAATAATGAACTGTCCGTATCAATCTGTGTTCCAGCATACAATGAAGGAAAAAATATTGAAAATATTTTACAAGCTCTTGTTAACCAAAGAACACAACACATACATATCAATAAAATTGTCGTCGTCTCTTCAGCAAGTACTGATGAAACAGACAGTATTGTTGAGCACTTTACTCAAGAGTATTCTCATATCTTTTTAATACGACAACCTGAACGAAAAGGAAAAGCGAGTGCAATTAATGCAGGACTCGGAATTATTTCAGATGATGTAGTTGTTATTGAAAGTGCTGATACTGTCCCTGATCCTGATTGTATTGAACAGCTATGCATACCATTTATGAAAGATAAAAAACTTGGAATGGTAGGCGGTGCACCGCATCCAATAAATGACAAAAATACATTTTTGGGCTATATCATTCATTCATGGTGGTGGTTTCATAGAAATATTCCACGATTTGGAGAGATAATAGCCTATCGCAATATCTTGTCACATATTGATACAACAACCGCGGTTGATGAAGCATTTATCCAAGCCAAAATGGTAAAAATGAACTACAAAGTAAGACATATCGATAGTGCAATCGTCAGAAATAAAGGAGCTGAGACATTAGGAGATTTAATCAAGCAGCGTCGTCGAGTGATGAATGGACATGCAAGACTTTATGATGAAGAACACGTGAAGATTAACAATATGACAAGATCAAGTTTACATTTATTACTTTTTGAATATCAGCTTCATAGTCTAAAAGAAGCATGTTGGCTGATTGGTGGAATTCTCGTTGAGATGTTTGCGAGAGTTTTGGGAGGATATGATTATTATATTGCTAAAAAAAATCCTTTTGTCTGGGACATTGCCAAATCCACTAAAGATTTTGCGATAGAACTAGCAGAGGAGGGTCCTGAAGGGTGATCGTATTTTTAAGTTTTGCTCCGATTGAATTTATGGGCGGAGCTGAAAGGATGATCTATAAATTAGCAACGTTTATAAAAAAACATGAAGACGTTGTTGTTATTAATGCCGATCCAACAATTGCAAATTTATACGGCAGTGTTGTTCTGCAAAGAAAATTTACTGAAAGAATAACTGCTACAGAAAGGAAAAATAATCTAAACAAAATAAAAATTCATGTTAGAGATCTTCTCCCCTACAGTAAGGGATGGAAAGTGATACATAATTATTTATTAGAAGCACGTCTTATTTATATAAAATATGAAATTTTAGAATTATTCTTTTTATTCTATTTCGGCGGACTTAATATTAGAAAAAAAACTATTGCTTCACTACATTCTCCACTCCTTTATGACAAGCCCACCAAATTATTTGATCGCATTCATACACTAGTATATTCTTCACGGTTTAACCAATTAATGCTCAAACATATGCAAAAAATTCATGTATTAAATATTCGAGACGAAGCTTTTTTACAAGAGATGTATGGGCTTAACAATGTCGTGAGAGTTCCTAATTCATTACCTTTTAAAAAATCAGATGAAAGCAAATCTCATATACATAATAGGAAAAAACTTTTTATTCTTTTTGTTGGTGAACTTTCTATACGAAAAGGTGCAGATATTTTAATTAACCTAATCAAAAATAGTTCTGACGATTATATCTTTTCTGTTGCTGGAGACGGACCACTTCGTGAAGAACTTATTTCCGAATGCAAGGATAAGACAAACTGGAAGTACTATGGATATCTTAATCAAAGCGAACTTAAAAATGTCTATTCACAAAATGATATTCTCTTTGCACCTAGTAGAGCAGAAGGATTGTCTTTAGTTATGCTCGAAGCACTTAGTCATGGTCTACAACTTGTGGGGTATGACACTATTTTGTCTGATTTTTTGGATCTCGCAAAAGTTCCAAGCAAACATAATATCGTCAAAGAATATGAAATTATTTTTGAAAACATTTTGATTGAAAAAAAGAAAAACGAGTACAGTACAACAAAACAAAAAATAAAAAAATATTTTGTAGAAAATTTTTCTGATATAAAAGTTTTGCCAATTATTCAAAAGAAAATATTTGCACTAAATATATGAAAACAATAACTATTATTAACGCGTATGGAGAAAAGAATATTGGTGATGCAGCAATTCAAGAATCGGCATTACAATTCATTAATAAAACTCTCAAACCAAATGATCGAGTGTTTTTACTCTCAGTTGACTCATACAACTATCAAAAACATCCTGATTTTCAAGCGAAAATTATTCAGCAACAATTACCATATGGATATGCAATCCAAACTTCGACCAAACCTCTCTCTCGAATTCACAAACTCTATCGATTTACCAAAGTCAGCATTTTCTCTCTTTCTTATACGTTATTAGCAAACCTTACTAAAAAATCTTTGCCAAAAAGTTCTCTTTACGGATATATTCAATCAATTAAAGATGCCGATGTTGTCCTTGGTATGGGAGGTGGATATTTAACTTCTAGGTTTAGCATGAGTGATAATTTTGGATTACTTTTGACGCTACTTCCTGTCTATATTGCCAAAAAATATCGTAAGAAAATAATCTTTTTCCCTTTGACCTTTGGTCCATTTGCAAATACAACACATGCAACTATGACGCACAAACTTTTATCTAATACAACAGTTTTTTGCAGAGAAAAAATTTCATTAGAAAAAATTAAAAAATTAAATAACAAAAAATATTCGGTTAACGCAATTTACACACCAGATCTTGCACTTTTTTTGGATGCTCCAAAAAATACTAGAACTAAAAGCAAAGACAATTATTATGTCATTACTGCAAGAGAATGGCTTGATAAAAATCATCAGGATGTTTACGAAAAAGAATTAAGCATTTTTATCCAAAAGAATTGGCAAGAGAAAAAAATGAAAGCAATTTTTATACCGATGGCATATAATGCAATTGAAGATGATGATAGGAGAGTCGCACACAGGATACATAAACGGCTTAATAACAGAAATATGTTTACGATTATGTATGCAAGTAATCCGACAGAAGTTCAAGACATTCTGCAACGAGCACAATTTTCTATATGCACAAGAATGCATTCAGCAATTCTCTCTTTCACAACTGAAACTCCTTTTGTAACCATCGCCTACTCCTCTAAAACAAATAACTTTCTGAAAGATTTTGGTCTGAGTGAATGGAATATAAATATTGAAGATTTTAATTCAAAGTTACTTAATAATAAAATTAAAAAACTTACTAAAAAAGAAGAATATGACATCTTTATCGATCTTATTAAAACACACAAGAGAAATCTGACCCAACAAAAAAAAGAATTTGAATCATTATTGCATGATTTCATTAATTAACATACATAACAAGTGAAAAAAATTACATATATTATTTCTCGATATAATACCTACTTTGTATTCTTATTTTTGCTTGCTCTCAGTGCTTTTTTTTCTGCTCTCTATTATTTTAATGGCGAAAATATCCTCTACGCTGATACAATGTCCAGACTTGATATAGCGAGAAAAATAGTAGACAATCTGACCCCTGGATTTGCACAGATAGGAAACGTTTGGCTGCCTCTTCCACAACTTCTTATGGTTCCATTTATCTGGAATAATTTTTTGTGGCATTCTGGACTTGCTGGAGCGATAATGTCAGGGACTGCTTTTATTATTGGCGGTCTCTATATTTATAAATCAGTAAAATTGCTTACTAACTCTATTCTCTCTTCACTTTTGAGTCTATGTGTATATGCACTAAATCTTAATATTCTTTACTTACAGTCAACTGCCATGTCAGAAACACTTTTTACATGTACATTGGCCGCATCAATTTACTACTTACTTGTATGGATAAAAACAAATAATATTATGTATCTTATTCCTGCTGGACTTGCTGTAAGTGCAATGACATACACACGCTATGAAGGATGGTCTGTACTCTTTGGAGCAATTCCAATGATTTTTGTGGTTGCTTGGATGAGGAATAAAAAATTACTAAAATCTGAAAGCTCTACTATTCTTTTTACATTCTTGGCGATAACTGGCTTTCTTGCATGGACACTTTATCTAGCGTTAATTTTTGGTGATCCACTTTATTGGGCTCATTATTATGTAACTCCGGCGGCAGCTGGAAATGGAGGCAAAGCTGTCGCACATGTCTATTCACAACAGAAGCCATTTCTTGCAGCAGTATGGCAGTACTTCACATCATGCGTCTGGATGATTGGACTTATACCGATGATTCTTGCCATATTTGGCACACTTATTATGATAGTACAATCCATCTGGAAACGAAGTCTGTATATCTTTCCGCTCCTTTTACCTCTGGCAATATTTTTATTTATGACTTTGACACTACAAAGAAATACTCCAATTGTCCAGCCTAATTTAACGATTGGAAGTATCCTTTCACCAACAACGAGCGATCAAATTGGTTTTAATGTCCGTTATGGTATCTTATTACTTCCGTGGGTTGCAATAATTATTTCTTATATCTTTACAACAACTCGAATACGCTTTTTATTTTATATTCTCTTTTGTGCAGTTTTTGCTATTCAATTGGGATCATACTTCCATCCACATTATTCTGTACTTTATCAAATCCCTGAAAAAATTTATCCCAAAGCCGATGCTGATTTAGTTAACTTTATGAGGACTCACTACAACGGTGGTGAAATCCTCATCAGTGCTGCAGGACATGAGGATCAGATGTTTGAGATGGGCTTTAACTATAGAACATATATTCATGAAGGTGCGGGGAAATATTGGAAAGAATCAATTGATGATCCACCACATTATGCTACATGGATTATTTTTGATCTCGGACAGAATGAAGATGCAGTCGCAAAATATATGTACGATCCTCATAGAAAAGCGGCATTACAAAGAGATTTCAATCTTGTCTTTACCAGTAATAAGGGACTTCTTAGAGTATATAAAATTAAAACAAAGCCTTATTTTAGTGTACCGACAACTTGAGACCAGTTAATTTTACGTGCTTTCTTTATTGTCTCTTTATCAAACCTATATTTGAGTAACTTTGCCGGAACGCCGCCCACAATTGAGTAGGGCTCAACATCTTTGGTGACAACCGCGCCAGCTGCCACAATTGAGCCTCTTCCGATAGTCACTCCTGGCAAGATAATAACATGAGTACCGATCCAGACGTCATCTTCCACTATTATTTTTTTATTGGTGCTCCCCTGAAAGATCATTAACGTTTTAGGGTCTTGATAATTATGATTATCTGCAATAAGTATCGTATGTTGTCCGATCATTATGTAATTACCGATACTAATTCCCACATCTCTTGCAAGAAGTTCTGTATGATGATTGATATACACTTTATCTCCAATTTCGATATTTCTCATACCGTTAAAAAAACATCCATATTGGATAGAAGTATCGCGACCAATTTTTTTAAAAGCGAATCGCAGAAGAATCGCACGTAATTTAGCTAATCCAAAATAAACAAGAGGAAAATATTCTTCAATCAGAAAATACATAATTTAGTCAATTATATCAGCTTTTTTATGTATTCTACCGCTATTAACTATTTTAAAACCTTTTCTGTTTGAGCAATTAATTTCTTATGGTTTTTATTTAATTCGGATAATCTCATTTCTATTGTTTCCTGCAATTGTTGACCAAATATAGCCTGATCTTTATTAGAAAGAAACTTTTTCAACCATATCGGATGACCTCCATCTTTTGAATCTTCACTACTATACATAAATCCACTTTTTTCAATGAGATGTTGTATCTTACCTGTTTGATCGGCCACTTCACAGTAAAGAATATTGGGATTTTTTTTAAAAATCCGTGATAATTGTAATAAGTACAAAAATGAACCTAATTTGATATCTCTGAGTGGTGGAGAGATATGTACCATACCTACTTCACCATGTATTTCCTCTTTTTCTCTAAATAAGCCAGCAACTGAATATCCAACAAGTATTTCATTTATATACAAACCTAACATGTCCACGCTGTCTCCATATTTTAATGCTAATTCTCTAATATAGGAGTACTTTCCGTTAAAATCTCGCTTGATAAGCATGCTAATAGTATCTTCATGTATAGATTTTAAAGAAATAACAGAATTATTTAATAATTTTTGGGTAGTTGGATACATAAATGTTGTGAGGATAAGATTATATTTCTAAATTAGAACTCTTAGTACAAAAACACAGCCATATCTTAACAGATTCGACATCCACTCTCACAAGTCTTTGGGGCACTTTCACAATTTGGTTTTCCGGATTGTCTAGGAAACCTCTCTCGGACTTGATTTGGTGGAGTAAAACTAGCAATTTCAATAGCTTTCAGTTTTAGCTTGCTTTGTCTTGGTCCACTTTCAATTGATCTCGCCATACATATAACCTCCTTTCTCTTTAAAAACAAAATAATACCAAATCTCTATTAAAAATACTAGGGTAAATTAGGATGCAATTATGCATCAAGGTCGATGAGTTTTTCTTTTTCAGCAGCTTTTTTGAAATCGAAAGCATAATATTCTAACTTACTCTTTATTTCACTTCTGAGATGTCTATATGCATCAACTGAAAGATAATAAATTCCTGGTTTGAATGGATGGTCAAAATCATCAACAATGAGAATTATCCCATAAGCAAGAGAGGCGATAATAAGCGTGAAATAATAATTGAACATAAGATCTTTGAAAGGTAAAAAGAGAGAACCAATGATGACGGATGCTGTGGCAAAGAAAAGAAAAATGCGAATAGGCACTGGCAGACTATGCATGCTACTTTGAAGCTTGATCTCCCTATACTCCATCGCTCGTGTCAGATAAGTAAATGCAAGCGTTCCGATATCAGGATATAATTTGGAGGCATCAAACATCGTATCCTCAACTCTAATGAGTGCGTCATCAATTTTTTTGGAACGGAATGTTAAATCAGGTCCTTGAGGATTGGTATTGACCTTTACATAAGTATCAAGATAGCGAAAGATGTGATATCTGATCAAATTTCTCTCTTTCACTGGGAAATGATGAGCAACTACATATAGCTGCCGAAGCGTACTTACTTCTCCACGTGTCGCATCCATAAGAACGTCCCACTTACGCCATTGCACCTGGATCACAAAACCAGACAGGATACTAAAAAGAAAATTTCCAGCTCCAAAAAGCACTGGAATTGATTTGATATCTTCAGTGAGTTTGACTTGAGGGATGAGATTGGTAATTCTGACAGCCCAAAATAACAAACTAAATGCAATTATAAAGACTACAATTTTGATAATAACGGTTCGTGCATACATAGAATTAAAAAAACTGTACAGTGCGAGTATAAAGATCTCCGATTAATTTAGACTTAAGAATTGGAGCAAAAAGACTGATAATACAATCTTATCTGACTATAACAAAAGATGGCTAAAGAGTAAATGGATATAAACGCACATCACACTCTACTATTGACAAGTTGTACCATATCTTCTAATCTAAATATAGATATGACAAAAAAGAATTCTAAGAAAAGTACTCATACACATGTCCCGACACGTATAGGCCTAGGTATTATTGCAATTGTAGCATTGGCTGTCGGATCAATTGTCGTTACTCAATATAATTCAAACAATCAAACCCAAACTGTAGCCACACATGCAGCAGCTCCAATTGTAAAGCCTATCGCACCTGTAACGACAGTAAATACATCCAAAACATGTATTTCTTACAATACTTCAGGCAAATGTGTGATGTATCAAACAACGACAACAACCGTTAACACCAAAAGTCCTTGCCTCTCATACAATACAGTCGGGCAATGCACTTACTATCAAGGTACGAATCAAACAACCAAAACATTTGTCCCGACAGTACAGCCCGTAAAAAAGAAATGCACTACAGTAAAAAGGTGTCTCAGAACTAACCCATCAGGAGCATGCATCGTTGCTAACTATACTACTATCTGTAAATAATACTATTTAATTCTAACCTCGAATAAACCTAATTTTAGTATACTAAGAATTAGTTGATTAATAAAAATCAGCACTTACAGCTTTAGAAAGTATAGTTAGTTCTTATCTTTAAACTTCTATCCAAAAGTAATTTTATGCTCTACCTTTTCTAATAAATTCATATTATTTTTATACCTCACAGATACAAGAAATCAGTCTTATAATTATAGGCCATTATAATGATTATTCACTCTGAATTCAAGGTTATTCTATGATCTTCGGCTGATAAGACTGTAAATACTATTCAACCTCATGAACCAAGATAGCAAAGACCTGCAGATATGAAAAATTAATTTGTGACACGAGATGTTTCCTCTATTTTATAAAACTGGTGTTTTTTGATAAAATGTTGAGGTAAAACGTATGAGTTTATTAAAATTTTATATAATTCTGATTGTGCTTGGTATTCTGATAGATATCCTGGGACTTATTTTAAGCAATAACCAAGCTTCAACTGAACAAATAGCTATTTGTCTTATTACAGCGATTCTCTTCTTGATTGTCGGAATTCGAGGTCTCATCAACAAAATCAAAGCATATATGTAGAATAAAGTAATATTTAGTGGCCTCAATGTCTCCTAAGTCGAATACCTTGTTGATTTAATTAGCGATTGTAAAAGCAATAGTTAATTTCTTTTATAAAATTTAGAGGACTATCTGAATAAATTAGCCTAACATCTCCATGTAGCGTAATAACATGTATAGAGGACATAATAAATAAGCCTAGAGAAGAATGTCATAATTGCGATAACGGATATTTTCAATCCGATGTGTTATTTGAATATTTTACATCTATTGTTAATTACAGCTTTTTCTTCGATAGAGATTAGCAAAATACGGAAATTATGAGGAATTTATTAATTTAGTTTCGTTGTGACCCTGGTGCAAATTATTTTGAACCCCTGCTTACTGAAATATTATCACATTTTGCCAAGTTGATGGAAGTTTATTAGCCATAAGAATTGTATTATAAATGTCTCTGCCAAACTTTCTCTAAGACAACAATGATATAATCAAATCATGTCATGGTTTATTTATGCACTACTTTCTGCGTTTTTTGCAGCCTTAACGGCAATCCTTGCAAAAATCGGAGTTAAAGATGTTGATTCAAATTTAGCAACTGCTATTAGGACTGTTGTAATTTTGCTTTTTGCTTGGGGAATTGTTTTCTATCAGGGAACAGTAAAACAAATTGGCAATCTTACACAATTTTCAATAGTTTTTCTTATTCTATCCGGTATTGCAACGGGACTTTCTTGGTTATTTTATTTCAGAGCATTGCAACTTGGAAACGCCTCACAAGTGGCACCAATTGATAAGCTTAGTATAGTCTTAACCCTTATTCTTTCAATTCTTATCCTCAAAGAAAAAGTTAGTGTAAGTGTTATCGCGGGAATAGTTCTTATGGTTACCGGAGCAATACTTGTGGGTTTTGGTAAATAAATTATTTAACCAAGTGCTTCTTCTTCAACTGCTACTGCGTCTTTTTTAGTAACTGTAAGATAAATAACAGTTATAAGAATAGCAAAGAGAAACATACCACTTGTTACAACGGGGCCAAGTCCTAAACCACCGGAACTTTTATCTTGAGAGAGAAAATCACCAATTGATGCGCCTAAGGGACGGGTTAGGATATACGCAATCCAGAAAGAAAGAACGGCGTTGAGTTTGAATTTAAGATGGGCAACGGTAACAATGGCAATAAGGGAGGCAAAAAGAATAAGTGAAACAAAATAGCCAAGGTTTAATTGTTCAGCGGTCAAATCTCCTGCCGCTGTTCCTAATGCAAAAGTAAACAATATTGCGAGCCAGTAGAAGCCTTCCCTTCTCATTTTATTGATTGTGTGAATAGATAAGGTCCCCTCAATTTTATGCCAAAGAGCAAATACTACTGCAAGGACAATACTAAAGATAATTGTCGTTGTGACCAAACTTACCCCGAAGTTGTCGGTAAGATTATCGGTAATGAGCGTTCCTACAATACTGATGAGTACCACTGCTGTCCAGTAAATACTTGGAATATATTTTTTTGCCTTAAATTGGAAAAAAAGTGTAATAATAAGGAGAATACTCATAATGATACTTGTTCCAGTTAAGCCAAGATTGAGGTTGGTATTGAGAAAATCTGCTGCAGTCTCGCCAACTGTTGTGCAGAGAATTTTAATTATCCAAAAATAAAGAGTAATTTCAGGTACTTTATTGAATAGTTTGCGGACTGTTGAGGAAGTATCCATAGAGAGATTATAACAGTAATTCTTTTTCTGAGCTATCTCACAGTTGTGTCTAATTCCCTCTAGCGTGTAAATGAAATTGAATCTAGCAAGTTTTTTGCCTCGGCTAAAATATTTACGTTTAGCTCGATATATCAATATATTCGTTCATTTAGCGAGGCTACTATCCCCTTACGTGACCCGAGTAATCCTCAGTCGAACCAGCTTTGGCTTGGCTTGAAAAATTAAGAAAAAATTACGAAGAAAACTTTTAGTTATAAATAATGTTAATTATGCTAAAATCTGGCATATGTCTCCCGAGGTAAATGTAAAAGAAAAATTAGGCCGTCATGAATTTGCAGTTGGGTACCTTACTAGATTGTATGAACAGCCTTTATTGCAAGGATTATGGGATAGATGGGGAATGCAAGAGATGAGTTACGGCGATCAAAAAGATAAAAGGGGGTGGTATGTATGTGGACCGGGTACTATCACTCTTAGTCGTATTATTAACTCTAAAACAGGAATTCCGATTGTTCAACATGGTGACTTAAATCATCAAGAACATCTAAGATGTAGCCCTTCATTTTTTTATAGACCTCCAAATGGAAAAGTAGAGGAAATGTGCGATCACGATGGCGTTGAATATTTCAATGGATTTGGATATGTAACACTTATAGATGTTACAGGACCATTAACGTTTGGAGATAAAAAGGGGAATAATAATCTTAAAGGCGCAATACTCTTACGAAAAATTCCTGTAGCAAAATATTATAAAACTATTGCTAGTGATTATCATCTTTACCCACTAAAGCTTGAGGATCCTGACTACATTGCTATGAATCAATACCATGGCATACCTCCTTCCGACACAGATTATTGGAATGAGTTTTATGAGGCGAAAAATTCAGATAGAATAACTAGTGAAACTCCATTTTCGACTAGAGTGGGACAATTTTATGCAAACGCAGATGATCGATATGGATTACCGTTAGCGGAATTTATTAAAGGTTTTATTCCAGGATGGACAGGGATTAGATAGATGATTGCTAAGATTTGTTTTCATAATAATCCAAATATAAGGTATTATGAAAACTTACGGTTCGAACTGTCCTCACGGGTAGTATAGTTTGATATACTTTTTTGAGGCTGATCTGACTGGGTGACCCCAATATTTCTTATGTCGAACACCTGGATAAATTTGTCCGGGATTATAAACGAATTTATCAAGTAGTGAATGGCTATATTACTTCTAATTTATACTTATAATCATTTTACTATTTCAGGTTTAGGTTCAGTTACAGAGAATCTATTATGAGAAATCTTCAATGAAAGCCTGCCATAGTTGTCTATTTATTGTTATTTCTAGATCTGTTCTTTCTGGGTTGAGTCTAAATTCATCATAAGCTGATGTAAAATCATACAATGTAGGTAAGCCCTGTACATTCATAACATCCCATATCTTCCATGACCCATCGTCACTGTGGTGTAACTGTAAATCAGGCATCCATCTATGGATATCAAGCATTGTTAACATTCCTTTTCCAAGATCTCTATAGCTAGATCGCTGATCTGATGGTAACTCTCCAGGTCTTATACTTCGAACAAGTGTCCCATCCAATCGCTGTTGATAAATTATATTTGTTCCTTTTCTCCGTTCAAATCGAGTTTTAGTTGTAAATAAAGGTATCTCTGCCCTGCATGCAAGATATGCTTCTTGCGCATATTCTAAATACTCTGGTTTATTTACTTCAGGGAATATCCCACGTGGTACTTTTGCAACTGACGTATCTCCCGGTAGTAAATACACAACCCATTCCCAGCCATAATTAAGTCTTCTCGCTCCAGGGAACAAAGGATGTGTTTCAGGGGGTTCGGAAGTTGCTTTTTCTCTATCTTGAAATGATCTCCATAATGTTTTTTCTTTGTCCCTCAATAACTCACCCGCCATTCCTTGGTCAATAGAAGGCTGCATTCTCCATGAATCTGGCCTTACACCACGTATCCTTTGCTTCATTTTAGATGTGGCTTGTTGTGCAATGTGCGCAACGGCCAAGGATTCAGATGGAGATACTCTTCTTCCCTCAACTACAGTTCCTGCTCTATCTGGATTTGCAACAAAAATTCCTAACTTTAATTGGGGAGTTGGAAGAGCGTAAATAGTATCACCAGTAACAATATAGGAAGCTCTTTCTTCAGTTTGACTATTATGAAAATGAATACACAGAGCTTCTCGAATTTTCTGACCTGATTCATCTTGAAACTGTACATTCGTAAGTTCTCTGCGAAAGAAAAAACCACTCGTATCCCGATGAAAAAGCTGTACCCGAAAAGGGTCTACTAATCTCTCATCAATGACATTTACTCTTCCATTAAGTGGTTGTAAGAGTTCACTATGACCTGCTCCCATTTCATAAGTCTGTAATTTGGCGATCAATTGTCTCTCTCTTCTTGCAATCTCTTGAGGATCACGGGATACTCTGCGAAGATGTCTACTAGCATCATGCACAGTCTCCCTAACAACTTCATGAACATTCATCGAGGGGATTATATCAAATTTTCGTAGAATCTGAGATTAACTTATAATGTTTTAAAAGGGAACTTCTATTACAAGTTACTAGAGCGGTCTAATCGTCAAAATTAGATAGTATATGTAGAATAACAACTAATATGTGACCCCAGCGGGAATCGAACCCGCGATTTTCGGGATGAAAGCCCGACGTCCTAGGCCGCTAGACGATGGGGCCAGGTCACGTAAAAATATAAATCACATCGTCCTTTAGGTCGATGGAGCCGCTAGCATCCCTCTATTTTACCAGATTTAAGCTCATTTGTCAGCAATGGAACAGATAGACACTATTTCATGACGTGAATCTTACTTACCTTTCGTCTTGCTGAAATTTTATTTGTCTTTCTTGCATATCTTTGCAAAAAAGATCTAACGGCTGAGTCATTTTGCTGTGATACATCTTTCCAATGACTATCAAAAATAATTCCGCTTTGGGCAATCATAGTGCCTCCTTTCTTATCGTCATTATGGTGCAAATTGGCTTTGTGAACTTGATATCAAGCTTACAATTTACTAACAAAAGATGACAAAAGAAGCGTTATTTGAGCTTTTTTTCGAGTTTGGTAAGAAGTGCTTTGGCGAAATCTTTTCCACCCAATCCAAACGCAAGTCCTCCGGCAAGAGCGATCATCGCAACAAACCCAGTGAAGAGGATTCGGATCAGATCTTGTGCTACACCAAGTTGGTTGAGGACCGCAAGAACGATAAAAATAGTAATTGAGATTCGTACAGTTGAAGTTGCGATACGTGAGATATCTTGAGAAAAGCCCTTAGTCGAAGCTGATACAACTTCAGCCGCGAGTCTGGCAAAAACAAGACCTACAATTGCGATAATTGCCGCAACAAAGACATTTGGCAGATAAAAAAGAAATGTATTGAGAAGAAGAGCAAATTGTGGCAATTGCCAGACATCTGCTGTCGGGATAAGGAAAAGTATGATTACGAACCATTTTGCTATCTCAGCCAAGATATCTACCCAACTAAATCCTTTTTCAGAGGTAGGTATGTGATATTTTTTAAGATAGTTATCGATATGAATCGCTTGGAGAACTTTAATAACAAGTTGTTTGACAAATGAGGCGATAACAATTCCTATAAGAAGGATAACAATTCCGACGAGAATGTTAGGAAGAAAGGCTACTGTTGTAGATAAACCTTGATTAAGTGAATCCAACAATGTAGTAAGAACATTGGGAGCCATAATACCTCCTAGTATTACACTCAGGCGTTTACTTGTCAATAGCCACTGAGATTGATATAATTAAGCGTTACCTTTATTGGGCCGGTAGCTCAGCGGTAGAGCAGGAGCCTTTTAAGCTCTTGGTCGCGGGTTCGAATCCCGCCCGGCTCACTCATAAAAATTCCCACCTTGTGTGGAATTTTTTTGTAAATATGGGTAATAAATTTAACATATAAATTTATACTTTACTTAATTAATTAAATATTATATACTGGAATTAAATTAGTCTGAATGTTATGACAGAAGATTCTGAACAACCTCAAGCAGATTTAAAAAAAGATTTGTCTCACCAAGAAGATTCTAGCCCTCGATTAACTGCAGCAGAAATAGTAAGAAAAGCATTTAGAAGAAAATCGGTACCAGATGCAAAAAGGGAGGCGCCAAAAAGTGTAATGATTCCAATCGGTGGGGATTCGATCACTGAAGCAGTAGAAGCAGGAGAAAAAAGAGCATTAGATGAAGATACTGAGCAAAAAACACTTGAGAACGAAATAAATATGCGTACTCAGTTAGAGGCAATACTTGCTCCCTATGAAGATGGTATCACTGAACTTGCTCAAGCTCTCCATCTCAGGTTAGAACCGAAACGAAAAGATAACAAAGATGCTTATTATTACAACGGGGTCCCTTACCACTACGAAGTCACATCATTAGTAAAGGGTCCTGACGGAATAGATCATGCATGCCGTTTACGCTATAACTTAGCGGGTATAAGAAACAAACGGTTTTCTGAAATTATATATGAGCAAGCTCTTACACCAAACTCACAGCTAAATAATAAAGAACCAAGAATTATTGCAGCTATGGAGGATGGTAAAATAAATTATGCAAGCGCTACTGTGAACTCTAAAAATGATTCCTATGGGAGAGATTTTTGGGATAAGGCTGACGAAGTATTGGGAATTGATAGTACAACATATGATGACTCCTATAATGAATGGAACGAATGGCGAGGGCACAGTGTCGCATTTTTTCCTCAAGGGGTTCTTGAACCAATGGAACCTACTCTTGGTTACAATACAGGCCGTAATTCCCCTAGCGAAGCATACTATGTGTATGATCCTAAAGCTGATGATTTTTATAGAGCTAGAGAGATTGGTAGTCCCAGCGAAAGAAAGGGTCCAAAAAGACAGAGATTTGGACCAAGGGATATGACATATGGAGGAAGAAAAAGTTTTGATGGCACTGACTATACTGACTTATTACAAAGAGCATTAACATCTATTCCAACTGTTACTTTACCTCAGTAAGATCTTACATTTTTAAGCTAAAATCATCTCAATCTGAACCTATTAGCTAGATAATCGGCAAATTTGGTATACTTAAATTAATGAAATCTCCATCTCAAGAAATAGATGACATAATTAAAAATATATATAATTGGCGGGGCGAAAGACTGCTGCAACTCCGCAATATAATTGCACACGCTGCTCCTGAGATAGTGGAAGAGGTGAAATGGAAAAAGCCCTCCAAATCCGAAGGAGTTCCTGTTTGGTCTCATGATGGAATTCTTTGTATTGGAGAAGCACTCAAAAATGCAGTAAGATTGACTTTCCCCTGTTTTGGAGCAATTTCAATATTGCGGATATGAAGTCCAAAAAGGAAAAAATAAGAACCGCACAAATTCCTCAATTATCGGAACTGCACGGATTTGATTTATCAAATTACAAATTAGCAAATAAGCGACAAGTCTTACGAAATTGTGTTTTACCTGAATTAGGGGAACACATCATAATGCAACTTCCTATCTCTCACATTAAGCCTTAGCGGGTCTAGGAGCATTTCCGTTTTTGATTTTGCCTACAAATACTTCGAATGATGCTTTAGGAATTGCTGGTAATGTTCCTCTTACTTCTCCATTATGAGTAACATCTCCAATTACAACCTTATCACCTGTTCGGGCAACTCCTACACAATCACCAGTTGCACTACCCGATGAAATTTTGAAGTTTAATTCTGTTGGATTTTCTGTCATTGTTGTCTCACCTCCTTCAAAAACTGAATTAACATTATAGTACCGAAGAATTGTAAGAATCGCAACCAGTAAAGTAGATTACTTGCTCTCAGGGGATAAGTGCCATACTACTTTCCAATGAAATAGCCAAACAAAGACGACAAAGCCAAATACCATTTGTGTCTCTTTTGGAACAAAATCCTCCTTCTTCTTTTATCGAAACGCGAATAGCTCAAGCAGGAACAAAAGCTCATGATGCATATGGATTTACAACTGAAGGAAAAGGTTCTCCTCTCATAGCATTTTATAATGATAAAGCTTCGGCCGGAACTATACTAGTCAATTTTGCAAATCTCGTTAATACAGAAGGACCAAAGACTCCATTTGATTTACTTGAGACAGAACAAAATGATCCACTATTTCATGATTTATTAAGCTATGCGGCGGAAGGTCTATCATTAAAATCTGTTCGATTAGATTCTATAGAATATAGAGAAGTACTTGGAGACTTTATGCGAAGATATGCCAGAAGTACAGAGAAAACGCCTGAATATCTATCAGATTGCGAGATCTTGGATGAAGTACTTGAAAGACTATTAAAACAATCAGTTACTGAAATTAAAGAACATATCGATAATCAAGCCATAGCTCATTACCCTTCCCAGACTTTAGTATTAGATAGGCTTAGTGAAATAACTGGAATGGAACTATTTGGTAATCCAGAAGTCCAAATTATTGATCCTGTGCAGAGAAATATTGACAAATCTGCTGAATCATAAGACTCAAATGTCATAAACGTAATGAAGATAATTTCCTCATCTCAAAAAAATTAATTTAGCTGTTGAGGAAATCTAAATAAACCTTTGCATTGAGAGAATTATATATCCCGGTAAGTAAGTGACCAAATTTTGTGTTAACGATGAGGCTGTAACTATACTTTTTTTTCTGAAAGGCTCCAACCACCATCATTCCGTTCAAGAAAGGTATTGCGTTATCTTTTTGAGCAAGATAAATCAAAATTTTTTTATCTCTTAAGTTTTCGATATTGTCCAACGGATTAATTGATCGCCAAGCCTCGCGCAATGATTCTAACGTATAACCCTGATCGATGATTTCTTGTTTAAATTTGCCACGGGTGATACTTGATGTCCATACATTTAAGGCAATATCAGCGCCTCCTGTATTGAAAATAATTTTTTTAACATCCTTAGATTCATTTCCAACTAACATAGCGATAACGCCACCTAAACTTACAGATATTACAGAAAAATTCGTATACCCATTTGTTTTTAATTGAGATATTGCTTCTAGTACGTCATTCTTTATAGATTGGATATTATGAACTGTTTGAGGAATATTTGTTGAGAATACATCATTATCATACGTATAACAAATACAATAAAACCCATTTCTTTCTAAAATTTTTATAGGTAATAGCAACAATGATAAATTCATTCGCCAGCCTGAAAAAAGAAAAACAACTTTTTTATTGTGTTTACCAAAAATCCTTTTCTTAAAGATAGCCATAAATAATATTATAACATCGAGATACTGAGACACGGAAATTCCTTATAAACTTTTTTTATTTTTTCAGCCAAACTCTGGCTACTTTGAATTGAGGATTACTAGATAGATACTAAGGAGCCACTGCGTAAATTAAAAAGCTATCAACAGCTTCTGGAGGAATAGTATTTGATGTATCTTTATCAATATTTTCTCGTACAACTGCTCTTAATTCTCTGAACCTTTTCGCAATTTCTGCATCTGGAATGGTCCGTCCTCCTCGAGAAGCTTCTCGCACTTCCCTCCCAATTGCTTTCCCTTCTGGTGAAAGAAGTGCTTCAGCTCCAATGCTCCAGAGCGCTGAAAGTCCTGCTTGGCTTTGACTATATTGTGGATCAGTAAAGAAGGTATTTAGACAATCTGTTACTTTGGGATCATAAACGCTTTCTATATCATCAGGAAATAAATTTTCATCAACTGTTTCAGCATAATTGAGACATATATTCGAAACTCTTTTTTTAGCTTGAGCATAAAGTTCTTGTAATTCTTCATCAGAAGGTAAATAAGAGACATCAAAAGCTCTATGCAGAGATTTCATACGTTGCCGAAAATCATCTAGTTCAGAAGGAGATACTTCCGATTCTGTAAATTGAGGCCATGTTATTTGTCCTGATTCTAGTTGAGACATGAGAGCACTACCACCGTATAAATACATGCCTGCCCCCATTCTTGGGAATTCACCATTTCCTCTTACTACACCCTCAAAAAAAGGATTTTGAGGAGTTTGTCCGAGAACTTCATTTTTTACTGGATTTATTTGTATTTCTGCTGTCGACTCACTCATTTATTATTACTATACATAGTAAACATTATTATTGAACTCTCGTCAACTGCATAATTTACGCATTCTTACAAACAGAAACAATATGTCCGATCTGCCATATACCTTGAGTGAAGAGCGAACGCAAAAAACATGGAGCGAAATCATGCAAGATAACCAATGCTACTACAGAAAGAGCGATACCAAGAATTGCTATTGTAATTACATTCAGATTAAAAAATCTAAAAGTAAGGATATACCGTTTGTGCTTTATCATATTTTTAATAAGTGGAACAACATTTATAATGACTGCAAGTATTGGGAAGAGAAAAACCCATGTAAAAAGTATTGGTGACCAGTAAAGAGGTGTGTTATAAAAGGCATGACTTACAAACTCATTGGGTCTGAGCGAATTCCACTGAAGAATTCTTGACAGTACATCAATCAAGAATACACTCAAAAAAGGGAGTAAAAAGAAAATACCCAAAGCATTATACTTATTGAAACGTAGAACTTGTTTCATGTATTTTTTTAATCCATATTTCCCCAGGAAATCTATATGTTGTTCAAAAATACTTTTACTCAGGTCAGCAATCTGCATAATCCAAAAAATCTTTCTTATTTTTCCGTTCACGGCTAACTCCTCCTGATACAAATCTTCAAATAATATAAGTATTTGTTCCCCAAATCGTTTACGGTATGGCTCGGGATAAAAAAAGAGAAGCGCTTTGAAAAACGTAATTTCTTTTAGCGTAGAGCCAGATAAATGTTGTGCATTAGACATAGGTAAAGGCTAATTTTGCAATAGGATTTATAAGTAGGCTATTTCTTTTTGCGACTTCAACAACTTCATTATATCTTTGCAATTCATTAGTAAATATGGATCTTCCTTTTTCAGTAAGCTTGTAATATCTTCGTCTTTCGTTTTCTGAATTATCAAGTTCAACAATAAGTTTGTCCTCAAGCATACGCTTAATTGCTCCATACAGAGTTCCAGGACCGAGTTTTACTTTGGCATGAGAATCTTTCTCAACTTGTTTCATAATGTCATAACCATGCCGTTCTTTTGTAGCCAACGAAAGAAGGATATAAAAAATAGGTGGTGTTAAAGGCTGTGAATTAGTGAATGCTTTTGCTTTACTCATATTATTTTTTCTTCTTTATTACTGTCTGCATAACAGTAACACAAGAAAATGTTGCAATAAGTGCAATTACCCAACCTATCAAGATATTATTGAACTGATCAACTATCCGTACTTCTGATTCTCTCATATTTCTGCCGACTACCACATAACCTTTTGAATAGGATGTAACAATTGTCGCAAGCCTTACACCTTCTTGAGGTTGCCATGTAAGTCTATTTTCTCCAGGAATTTCTGTTCCTTTTCTTGAGGTTAATACACTTGGAGGAAGTATAGGTGTTTTTCCATTTAGATAGGCATTGGAACTTACAACCTTACCTTGTTTATTATAAATAATTGTAAAAGGAGCAAGACTCTTGGAAACATCAATTTTCCCTGAGGTTGTGGCTGTTATACCATTATCCAGAGAAGCTGCTGTATCTTCTGCTAATTGGATCTGTGGATCGTAGGCGCCAATGCGAATATCTTGTTGAATAACCAAAAATATAATAAAAACAATTGCGGAAATTCCAACAGCAAGAGGAAGCCATTGACGAATTATTCGAAGAAATGTGTTGTCCATAATGCTATTATATCAAATAACGATATATTGTCAATGGATATATTTAATTCTTTTTCAAATTGTTTAACTTTGCTTTATATCTTTTTTTGTCACTGTCAAATAGCCAACAAAAATAACTATCAAAATTGCTAAAACCAAACTTATCTGTCCTGTCCCAAATCCAACTCCGCCAAGATCTTGTGGTCGGCCAATCCAATCTGCAAATGATGCGCCAAGCGGACGTGTCACAATATAAGCGAACCAAAATGTAACAATCTCATTTGCCTTAAATTTCCAATGTGCGATTGCTGGGATAGCAAAAAGTATGGCAAATAATATCCCTGAATCCAGATAACCCAAATGCAATGTCGTCGCTGTCATATCACCTGCTGCAGTACCAAGCGCAAATGTCGTAATAACAGTTGCCCAATAAAAAAATTCTCTGCGACGAGTTGTGATGCTATGGATAGAAAGCGTATTCTCAACGTTGTACCAAACAGCGAAGATGATACTTAATGCAATTGCAAATCCAGCAGTAGAAACAAGATAAGGAACTCCTAACCCAACATGTAAAACATCAGCAGCCATAGTCCCGAAAATTGCCACCATAACTACGGCAAGCCAATAAACCCATGCAATATATTTTCGTACGCCAAATTGAAGAACAAGTGAGACCAGGAGTCCGAGCGCCCCAAGCCCGACAGCAAGAGGTGGATCTATAGTCTTGACCAAAAAATCAGACGTTGTCTCCCCCATTCCTGTTGTCAATAATTTAATAATCCAAAAGTAAACTGTTACTTCTGGAACTTTTCGTATCATATTGTTTGTTGACCAATTCATGATCTAATTTTAAATGTCACTTCTTCTATTTGCAATCCAATTAATACTCGATATATGCTAGCAGTTCAGACAAAATAAGACAACCAAATAATTAAGTATTATCTTGCATTTTGAGTATATTTGCTTTAAGCTGGATAAGCCGCCCAGTTTGTCTTATCGTACAAATTTTGATGTTTCTAACAGAATGAATTTCAAGAAAATTGCTCAACTATCTTTTATTATTTTAGGCGTATTTGTAATTGGTTTACTTCCTCAAAAAGTGTTCGCAACTTCAGTTTCAGATAATTTTAATCGTGCTGATGGTGGATTAGGAACTAATTGGACCACCGTATCAGGACAGGCAGCGCCAAAAATTGTCAGTAATCAAATGACTGTAGGAACAAATAGTGTCGCAAATAGTGCTTATTGGAATGCAAACACGTTTAGCGCTAACCAATTTTCCCAAGCAACCTTCCCAAATATCTTAGCCGGTCAGGACGGACCTGCAGTCGCCGTAAGATTAGCAAACTCACGGGGGTACTTTTTATGGTTTAACCACAGTAGTAATATCGTATCTCTTTATAGAATGGATAATGCAACAACTTGGAACACGATAGCCACAAGTGGAGTTCTTACTATTTCAAATACTGATGTCTGGAAAATTGAAGCTAATGGCTCGACACTCTCAGGTTATCAGAATGGTACGTTGGTAGTCCAAAAAACCGATGGGACATATGCAACGGGAAATCCAGGAGTATGGCTCTTTTATAACGTAAATCAACTTGATAACTGGTCAGGCGGGGATTTGCCTATCACCTATTCACTTGGTGGTACTGTCTCAGGACTTAATGGAAAAGTAATCATACAAAATGGTAGTACCACGTTAAATCTTACCAATAATGGTTCTTTTGCATTCAACACTCCTCTAACTGATGGGGCGAGTTATAATGTGACAGTGTTAACCAATCCCACAGGTCAGTCATGTACCGTCTCCAATGGCTCCGGTTCTATAAATACAGCCAATGTGACTAATATTTCAATAAGTTGTTCTGGCAATCCATTATCTACAAGCGCGACGGATAATTTTAATCGTGCAAATGGTTCATTAGGAGCAAATTGGACGGATGGGAGTGAAGGAGGTATGCAAATAGCATCCCAACAGATAATTGGCACATCTGCAGGTGGCACAACGGAAGATTTCCGAACAGCAGAGACATATACCAGCAATCAGTACTCACAAATTCAGATAGGTACAGTAACAGGATCTCAATTTGTTGGGCCAACTGTGAGGATGCAAAATAATGGTCAGGATTGTTATTTGGGTCTTTATGATTTCAACAATGGATCACCGTATCTACAGATATTTAAAAGAAATGGAGGAAGTTTTAGTGCATTAACAGGGCAGCTGAGCATAAGTTCACTCTCAGCAGG
>DATIIS010000053.1:0-16556 GCA_035479415.1 Saccharimonadales bacterium (SeqCode)
TGCTGCGAGAGTAGCAAGAGGAGTAGTACCTTTTTCACGAACCAAATCTCTAAGGGCAGTTACAGCTTCTTTTGCAGCAACTGGATCTCCTCGTGTTATCCTTCCGTCAACGGCCATTGGAATTCTATCTTGACCCACCACAACAGAATTCTCAACAGTCAGATGTGAGCCACTAAATTGGAGTGGCCTACTGAATGGATTACTTTTTCTTAGGCCTAATACTGACCTTCTAATAGTTGCACCTAAGACATCTGATAATAGATCATCTGAACCATAGACAGCACTATCAACAATTGTTATATTTGAAGGATTATTCGTTGTTAATGTTGGAATATATACTAAATCAAACACTGATGCAGCTTTACCAAAAGGCTCATAGATACTCCCATAGTGAAGATTTTTTTCAGCATATAACGAAGGTGCTGAGACATTTCTATTTACTAGTGGATTCAACCGACGAAGATTTTCCATTATTCTACCAGCATGCTCATCACGTATTCCTTCTGCTAATTCGATAAGAGGCCTAAAATGTTCCACTTGAAGGGTTGGATTATAACCCCTACTACTAAAAACAGTGTCACCAACTAACAATGTATCTGTTGTCTTAACAGCCTGTCCAGAGACAAAAATATCTCCACCAAACAGAACAGCATCATGTAATCTATAGCCACTTTCTCCTTGATACAAATTGTCATGTGTAGAAAAACTTCCAGCATCGGATCTCCAAAGAGGGATAAGTTGTTCCTGCGCAATCCCCAATCTGGCAGCTCTTCTTTGGAGACGCATTGAATCTACAGGGTGAGAGTTATCGCTTCCCATAAGTCTTCCAAATTCTCTTGCAATAAGGTCTTGATTTCCTTCTATAGTAAATGGATTCCCTTCACCTAATACTCTAGCCATAATGATTCTGGAATTATACCTATTACTAGCGAAAAATTCAATAACTATAAGGTAGAGGCTACTTCTTTTTCGGTATCTCGTAGCAGTAAAGCTCAGCTTTCTTATCTTCGGCAATAAGCGGCAAATCCATTTTATAAACAAACGTCACAACTCGCGTCCCAGGTTTGAGTTCCTTAAGAAATCTCGTACGCAACTTAACAAGAGTCTTTGGGATAAGATACATAAAGATAACTGTTGCATCAGTTATATCTTGATTCCAGAAGCTATCTCGTCGTATTTCGATGCGATCAGAAACACCAAATATCTTTACTTTAATTTTTGCAATCCAGGCACGAAAAGGATCAATCTCTATCCCCACTCCTGATGCTCCAAACTCCTTTGCCGCAATAGTAAGAGCAGTTCCATCTCCACATCCTAAATCATAAATAACATCCCCTTTTTTGACTTTTGCGAGCTTACATTCAATACGAGCAAGTTGAGTGGTAGTTCTCCACCATGGAGACCACGGACTATCCGGTGGCCAGAGCATTGAGAGAAGAAATAACAAAATAACAATTACAAGTAAAATTAGGATAAGTATGGTCATAATTTCCGTATTATCTTGCCGATAATATCAACACGTCCTATCATACCAAAAACTCGACTATCTGTGCTTGAGTTTTTATTGTCCCCTTGGACAAAATACTTTCCTTTTTCAATCTTGATAATTCGTTTGATCAGAATTTTTCTATCTCGTGGATCATACAGAGCAATGATGTCATCAACGTTTGGAGACCTGAACAAATAACTCATACGATTTACAAGTACACTATCACCTTGTTGAATTGTAGGTACCATACTTTTCCCTTCAACGTGGAATTTAATAATAGGGGAGAGCAATGCAATTTTTTTGAAAGAAGATAACACTATTTTGCAGCTTTTGTCTTTTTAAATATCTCAGCAATCTCATCAATCATATCCAGAAGTTTTTGTCCTTCTGCCGGATCAACAGATTTTTTGGTCTGCCCTGCTTGTTTGGTGGCTTTCCAGAAAAGGTCATGGATATTTGGAAATTGCTCTAGGTGCTCTGGCTTAAAATAATCAGTCCACAAAACCCACAAATGATGCTTAACAAGGTCTGCTCGCTGCTCCTTAATAAAAATAGCGCGCCATTTTTGTTCATCTTCATGAAGTCCAGCGTATTTCTCCATAATCTTCATGACACTTTCCGCTTCAATTCGTGCTTGGGCTGGATCATAAACGCCACATGGAAGATCACAATGTGCATGCGCTGTCTGTGTGGGAAGTACTTTTGCGAGAATTGAAAGAAGAGATTTCATACCCAAAATAATAACGCTTTATGAACGAGAATGCAAGTTATAATTTAGTAAGAGCATAAAATGTGCTAGGATAAAGATATGCTAACCAAAGTAGATAGAGACCGCCTTATTATCCTTGTAGTTCTTATTGGAGCACTTATTCTCTTTACGTTCACCCAAAGCAATCTCTCACTCTTCATGCTTTTACCGATTGTTCTTTTTACTCTCGTCGTCTCTTGGTATCTTTATAAGATAATACAAGCAGATCATCAAGAACACCTCAAAGAAAGTATCCACAATATACAAGAAGAACGAGACGCTCAGATCTGGCTTCACCGATCCTTTGTCCCAAAAGTACGTCGGCTTGCCCAAAAAGAAATGAAGATTGTCATCATAACAAGCGGACTTTTTCTTATGAGTTTTATTTTTCTATGGAGTTATTTTGTTTCAGGTGCAACAGCCGCACTTCTCAATACTTTCATCGGACTTGTATTCTTCGTTATATTTATTATCTATTCACTCTATACTCCTCACGAGTTCAATCATATCTTCCAACACG
The DNA here is from genome assembly GCA_035479415.1 of Saccharimonadales bacterium (SeqCode). Lineage (GTDB taxonomy): Bacteria > Patescibacteriota > Microgenomatia > Levybacterales > UBA12049 > JACDET01. The sequence continues at coordinate 2,758 of DATIIS010000053.1, forward strand.
TCCCTGAACGATACCGACATCACAGCAAAAATGATTGGGTGCATGCATATATTCTGCTGTTCCCTTTTGCAATGCTTGGCTATATCATTTATTCACTGACGACGACAGGGGAGGGAGTTGTCCAAAGTTTGATAAATACTGTAGTTTTTCTTTTCTCATATACATTTCTCTTTATTTGTGTCTATTGCTGCTTTTATCTTTATAAAGAATATCAAAGAGAAACAGATCAAGCAGCCAGAAAAGCCGTAACAAAAACACTTGATGAAAATAAATAGTTTTCAATCGCTATTTATAGCATCGTGTAAAGTTTTTTATTTTGTTTTAAGCGTTGCAGTAAAAACGTCCCATACTTTAGGTGCAAAATGCCTTCAGGCCTTTTTGAATCACGTACCGCAACCCCACTGCTTCCGGATGAAACTTCAACACACATATCTCCACCGTTTGAAAATGTAGATTTTCTCGCAGTGATCCCTTGACAACACGGGGAAGCTGTGTTATAATGAGGCTATGATAACAAAACTTAGCCTTAAGACTTTCTTGCGAAAATACAACACAGACGAGGCTTGTCTGGAAGAGATTAAGAATTTCGTTTACCCTGACGGGGTTACTTGTCCAAAGTGTAAAAAAGTCACCACATTTTATAAAATAACTGACCGCATGTCTTACTCTTGTGGTATCTGTCGTACACAAGTTTATCCTCTTGCTGGTACAGTCTTTCATAAGTCCACGACACCGCTTCGCATTTGGTTTTATGTCATGTGGACTATGATTAAGACAAGATCTGGAGTAAGTGCAAGAACAATAATGCGTGAGACAGGTGTAACATACAAATGTGCATTTAGGATGTGTCACCAATTAAGAAAACTTATGGCAGATAATGGCGATCCGCTAAAGGGAATTGTTGAAAGTGATGAAACATATATGGGTGGTTCACCCAAGAACAAACGATATGTTACAGACTTTAATGAAAAGAAAAAAGAGATACTTATGGGTATGCTTGAGAGAGAAGGGAAGATCCACTTGAGGCATATCCCTAATACTGGTAAATGGACAATGCTTAAAAATATAACTGAAAATATCGCTACAGATGCAACAATATATACCGATCAACTCGGAGGATACCAACAACTCTCTAAATACGGCTACAACCACCGCTTTGTGAACCATAAAAAAGAATATGTTATTAAAGGTACTGACATTCACACAAACTCAATTGAGGGCTTCTGGTCTATCTTCAAGCGTGGGGTTGGGGGTGTATACACTCATATAAGCCCGAAGTATTTACAGAATTATGCAGATGAATATGGTTATAGATATGGCAATCGACAGTTGGGAGATGAGATGTTTTACGATATGCTCAAGCAGGTTTCTGTGAAGAAGGCCGTACAGCTTTCTTAAGGAGTTCTGCAAAGTCTTTCTTCTCAATTGTTTCTTCTTCTTCAAGTCGTTTTTGTACTTTTGAGTTGTTTTCTAGTCGTTTTTTATTTTTCATCATCACCAGTATTGAATACTCTAATGCCTAAAATATATAAACCTGCAAGTATAATTGCCTGAAAATTACTTTTTATTGTATCTAATATTTCAGATCTGAAATTGCTATTTAGCACGAATGTACTTATAAATCCGCCTGTTATAACAGTGCCAATAAATAATAAGAAGATTAGAACAGCAATTTTTATGACACGACGAATATGATAGTTATCTCGTTTGGTACGACGTATCAAATCCTCTTCGTCTATTAACGGAGTACCTCTTCCCATATAACTCATGCAAATGAGATGTAGGGAACGAAGTATTTCAACTCCCTCAACCTTATTGCAGCGACAGTCCTAGAAACCTTAAAATAATCTGCGATTTTAGTAATAATAGATTTATTAAATTTTGTATATTTGGTTATTTCTTTATCTTTAATATATTCTTCTACAAGAGGGGTGGGCATTAAAATATCTGCCGCAAGTTTATCTGCTTTATAATCTTTTTCACGATTTAACGAATCTTGAGGATCACGATTTAATTCTCCTGCTTCTATCAACTCATCACGATGTAAGAAGTAGTGTGCTAATTCGTGAGCTATTGAAAATCTTTGTCGTTCATAAGGTTGTTTGGGGTTAACATAAATAGCATATTTACCTGTTGTTTTATCGTATGTAATACAGGCATTAAAATCTTCATTTTCTTCTGCCTTTTCGTTAGATAAATAAACATCAATGCCGTAGCCTTTCGCTAAAGTTATCACATCTATAAATCCCTTTCCCTGACTTAATCCTATAGCTCTGTTTATTACTTCCTGCATAACGTCTTCCTAGCAGGATTTTATAACTTTTTAGCTTCAATAGCAAGATGGACAAACCATATCAGCTCTTCCATCTTTAATGTCCTAAAATAAAATGCCCAAAAGCCCAAAAGACAACTATCAAAAAGAGAGCAAAGATTGTTAACAAAGCTACGAGAAATCGTAATGCCTTTTTCTGCCTTTTTTTCGACATTTTTGAACTATTATTGACAAATAACCACACCTCACGTATACTCTTATCCAGAGGAACGTTTATCCAACTCATAAATAATCCTTTCAACCTCTTTTCTCCCGAAAGAGGTTTTTTCGTTTAATATCTTCTTAACCCATATTTTTATTATATCTCCGTTATACTATCTATGTTATATATTTTAGTTTGCAAGGGGATCCGTTATAGGGAAATGACCCCAAATACCAAAAATGCCCAGCCGTTAAATAGTCGACTGAGCAAGCACATATTTTTCTTAAATTAATTTACCCAGCACAATTAAGTTTTCATTGTCCGGGCGAACTGAAATCTAACAATACTGTAACATAGATGAGGATTGACTGTCAATGAAAAGCCCGTGTCTTCAGGGCATAACCACCGATTTTCTCCATTGACTTTCTTTTATTGGACTTTGCTCTTGTATTGCCATGTATACTCACCACCTTCAGACCAGTAATTACTTTTAGTGTACCCACTCTTTAAAAAAAATTCAACAAAATAATTAACATACTAGCTCGCCGCCATACCATTTGCTAACTTATCAGCTCTCTCATTATTTGGATCGCCGGAATGTCCCAAGACTTTTACATATTCGACTTCCAAATTATTATCAGCAATCACTTTCTCAATATCTTCAAATATTTCCCTATTCATTTTCACCTTGCTTGCAGGCTTTTTGAGATTAAACAGTGAAATTTGGCTATCAGTATGTATGACAATTTTTTTGTAATTCTTCTCCGCTGCCCATACAAGCGCGTAATAAATTGCTAGCCCCTCAGCGACATTGTTGGTTTGCTTGCCTTCCACACGGGCTGCCCGTTCTGTCTCACCACTCACAAAAGCCCAGGCAGCTTTTGCCTGAGGTGTACCATTGTAGACACATGCGCCATCAGTCCAGATCTCCGCATCATATTTGCCTGTCAAAGGCTCAAGCGATCCCAGATGCATTCCGTTAAGCTTCTCCAAAGGAAGGGACATAGTCTTTCCATTACTCACCTTAAATTTGTCACTGTGATATAACTTTTTACAATTTGGACAATAATAATATGCCGAATAATAAAAAGGCTTTTTTTTCTGCGCCGCAGTTTGTTTGGTGGAACGGATTTCCAACTCATGTCCGCAATTCTTACAAATTTCCTTATCCATAGTCTTTAAAATATTTCTTTATTCTAACATATCTGTTAGAATTTAGGTCGTCATATGAAGTACCGCAAACTTGGCACAACTGATATCGATGTCTCCGCCATTTGTCTCGGATCGATGAACTGGGGAGAACAAAATACCGAAGAAGAAGCACACGAACAACTCGATTATGCCATAAGCCAGGATGTAAATTTTATTGACACAGCAGAGATGTATCCAATCCCACCTCATGCCGAGTCGCAAGGAAGGACAGAGACATACATAGGCAATTGGCTCAAAAAGACTGGCAAACGAAAAGATCTTATCATCGCTTCTAAAGTAGCCAGCCACAATAACAACAACTACATCCGCAACGGTGAAACTCCTCGCTTTGATCGCAAAAATATCCGCATGGCAATTGAAGGATCTCTAAAAAGATTACAAACTGACTATCTCGATCTCTATCAACTTCACTGGCCAGATCGCAATACCAATTACTTCGGCAAACGAGGCTATATCCATGATCCGAATGACAAATCCGTCCCAATTGAAGAGACACTTGAAGCACTTTCTGAACTTATCAAAGAAGGCAAAGTGAGATACATAGGAGTTTCAAATGAAACAGCTTGGGGAATTATGGAATTTTTCAGGCTTCACTGGACAAAAAAATTACCAAGAATCCAATCCATCCAAAACCCATACAGCCTCATCATGCGAGAATACGAGACTGCTCTTGCTGAGATAAGTATCAAAGAGAAATTGAGTCTCCTCGTCTACTCACCTCTCTCATTTGGTGTTCTGACTGGCAAGTACCTCGGGGGAGTGAGGCCCAAAGGTTCACGATTTGATTATGAAAAAATTCGCAATGTCCAACGATATAATCCAGACCATGCACAGGAGACAATCAAATTATATATCGATCTCGCCAAAAAGTACGGACTTGACCCAGCCCAGATGGCCATCTCATTTGTCGCGTCGCGTGAATTTGTCACAAGTACCATCATTGGTGCCACATCAATTGAACAACTCAAAGCAGATATCGGAAGTATTGATATCACGCTTCCAGATGACCTCCTTGAAGAGATACAAAAAATACACGTACAATATCCAAACCCATTGACCTGACCTTCCCATGAAAAAACAAACCACTGGCGTCTATCTTCTCAAAGACAACAAGATGCTTTTTCTCGTTCGTAACAAAAAGGACGACTTGATGCATGAGAGTGGAAGATATCTCCCAATTGGTGGACATGTGGAGCTAGGGGAGGCAGTCGAGGAGGCAGCAATCCGTGAAGTCAAAGAAGAATCAGGAATTGCGGTACATTCTCTTGATCTCAAAGGAATTATCTACATCCGCAATCAAAACACAGGCAAATATGATGTAATCATGTTCATCTTTATCTCAAATGATTTTACAGGCGAACCCGTCGCCGGACGTGAAGGATCATTTGAGTGGGTGAGTCTTGATGAGCTTGAAAAAATCAATCTTTACGAAGGAGATAAAATATTTTTAAAACTCATGCAGGAGCACGAATTTTTTGTGGTGGAATTTTTGTATGAAGGGTTTGAGTTGGTGAGCCACAAAGTATTGAAAATATTTTAAAAACAAAAAAACTCCCGAAGGAGTTTATTTGTTAGCATGTTCTGATATAAAATATTATAACAGATTTAGCCTCAAAAATCAATTCATCTAGATTTAAAGCGCTGAGCAGAGCTGGATTTGCACCAGCGATGGAACATATCAGAACACGCTATGTTACAGATATGTAGTAGGAGTTGGAATCCTACTTACCTTCGTCTACTTGGATATGCTGCTCGTCTGCTATTGCGATACTTTCGACAAAATCAAAATATTTCTTTAACTTCGATACTTCACTTTTTGTTATATCGGATGGAATTAAAATTATTGCTTTTGTACCAGGCCTTAAAGGAAGTTCATAACGAGAAAGCTCTAAATCATTATTCGTAATATTTGTCTGGTTTTTTTCTTCATCTACTGGGCCACTTTTTTTATTTTTTTTAGAGATAGAGGCAGATTGTCGAACCTTTCTGGCAGGTCTATTCCAATTAGCCAATTTAGATGGGTCAACACCATATTCCTCATAATCTTTGATGAGCTTATTTATTCTACCCTTATAAGTCTCAAGAGATTCTATAGACATCTTTGACTTATTCTTGTTATAAACACTTTGATATATTTGGTCAAAGTTATTCTTAAATGTTTCAATAGAGTTTCTTTCTTGTTCATTAAGCTCTTGAGCAAAAAGATTTAATGCAGCAGATCTTCCAATTGCAGTCCCAGAAGGATACTTTCTATTCTTCTTTGCTATTTCTATAAAATCTGTTAGCTGATTAACAATATCATTCATATTAGATCAAAAATAACACAAAAGAAGTTCACTGTCAATATATGAAACATCAAAGAAATAATGAGGCTAAATAACGATTCTATTATCTTTCACTTTAGGATTAATCGTATCACCAGGCTTGATAGTGCCCTCGATAATTCGTGTGGCTATCTCATCAACAAGCTTCTCATCAATTGCGCGTCTCAAAGGTCTTGCGCCAAAAATCGGATCATAGCCAACTTCTGCAAAATACATACTCAAATCATCAGTTACTTTAAGGACAATGCCGTTCTCGGCCATTCGCTCTTTGACCAATTCAAGCTGTTGCTCGGCAATTTTGACAAGCTCCTTAGGGGAGAGGGGATTGTAGATGACAACTGAGTCCAATCGGTTGAGAAATTCTGGTTTGAAATGTGAGTGAAGAACTTCCCATGCTTCTTTCTCAGCAGTTTTTTTGTCTTTTGCGTCCCGAATAGCATCTCCTGCGAGATTGCTCGTCATGATTATAATAGTATTGCGGAAGTCCACCGTCACACCTTTGCTATCAGTAAGTCTTCCTTCATCAAAGAGCTGCAAAAAGACATTGAAGACTTGCGGATGAGCTTTCTCAATTTCGTCAAATAGAATCACTGAATATGGTCGGCGCTTGACCGCCTCTGTCAATTGACCGCCTTCATCATATCCGACATACCCAGGAGGCGCACCAATCAGCCGTGCGACCGCGTGTGACTCCATATACTCACTCATATCAATTCTCGTCATCGCATGCTCGTCATTAAAGAGAATTCGCGCAAGTGCCTTGGCTGTCTCAGTTTTTCCTACACCAGTTGGTCCTAAGAAGAGGAAAGAGCCGATTGGTTTGTCGCGTCCGCCCAAACCCGATCGGGAACGTCTAACAGCACGAGCAACAACAGAAGTTGCTTCGTCTTGACCGACGACATAATTCTTAAGTTCATCTTCAAGGAGGAGGAGTCGTTCTGATTCAGTTGAGAGGATACGAGTTGCTGGGATACCGGTCCAGCGTGCAACAACTCGAGCAATTTCATCCTCATCAACTTCGACACGAAGAACTCGTTCTTCAGTTGGAATTTTGGTCCACACATCATCCAATTCTTGCAATTTCTTCTCAAGTTCTGGAATCTTGCCATACTTAATCTCAGCAGCTTTCTGAAGATCCACATCTCGCTCAGCTTTTTCAAGCTCAATCCTGAAAGCATCGATTTTGGCACGGATAGCCTGGATCTTTTGAATCAAATCTTTTTGTTTGTTCCAGCGATCTTCGATAATAGAGGACTGCTCTTTCAATTTTTTAAGCTGTTCTTCTTGCTGAACTTTTCGTGACTTTGCAATTTCTGTTTTTTCACGTCTCAATGCCGCAAGTTCAATCTCCAGCTGCATAATATGACGCTTCAGTTCATCAAGTTCTGCTGGCATACTTTCTGTCTCGATCTTAATTGCAGCTGCTGCTTCATCAATAAGATCAATTGCCTTGTCAGGAAGAAAACGTTGGGGGATATACTGGGCAGATAATTTGGCAGCTGAGATAAGCGCGTTATCAGTTATTCGGATTCCATGATGTAGCTCATATTTTTCTTTAATTCCTCGAAGAATTGAAATGGTATCTTCAATGGTTGGCTCATCAATAAGAACTTGTTGAAAACGGCGGGCGAGTGCTGGATCTTTTTCAATATATTTGCGGTATTCAGTGACAGTTGTTGCACCAACCATTCGAAGCGAACCGCGAGCGAGTGCTGGCTTGAGAATATTGGCGGCGTCATTTGAGCCTTCTGTTGCTCCCCCGCCTACCAATGTATGGAGCTCATCAATAAACATGATGTATTTGCCATTTGCTTCCTCAACGGCTTTGATAACGCCTTTGAGACGCTCTTCAAATTCACCTCGGAATTTGGCACCAGCTAAAAGCAATGCAAAATCCAACACAACAACTTCTTTGTCAGCAAGTGTGCTCGGAACAGCATGTTCAACGATTTTTTGTGCTAGTCCTTCTACAATTGCTGTCTTTCCAACACCTGGATCTCCGATAAGAACTGGATTATTTTTTGTGCGACGTGAGAGGATCTCCATGACACGGCGGATTTCAGACTCACGACCGATAACGGGGTCGATCTTGCCACTTTTGGCATTATCTGTCAAATTGATCGTAAATTTCTTCAACGCTTCTTGTGGGGAAACTGGTTTGAGCAAGTCCTGAATGTTATCCATATTACCTATTTTAGAATTAGCAGACCAACTTGTCAAGTGCTAAAAAGAGGCCTCTAGTGAATAGGTGCAGAAAATACGTTAAAGAATGACAAGAAAACGTTTCGTATTTGTTTTTCAAAAAAGTATATCATTTTTTTATTACTCCCCTCCTTTCTTTATTACTTGTATATAATTACATTATTGTTGGCTATCTATCATTGCTGGGCGTTGGTTTTTTTGCAAAGGTCGCTTCAGAATGATATGTGATAACCGCTCCCTTTTGTATGATGTAGATGTAACATCGTACTTAGAATACTGCATCTTGCTGAGAAATACGCAAAAAGAGCGTAAGGATACTGCAAGAAACAATCACACTTCCCTATCTTTAAAATGGCTTTATTTTTCAATCCCATAGCAACTTTTAATTTTCCTTAGTGTGAAAATTATCTTTATATATGGTATTTTTTATTATTTGTGAAAACAGGGTTGACATCCCAACAATTATTTTGTTATACTTTTAATCTAGCCTATAACAAATGGGAAACTTACAAAACTTACAAGATAAATTGGATAAACTTATTAAAGAAGATCCAAGCGAAGTTAAAAATATCGGAACTTTTACTGCAATCCACAAAAACCCATTTGTCTATCAATACCTCTTCCACTACCTCAATAAAAATGTCGTCGACCGCAACGGATACAAATCTCTCAGTCATTTCGAAACTACTATTGAACGCTACTTCAAAAGGCTTTTTGACAATAAAAATGGCTCAACAGTACTTACTTCAGGCTCAACAGAAAGTATTCTTCTTGCGTTTCATTATGCCAGAGAGAAGGCACGCGACGAACGAAAGATAACCAAACCCAATATCCTTATCCCCCGCCATGCTCACTACAGTCTCAAACGCTGTGCAAAAATGCTTAACATTGAAGTACGAGATGTTAATCTTAATGACGAATATACAAGTGACATTGAAGACGTTAAGAAAAAAGTTGATGAAAATACTATCCTTATTGCAGGAATTATGATCTCAACTGAGCTTGGAGTTATTGATGATCTTGTCTCACTTGACGCAATTGCCAAAGAATATGGTGCAGGAATTCATATTGATGGAGCAATTGGAGGCTTTATTATCCCCTACCTTGATACAGATCTCAAATATAAATTTTCTCAACTTGAAAGTCTTTTCTCAATGAATATCTCTTGCCACAAATTTGGACTTTCTTTGTGTGGTGGTGGAATACTGTTACTTCGAGACAAACAAACTATACAAACATACACAGGAAGCATCGAATACTTGAGTACTGGCGCCAAAAAAATGGCAAGTCTCACAGTAACAGGCTCATCACTTGCTGTTTTTAGTCTTTATACCAATCTTATGCTCTACAAATACCAAGGCTACAAAAGCTTTGCCAAAAAATATATCAAAACCAAAGAAGAGCTCGTTGATGTTCTTCAAAGATTTGGCTATTCATGTTTTGAGGGCTCACCCTACTCACCACAATTATTTGTGTATGGTGATGATGTTGTAAAACTCTCTGACTACCTTGAAAAACAAGGCTGGTTACAGCACGCATACAAAGTCAATGGACTCAACGAAAAAGGCTTTAGAATTGTTATAAAAAAAGATCAAGAACAAATCCTTCTTAATAACTTTGTCAGAGAGGTACGAGACTTCAAATTACTTGAAAATCAACAACTTATCCTAAGAAATCGCTATCCAAGGAATTCTCTTCTGACAACCCGCGTTTCCTAAAACTTTTACTAAAGCCTACGTTTTCTTGACTTTATTTTTGCATCCTTTCATACTTAAAGTAGCTATGAAATTAGACATCGCCTCAGCAGCAATGCTCAAAACCTTTCTCTATGCTGGAATTACTCTTCTTGTTGCAGTTCTTACTGACTATGTCTTGCGGTCACTTATCCGAGTACCCAAACATTTTAATAATAAACGTACCCGCACTGTTGCCGCTGTTACACGAAATATCATAACGACATTTGTCTATGTATGCGCAGGATATATCATTATTACAATTTTTGGCATCGACTTGACTCCTCTTCTCGCATCTGCAAGCGTTGTCGGTATTATCATAGGAATTGGTGCCAGATCAATTATTGAAGATTTTGTGAATGGCCTTTTTCTGTTGTCGCTGGATTCCATTGGAATTGGCGACTATATACGAACTGACCTAACAGAAGGAATTGTTGAACAACTTGGAGCACGAACTCTTACTATTCGTGCCAATGATGGCACTGCTCACATAATACCAAATAGCCAGGTCAAAGAACTCGTCAATTATTCCAGGTACAAACACAATCTCTTTATTGATCTTCCAGTCAAAGCAAACCAAGATATTTCAAAAGTTCTCAAAGCCGCAGAAACTGCACTGAAAGAATTACAAAGTGACAAAGACTTTGCTGATGCATTATTCCCAGGGTCTCAAGTAAACGGAATTGAAGACTTTAAAAATATGGAGACTATGACTGTGAGGATTACGCTCACAACATATCCTATCAGACGTTGGGAAATTGGCAGAAAGTATCGATTTCTTGTTAAAAAGGCATTTGAAAAAGAAAAGATACTGTTCGCTTAACCTCTAACACTGTATGTCAATTGATTTACTAAAAGAAAAAGATTATTGGAGTCGCAATCCTGAAGAGATACTTCAAAAAATGCAAACAGAGATCTCAGGACTGAGTGAAAAAGAAGTTCTTGAGAGGCAAAAAAAGTATGGTCTTAATATAATTCATGAGCGAAAAGTAAATTTTTTAACTATTTTTGTAAGACAGTTTACCGGCAATCCACTTATTGTTATCCTCGCAATTGCCACATTTATCTCATATCTTTTGGGCCAGCATATTAGTTCGTATTATATCTTTGGGATTATTATGGCAAGTGTGGTTCTCGGACTTTGGAATGAGTACAGTGCTGTCAAAACTGTTGACTCACTTCTGAAAAAGATCTCCCCAACTGCTCTTGTTGAAAGACACGGAGAAAAACTTGAAATACCAGTTACACATCTGACAATTGGAGATATTGTACTTCTATCACAAGGAAGTATTATCCCCGCTGATGTCAGACTTATCCAAGCCAAAGATATCTCTCTCAATCAGTCTACCCTCACAGGAGAAGCAAAAACAGTTTTTAAGACAAATGAAGGACTTGACTCTCCACCCAAAAGTACGACAGGAATAGACAATATCGGATACATGGGCACAATTGTTGAGAGTGGTTCTGGAAAAGGCGTTGTCATCCAAATCGGACAAGATACAGAATTTGGTAAAATCGCTGAGACATCCTCATTTGTCCGTCCAGTGACAGAATTTCAAAAAGGGCTGACAACTTTTGGAAATCTTATTATCAAAGTAATTCTTATCATGACCATCGCCATTTTTATTATTAACTGGCTTTTGGGGCACGCTCTTATTGACTCACTTCTCTTTTCTCTGGCAATTGCAGTTGGGTTAACACCTGAATTGTTACCAGTTATTGTAACGGTGAGTCTTGCACATGGAGCTGGAAAATTGGCAAAAAAACATATTGTCGTCAAACAACTTATCTCAATTGAAAATCTCGGCAACATGGATGTCCTTTGCACAGATAAAACAGGCACAATAACCGAAGGGAAAATTGATGTTATCGATTTTTTTGATATTCATGAAAAAAGAAATCAAGACGTTTTGGACCTTGCACTTCTCTGCAATTCTGCGATCGTCCATCACAAAGTCCTTGGCAACGCAATTGATGTCTCACTTTGGGAATACGCCTTAAAAAATAAAATAGCTCCTAAACACAACCTTAAAAAGCTTGATGAAGAAGAATTTGATTACAACCGAAAAGCCATGTATACAGTCATTGAAGATGACAAAGGAGCAACACTTATCGCCAAAGGCGCACCAGATAATATCATTGAACTTTGTCAGAACATCCCCAACAAAAAAGGACTTCATTCGCGACTCGTGAATCTCAATAACAGTGGCCTTCGAATGGTTGCTGTTGCCACCAAAAAAATTGCCAAGAAAAAAGAATATACATGGGATGATGCAAAAGATCTGACATTTGAAGGCTACGTGACATTTCTTGATATCCCTAAAAAGAGTGCTAAAGAAGCTTTGGAGAAGCTTCATAATCTCAATGTTCAGACAAAAATCATAACTGGAGATAATGAAATTATCACTCAGAGAATTTGTCGTGAAGTTGGTATCCCTTTTAAGGAAGTGCTTCTTGGCGCAGATTTAGAGAATTTGAGTGATGAAGCATTTCTTGCCAAAGTAAATGACATTGATATCTTTGCTCGTGTCTCACCCGAACAAAAACTTCGCATTATAACAACGCTTCAAAAACATGGACATACTGTCGGATATATGGGAGATGGGATCAATGATCTGCCTTCTCTTCATAGTGCTGATGTTGGAATTTCGGTCAATACTGCTGTTGATGTTGCAAAAGATGCAGCGGCTGTTGTCCTTCTTCGAAAAGGTCTTGATGTTATTGCCGATGGCATCATAGAAGGACGAAAAACATTTAGTAATACCATCAAATATATCCTCATGGCAACTAGCTCCAACTTCGGCAATATGTTCTCAGCAGCAGGTGCTTCTTTTTTCCTTTCCTTTTTGCCGATGACTCCGGTCCAGATATTGTTAACCAATGGCATTTATGACGTCTCGCAACTGAGTATCCCGTCAGACAATGTCGATCCTGAATCCCTGGTCAAACCAAGACATTGGGATATCAGTTTTATTAAGAATTACATGCTCGCATTTGGTCCACTCTCCTCTATTTTTGATTATGCCACCTTTGCAATTATGCTTTTTCTCTTTCATGCACGAGGTCCATTGTTTCAAACAGGTTGGTTCATCGAATCAATCGCGACAGAAATTCTTGTTGTTTTTGTTATCAGGACTGCACGAACTCCATTTTTCTTGAGTAAGCCTGGTAAGTGGCTTATGATAACGTGTATTTCATTGGCTCTTATTGGCGTCCTTCTTCCATTCACTCCACTTGCTCCTGCTCTGGGACTTGTTATTCCACCAATGCGTTATTTCGGCATTCTTGTCATTCTTATCATTGCATACTTGTTCCTTGTTGAGACGGTAAAAAATGTTTTTTTGAAAAGATTTAGCTTATAGCAAAGAGGACTTGACAACTCCCCTACTTTTTTGTTCTACTAATAGTATACCCATGAAAAAGAAAATAGCCCCAAAAAAGGCAACAACCAAAAAGACTGTCAAACGGACTTCACCACGTTCAACTCGTTCAGCCAATGACGGACAGACATTACTCTTTAGAAGGATTGTCATTATCAGTGCATGTCTTATATTGGTTGTAGGAGTCGTAGCTACATTCAACAGAGGCGCGACCCGTCAAGCTGTCGCTGGAATGAGTATCATGGCAGGACTCTATGATCAAGCGACCATTCAATTACCAACTGTTCCAAATGCAGCTTCATACAATATTTATTATGGACCATCAGGAGAGGCAACTTTTTCCAACGCTGTACGCAATATTCCACCAAACGTATCTAACTACACTATCTCAGATCTTAAAAAAGGAGTGACCTACAATTATATGTATGCCGCTGTTGATAAAAACGGACGCGAATTCCTCTTCTCACCAATCAG
>DATIIS010000054.1:0-2375 GCA_035479415.1 Saccharimonadales bacterium (SeqCode)
ATGCAGCTGCGATAAGTATTCCGAAGTTTTTCATAAGGTAGGCGAATGATAATAAAATCTGGGTTGTCAATGGAAGCGTTGTTCCGAATCCTTGAAATAAATCAACGAGTTTTGGTAATGCAAAGATACTGATACTAAAACCGATGATAATTGCTGCGATAAAGACAATAGAAGGATACATTAATGCACCTTTTATTTTTTTTCGAAAAGCATAGTCCTTTGCCATCTGTGTTGCTAAGTAGGTTAGATTTGTATCAAGAGTTCCCGATTTTTCTCCAACTTCAATAAGATTGACATAGAGGGTATCAAACACTTTCGGATGCCTTGATAATGCGCTGGAAAAGGTTTGTCCATTTTTAATATCTGAAGAAAGTGACGTGATGACTTGTTTAAATATGGGTGATTCGGTTTGTTCAGCGAGAATGTCTAATGATTCAACAATAGTGATGCCACTTTCAATAAGAATACTTAAGTGTTTTGTAAATAATAATTTATCAACAAAATTGATATGGGGGAATAGTTGAAATTGGGCAGAAATTTTCATATGGTACTGTTACTCTTTTGTTACCCGCAATAACTCTTCTATTGTTGTTTCTCCTGCTTTAACTTTGTTTAATCCATCTTCCAGCATAGTCATCATGCCATTTTGTATGGCTAATTTCCGTATCTCTGTAGCATCTTTCTTTTCAACAATTGCTTGTTTAATATCATCATTGATCTCCATTACTTCATATATACCAATTCTTCCTGAATACCCTGTTCCATGACACAACTCACAACCCTTTCCTTTATAGAGAAGTACCTTCTCTTGGGTTCCGAAAATCTTTTGAATAAGCGCCATATCTATAAATTTTGTGAAAGTCTGCATATTAACATCATCACTTACTCGACATGCTGAATGAATTTTTCTTACCAAACGTTGTCCGATAATAGCGTTCACTGTTGATGAAACAAGGAATGGTTCAATATTCATATCTAAAAGTCTTGGAATAGCAGTTGCCGCGTCGTTTGTGTGCAGCGTGGAAAGGACTAAATGACCGGTCATCGCAGCATTTATGGCGATATCCGCTGTCTCTTCATCACGGATTTCACCTACAAGAATAATATTGGGATCCTGACGAAGAATACTTCGCAAACCGCTTGCAAAAGTTAAATCGGTTTGCAGATTAACCTGTATTTGGTTTACTCCTTCGATATCATATTCAATAGGATCCTCAATGGTCATAATGTTCACATCCCTATTGTTAAGAAGTGTGAGGATTGCATACATAGTTGTTGTTTTTCCTGATCCTGTCGGTCCTGTTGATAAAATCATACCGTAAGGTTTTTGGTATGCATTACTCACTTTTCCCAAATCGCCTATTGAAAAACCAAGATTTGTCAGCGTTATTTGTCTGCTGTTTCCAGCTAATAATCTCATGACAACTTTTTCACCGCGGCGAATCGGTACTATAGAAACTCGAACATCAAGCTGTTCTTTATCAACAGTAAACTCAATTTTGCCATCTTGCGGAACAAGATGTTCATCTGTCCGCAATTTTGCTATAACTTTAATACGAGTAACAATTTGGTTATATAATTCAAGAGGAAGCTGGATAATGTCGTGCAAGACGCCGTCAATACGAAAGCGAACTAAGGCGATACTTTCTTCAGGTTCAAGATGAACATCAGAAGCGTTATTTTCATAGCCATAGGTGATAATTGTTTCCACAATTTTTATAATTGGTGGATCAATTGGTTGATTTTTTTTACTTTGTTGTTCTTGGATACTTGCATTGATAATATCCTCAATTGCTTCGGCAATATCTTTGAGATACAAACGCAGCGAACTCACAATATCGGATCTTGTTGTTTGATAGACAATAATTGGGAGGCCTAATTTATTGTGTATGTACTCGATGGTTTCTGTTTTCGTCGGATCGGTAAGTGCCACGTGTAATCCTATCTCATCCTGTTTAAATGCGATAATTTCCTGTTGTCTTGCCATCTCTTCGGGGATCATATTTAATACATCTTTTGGGATAATAATATTACTGATATGAATAAATGAGATGTTATAGATATCAGAGAGAAGCTTTCCTAAATCATCTTCGGTAAGCAGGCTTCTATCCAAGAGAATATTTCCTAAAGAAGTTTGCTGAGTTTGGGCATCAGACAGCGCTTTATCTAATTGATTAGCAGGAATAACTTCTAATTCCTGCAGCGCACTATACAGCTTTTGAGAGTCGTACATAGATATTCTTTTATTATGGTATGTTTTACCTTTGTGATCAAGTAGTTTGTGGCAGGAGGGTATTAATTTTAGTAATTAAGTCTTCTAAATGTAGGTCGCTTTTTATAACAAAATCAACAGCACCCAATTGCATTGCTTTTTC
>DATIIS010000055.1:0-1795 GCA_035479415.1 Saccharimonadales bacterium (SeqCode)
CAAGTGAAGTGCAGCCTATGGATTGGCAAGTAGCGTATCCTAAATGGTTGAAAGAAGTGAAGCTAGATATAAAACAATTTCGTGAATATGCAAAAGCTGTTTTTGCAGAGAGTGAAGAATATGTAGCATCTTTGACAGATGTAGATTTAGAAAAAGATGTAGATATGAGTGCTTTTGGTATGGGAACGAGAAAGACCTATGATTTCATCGCAAATTTGATAAGTGGCCATGTGTATCCAATCATGGGAGAAATATCTGTCCTTAAAGGAATACAGGGCCTCAAAGGATTTCCCTTCTAAATGATCATCGAATATTCTTAAAGCCTGCGAAATGTCTTACATGCGTTTATCATTTTGTTGCATGAATATGGGCAAGAATAATCTTTCGTTTGTTTAGAACGTATACAATTGCAATAAGAGATAACAGAACGCAGGTAATATAGGGAAGGTTTGGCATAAATCCATAGAGATATGCAGCAAGCAATGGTCCAACAATCCGGGTAATTGATTGTAATGACTGATTAGCACCTTGTACCCTGCCTTGTTCTTGAGGCGATGCAGCTCGCGAAACTAATCCGCCAAGTGAGGGTTCTATCAATCCACTCCCAAGTGCATAAATAATAACTGCAATATAGGCAAATACTGTTGATGGAAAAACAACGAGGAAAGCGTTACATAGATACGCAAACCCTGTTACTGAAAGGCCGGCGAGAACTAATGGTAATTCACCAAATTTGTGTATGAGCTTTCCTGACAAAAATCCTTGCGTTATGATATCAATTGCTCCAACGACGAGAAAATATATACCGATATTCGCTGCGGACCAATGAAGCACGTCTTTGGAGTAGATACTACCAATTCCTTGTAATTGCGAGAAGGGAAGAAAGTAAAAAAATCCAATAAGCAGAATTGTCTTGACTGTGATATTTGATAAAACACTAACTAGCGTTGCAAATGGATTTAAATGATGCAATGAGAAGTCACTCATGCGGTCTTCTTTTTTGAGACTTTCAGGAAGAACAAAATAGCCAAACAGCATATTTAGTATGGTAATTCCAGCAGCAAGATAAAACGGAGCAGAAAGATTGATGAGAGAAACAAACCCACCAATAGTAGGTCCCAACATAAATCCGACACCAACGGTTGCACCAATGATACCAAACATTTTTCCACGATCTTGTGGTTTTGTCACA
This sequence comes from Saccharimonadales bacterium (SeqCode), assembly GCA_035479415.1. Classification (GTDB taxonomy): domain Bacteria; phylum Patescibacteriota; class Microgenomatia; order Levybacterales; family UBA12049; genus JACDET01. The sequence goes on from DATIIS010000055.1 coordinate 1,193, forward strand.
TCTGCAATATAGGCAAAAATAGTACTAATATCTCCACCAGTTAATCCATCTATGATTCTTCCAAGAAATAGAATAGTTAATGATCCGCCAATGCCAAAAAGAAGATAGCCAATTGCAGATCCCAACAAACAGAAGAGCAGTATTGGCCTTCTGCCATATTTGTCACTCAACGCCCCAAGTGGAGGTGCTGCAAAGAATTGGCAAACAGAATACAACGATAGCATCAGACCGACATTGAATGCGATATCTTCATTGGATGCGCCTGGCATGTAGTGTTGTACAATAAACGGTAAAACAGGAATAACAATCCCAATTCCCATGACTGAGAGAAAAGCAGTAATTACTATAAAAATAAATTTCTTATTATCAAAAAGGGCTTTCATATAATTTATTGTATCTCTACAACTTTACTTAGATACTTAACTCTCTTTTACCTTCAGCGAAATCGTGGAGTAAAGCTCCCAAGAGTGTCTGATAAGGAATTTGTTTTCGTTTAGCCTTTGCTTTAATTTTGATCAAATCAAGTTGGTTAATCCTTAATGTAACAGGTTTAGAATTATGTAATTCTAAGTATCTAGATGCTGCTTCTTCAAGCATCACTTT
>DATIIS010000056.1:0-2514 GCA_035479415.1 Saccharimonadales bacterium (SeqCode)
GAAGGATATGAGTTTCAGGTGGGAAAACCTGAAGTCATTATCAAAGAAATAGATGGACAAAAAATGGAACCTATGGAAGATGTCATGTTGGATGTTCCTGATGAATATCAAGGAGCTGTTACACAAGAATTAGGACAACGAAGAGGAGAAATGACACATATGGAATCAGATGGTACAGGGAATACCCGTTTTGAATATAAAATTCCTTCTAAAGCGTTGCTCGGTATCCGAAGTATTTTATTAACCAAAACCAAAGGAACAGCAGTACTTAATACCATTTTTGATAAATATGCACCATTAACCCCTCCAGTTGAGCAAATTAGAAACGGTGTACTTATTGCTTCAGAATCAGGAACGGCAACAACCTATGGTTTGAATAATGCTCAAGAACGTGGCATTACTTTTATAGAACCAGCGACAAAAGTGTATGAGGGTATGATCATCGGCCTTAATTCTCGAAGAGAAGATATGGAACTAAATATTGTAAAAGAGAAAAAACAAACCAATATGCGTGCTTCAAGTGCTGATATTGCCGTAGTTCCCACCCCCCCATTAAAAATGAGTCTTGAACAATACTTAGATTTTCTTGAAGAGGATGAACTACTTGAAGTAACCCCATTGAATCTCCGTCCAAGAAAAAAATTACTATCAAAAACAGACAGAATCCGAAATAAACGGTAATAATAAAGACCCCTTCCTACCCCTGGTGTATATACTATGCGCAGTCCTGAAACCTTACTTTCTCCGCAAACAGATCCTAATACTGAGATTGTGGAGAACCAAAATAAAGAAGGATTCACAAGAAGGACATTCAATAAAGTAGCTCCACGATTTGCAGCAGCAGCCCTTGTAGTGTTTCCAACCATAGGAATAGATACAGTAACAACTATTGAAACAGAAGTGCGATCTAGCCCAGTAGAACAATTAGAACATCCTCCTCATGTTGAATGCGTTGCCGCTAATACGAAATTTTATTTAACGATAGACCAAGTAAAAAAAGTGAAGATCGATGAATCAGGTGATAGTGTTGCTTTTGGATTTTTTGGTGCAGAACTCCCTTATCCAGATGCAAGTTATCAAGTAAACGGAATTAATAGTAATTTTAACCAATTACATTTTGAAGATGATTATTTTCCTGTTTGTTCTTGGGATTATACTGATACAGGAGTAATTGGTTCAGAAGTATCGCAATGGAGACAACAAGTGAAGGCAATTGAGTTAGATAAAAAACTCAAAGATATCTATCCTCAACAATTAGATACAGAAAATTTAGAAGAAGACACAGATTCTCCTAGTGAAACGTGGCAAGTAGGTACTGCTGGAAATGAACTGTTCCACTTCGCCCTTCGACATAAAAGATTAATTGAAAAACTATATACGATGGATGGCATTCATTTAGATATGAAGCTTGTTAAGGAAATTGCTGATGAATTACAAGATGTTTATAAAAAAACAAAACAAGAATATAGAGAATTTCTTGAATTGGTATACTCATTAAAGACATCTGGTGAAGAACCAAATTTAGATAGACTGGTTCTTATTGGTATGACAGATCCTACAGTATTGCAAGAAGTACCGATTGAAAATGAATATGGGAATTCCATGATTATTGAAATGGACAATATCAGACGAAAATATACACATAATGCTATTGTAAACATGAATAACACTCTCAAAGAAACAATCAATGAATTTATTGCAGATCACCCGGAGTTTGCAAGTTCAATACTTTGGATAGAACCTGCTCTCTTACTAAAAGAAGGAGATATGCATGATATTCATCCATCCAAACTTGGATATTGGAAGATAGCTCGAGCGATTCTTGATCATTATTATGTTAAGGACAAAGATGGTAATGATATACAATTGGGCCCGATCGCCCTTCCTGATACAAGTCAACCCAAACCTGAACAACATATTAAGAAACAAAATAAAAAAGGGAAAGTCACTCGCAGAGCTTTTTTCCAGGCTCTCAAACACGCAGCATAAAAATGTTCATCCCACATCTAATTCATAATCCCAGTGTCATCCCGACTAAGCGAAGTAATAGTTATCACTGAGCGCATAGAGGGATCTCTTTGCATCAGTGCTGATCTTATTCTGTACCTTTGTGTATCTCAACGCTGTTGTGAAGAGATTCCTCGATTACGCACTATTGTCTCTATGCTTCACTTGGAATGACAAGCTGGCTTATAGATGACATTTCTATTCTTCTCTAACACATTTTCAATTCTCATTGACACTACAAGCCGTTTTTGTTACGATGCATTTTAAGATGTATAAAAAAATTGCTTTTTTTGTTTCTATAACAATTTTGCTTATTTTTGTTGGATTAAGAACAGCTACTGCTTTTGCAGAGACAGTAACGGTTACACCTTCAATTACTGCAACAAGTACAGCAACACCGACTATTACTCAAGCTGTCCAAAATAAAGTAGATGTTACAAAGCCGGATACTTCTCTAGATCAGCAAATTATTACGACATTATTTATCAAAAGACCTGCTACGAAATT